>NZ_JALJRP010000069.1:0-4213 GCF_024519715.1 Pseudomonas sp. Pse35 | reverse complement strand
TTCGGCTTCACCGACTGATCCGTCGTACCTGGCTTCACCGGCTGGTCTTTTGCATTCGGCTTCACCGACTGATCCGTCGTACCTGGCTTCACCGGCTGGTCTTTTGCATTCGGCTTCACCGCTTGATCAGTCGTACCTGGCTTCACCGGCAGGTCTTTTGCATTCAGCTTCACCGCTTGATCAGTTGTAGCTGGCTTCACGGGCTGGTCTTTTGCCTCCAGATCAGGCGTAACACTTTTCCCCAAAAGCATCTCCCGCATGGATTTGAAGAACTGCTCGAGCATGTCAAATACTCTGGTGAGCGCCGTCGCACTCACCATGACCTCACTGTTTTCATTGCGTGCAGATGCGGGGTTGAGGTTGAAATGGCTCGTCGGAGGTTTAGGTTGCATGTCGACTTTCAACGGGGTCGGCAACTGCCCGCTCAGAGGTGAGGTATCAACTTTGACAAAGGGCGAATTATTGACAGATAGAGACATTCATAAACTCCTTAATCGGCGCCACCTGACTCCGTTAAATGGCCAGGGAAGCAATAGCCTTAATGAACTGCAAGCAACAGCACTGCCTGACAGCTGCTAATTTGTGGGAGTTAACGCTGACCAGTTCCTAAAATCGCGCGTCATATAAAGAAACCAAACCAAATTTTCAGACTTTGCCTCGTGCTTTTTAAAGAACACCTCGATTTGCCGCCCCCGAACGTGTGCGTGGCAGAAATACAGATTAATAACTCACCTGAAACGCAACTTGTCGATACAATTCAAAACGCCGCGTAACCGCCCACTTTGATATTTCGCGCGAACATATAAGACACAACCAGAACCACGCAACCGAAGACATATATTTATAAATAAACTTACACAGAGAAACTTTTGAATTTAAAAAACCTATAACGTGCCTGTTTATTACCGAGCAACATTCAACCTATGTGAGAACAAACTGCGAGCGCTCTATAAAGGGCGTCAAGTTCAGCCATAGATAATCCCAACAAACAAAAAAATGCCCCATATCTCTCAATATGGGGCATTTTTTGAAACAGGACGCCGACTCAAATAATGTTGCACCCACCATCAACGGACATTGAAGCGTTACAACTCATAACGTTGCCGGTTGTGGGTGAGGCATGCCAAGCAAGCGGCTAACCTGTTCCAATGCGGTTTCACGACGCAGGGCCGTAAACAGTTCGACCGCCTCCGGGTAATTACGCGTCAACATCGCCAGCCATTGCTTCAAACGGCCCGGCGCCTGCTTTTCAGTCAACTGGGCTACCGATTGACGCCAGAACTCGTGGAGCATGGGTTGCATCTGCGCCCAGGTCATCTCCACTACTTCTTCGCCAGCGCGCGCAGCAGCGATTTGCCGGGCCAGGTCAGGCCGCGCGACCAAGCCACGCCCCAACATGATGTCTTCTACGCCGCTGATTTCCCGGCACCGCCGCCAATCTTCAACACTCCATATATCACCATTGGCAAACACTGGCACCTTCACCACGTCTTGCACACGCGGGATCCACTCCCAATGGGCGGGGGGCTTATAGCCATCGGTTTTGGTACGCGCATGTACCACGATATGCGCCGCACCACCTTCTGCCAGGGCCGTTGCACACACCAACGCGCCATCCGGGCTGTCGAAGCCCAGACGCATCTTGGCGGTCACCGGGATATGGGCAGGTACGGCACGGCGCACATGTTCGACGATCTGGTTGAGCAGCTCCGGCTCCTTGAGCAGCACCGCACCGCCGCGGGACTTGTTGACGGTCTTGGCTGGGCAGCCGAAGTTCAGGTCGATGACTTGCGAACCCAGCTCGCAGGCCAAGGCGGCGTTCTCCGCCAGGCAAACCGGGTCGGAGCCCAGCAATTGCACACGCAACGGCACGCCCGCAGCGGTGTGCGCACCGTGCAGTAGTTCCGGGGCGAGCTTGTGGAAATAGGCAGGTGTGAGCAGGCGGTCGTTGACCCGGATGAACTCGGTCACGCACCAGTCGATACCGCCCACGTGGGTCAACACGTCCCGCAGGATGTTGTCGACCAACCCCTCCATGGGCGCCAAAGCAATTTGCATGGAAAACACTCAACAAAAATCGTGGCGCAGTTTACTGGGTTTCCTGCGGCAACCGTTAACCCCCTGTCAGGGCGGGGCCGTAACCTTCAATAAACTCGGCGGGCATACGCTTGGGCTTGCCGCTGGACAACTCAATACATACGAAGGTTGTTTGCGCACGCAGCAGGGTCGCGCCGTCACGGGGGCGCACAAGCTGGAAACGACGGGTCATTTTCAGGCGTTGGTCCCAATCGACGATCCAGGTGGCCAGTTGTAACTCATCGCCCTCATAGCCTGCCGCCAGGTAGTCGATCTCATGGCGCACCACGGCCATGGCGCGGTCCAGGCGGCGGTATTCGGTGAGGTCCAGCCCCAGGCGCTGCGAATGGCGCCAGGCGCAACGCTCCAGCCATGAGACGTACACCGCATTATTGGCGTGCCCCAGGCCGTCGATGTCCTCAGCCGCAACCTGCAGATCGATGATGAACGGCGTTGCCAAATCCCAGCCCATGCCTTGCTCCAGTCGATTGATGTCGGCGGGGCAGTGTATCAGGCGCTTTGGCGCTCCTGTAGACGGCAGCCGGCCAATAGGGCGAGTACAGCGTCAATGACCTGCGGGTCGGCGAGCACTTTCTGGTGGCCACCCTGCTCCAGGCGCAGCAGGCGGCTGTCGAACCAGGCTTCGTGAATGGCTTGAGCCGCCCTGACCGGAACGAAGGTGTCGTCTTCGGCGTGCACGATCAGGCCGGGAATGTTCAGCTGGTAGTGGGCCACGTCCAGATGCTTGAGCGGCATGCCCATGCTCAACTCCACCTCTTGGATAAAGGCTGAGCGCGCCCGGGGCGGCAAGCCGACCATGCGGGTGAACCCGCGTAGCACATCCAGAAAGCGCGACGGTGCGGCAATGCTGACCAATGCCTGCGTACGCAACCCCAACTGCACCGCCAACATCGCACTGGCGCCGCCCATGGAATGGCCGACCACCGCATACAGCGGCGGCAGCTCGGCCGCCGCCTCAAGCATGGCGCGGGCAAACAGCAGCACATGGGCTTCACGCCCTGGCGAACGACCGTGGGCGGGACCGTCCAGGGCTATCACCGAATAGCCGTTGTCGACCAACGCCGTGATCAAACTGGCGAATTGAGTCGGGCGGCCTTCCCAGCCATGCATCAGCAGCACCGCCGGGCCATGCCCCCAACGCAATGCCGACAGGCCGAAACGCAGAGTGATGCGCTCCGACTGGGCCAACAGCGGCAACTCCCAGTCACGCGGCGGCAGATCGCGCGGGGTCATGAAGGTGCGACGCATCTTGCTGGCGACCGCATGCGGCGCAAGGCGCCCCACCGTGCCATTGAAACCACGAACCCAGGTCAATGCGCCCATCTTGCATCCCCTTTTTCAGCGTACCGCCGATTTGGCCGCACGTATCACCCGATCCGATAACTCGCCGGGCCCGAGTGCCCGAGCCAGGGTCAGCCCCCCTACCATCAAGGCCATGTCCGCCAGGGCCTTGTCAATGTCTTCGGGGCTGCCGGCCAATTGCGCGGCCATCAACTCGACGTGCTCGTTCAAAACCTCGCGAAAAGCGTCCGGCAAGCGCCCCATCTCCCCCACCGTCGCGGGCAACGGGCAGGCCTGGGTCGTGGAGTCGCGGTGCTTGCGCGACAGATAAAACGCTGCGACCAACGTGCGGCGCTCTTCGCCGGTCAGTTGTTCGTCCAAGTCATCGATGGAGGCGCGACGCTGCGCCAGCAACTGGCTGAACGCTTCCAGCATCAGCGCGTCCTTGCTTTCAAAGTGCGCGTAGAAGCCGCCGACTGTCAGCCCCGCCGCCCCCATTACTTCGCCCACACTGGGCTCAGCCGGGCCACGCTGGATCAATGCCGCGCTGGCAGCCTGCAAAATACGTTCGCGGGTTTGCGCTTTTTTATCGCTCATCGAAGCCTCCGTCTTTCATGGGTTGAATATTATTACCATAATAATATTTGGCAAGCGATAAGCACGACCGCCGGTCAGAACAGAAAATGGGTGATAAAGGAGGGAATTGGCCAAACGCCAGACAAACAAAAGGGCCATTCAATAATTGAATGACCCTTAAAAATCCCGCAGAGCGGGTAATCGTGGCGTCCCCTAGGGGACTCGAACCCCTGTTACCGCCGTGAAAGGGCGGTGTCCT
>NZ_JALJRP010000068.1:0-4367 GCF_024519715.1 Pseudomonas sp. Pse35 | reverse complement strand
TCCAACTGTGTTGACTGCCAGGCCGCCTTCGCGAGCAAGCCCGCTCCCACAGGTTGATCGTGGTGTGTCAGTTAGTAGGTGTAGGCTGGCAGGCCGTCATCGCAGGCAAGCCAGCTCCCACATTTGGAGTGCTGAGCGTCTGGCGGTCATCACAGCGATGCGGCGACCCGACAAGCCAGCTCCCACAGAAGATTTTTGCATCCTTTGATACAGCCCCGAAAACAACAACGCCCCGTCGAGACGGGGCGTTGTGTGTTCAGGCGCCGATTACTTCTTGGCGGCTGGTGCAGCAGGTGCGTCTGCTGCTTCTGCCTTGGCTGGGTCCTTGATGGCCAGCAGCTCCAGGTCGAATACCAACACGGAGTTGGCGGGGATCGCCGGGCTCGGGCTCTGGGCGCCGTAGGCCAGGTCGGACGGGATGTACAACTCGACCTTCTCGCCAACATGCATCAGTTGCAAGCCTTCGACCCAACCCGGGATCACGCCGCTGACCGGCAGGTCGATCGGGCTACCACGATCTACAGAGCTGTCAAAGGTAGTGCCGTTGGTGAGCTTGCCGGTGTAGTGAACAGTCACCACGTCGGTTGGCTTAGGCTGGGCGCCGTCGGCCTTCTTCACGATCTTGTACTGCAGACCGGAAGCGGTGGTGACGACGCCGTCTTTCTTGGCGTTGTCTTCGAGGAATTTCTTGCCGGCAGCTGCCGACTCTTCGCTCATTTTGGTCATGCGCTCTTCGGCACGCTTTTGCAGCGCGGCGAAGGCTTCAACCAGTTCGTCATCTTTGAGCTTCTGCTCTTTCTTGCCGACAGCATCTTCAATGCCTTGGGCTACCGCTTTGGAGTCCAGGTCATCCATGCCTTCTTGGGCAAGGCTCTTGCCCATGTTCAGGCCGATGCCGTAGGAAGCTTTTTGCGCCGGGGTTTTCAGCTCTACGCTGGTTTGCGAATCACAACCCGCAAGTACCAGGCTAACCAGGGCCACCGCCGCCGCCAACCGATGCTGTTTCATGCTATTTCCTTGTTCATGCGCCAAAAGGGCATTCGAATAAAGTCGCGAGCTTATCAGGCGGCCCCGACCAATGGCTACCGGCATGTGAGCAGGAAACTTCTGATAAGTTCACGTGTTTAAAAGCATTTCCATTTATCATGGGGGCCCGCGACGGATCGCGGAACCGGCTGATAGCAGGCTAATCGTCACTTGCCGCACCTGTGGCGCAGTGGCATAACAACGCGACAATTCGACAAGGATAGTTATCTTGCGCACTTTTTCCCGTGTTTTACTCCTGATATTGATCGCACTGGGCCTGACCCTGGCCGTGGTGCTCTATTACACCCTCAACCCCAAGCTGCCGGACTACATGCCCGTGGAGCAGGTGCACTACCAGGACCAGTGGAGTGCCGCGGACCGTCAGACCTTCTACTTCACGCCCCAGGGCACCCAGGTAAAGGGCCTGCACTACGACTGGTTCACGGCTCTGGAGCTGCCGTTCTCCGAGCAACGCTTTGCCGCGCCGGAGTACCTGGCGCGCTTTGGTTTCCTGGTCGATCCCAGGCAGGTGCCCACCACGCAAAACCCTGGCAACCTGCCGGTGGGTTTCGCCCGGCACCAGAATGCCGACAGCAAGGTTCAGTACCTGGACATCACCTGCGCGGCCTGCCATACGGGGGAGTTGCATTTCAAAGGCCAGGCCCTGCGCATCGATGGCGGCTCGGCTCAACATGTACTGCCCTCCAGCGTCCCCACCTTGCGGGGCGGCAGTTTCGGCCAGGCACTGGTCGCCAGCCTCGCCGCCACTTATTACAACCCGTGGAAGTTCGAGCGCTTCGCCCGCAAGGTCCTGGGTGACCAGTACGACGCCCAGCACAACCAACTGCGCAGCGACTTCAAGCAATCGCTCAACCAGTTCCTCAAAGTCGCCTGGAATGATACCCATCGCGGCCTCTACCCCACCGAGGAAGGCCCCGGCCGTACTGACGCCTTCGGGCGCATCGCCAATGCCAGCTTTGGCGATGCCATTTCCCCAGATAATTATCGCGTCGCCAACGCTCCCGTGGACTACCCGCAGCTGTGGGACATCTGGACCTTCGACTGGGTGCAGTGGAATGGCTCAGCGCAGCAGCCCATGGCGCGCAATATCGGTGAAGCGCTTGGTGTAGGTGCTACCCTGGCCTTCTTCGACAGCGCCGGCCAACCGCTGCAAGGCGCTGCACGCTACCCCTCCAGCGTGCGGGTGCGCGACTTGCACCTGATCGAAGAAACCCTGCAACGTCTCAAACCGCCGACCTGGCCTGAGGCGTTGTTCGGCGCCATCGACAAACCCCTCGCCGCCCAGGGCCGCGCACTCTTCGCCGAAAACTGTGCAGGCTGCCACCTGCCGACCGTTACCGAAGAAAATGGTCGCCCTGTACAGCAGTTGAAAATGCTGCCGGTGGATTACATCGGCACCGACCCCGGCACCGCCAGCAACATTGCCGATCAGCGTTATGACCTCAGCGCCCTGCAATGGGACCCGGCCGAACTGGCCCGACTCAATGTTGAACTGCACCCGGCCCCCACCGCGCCACTGGACCTGAAAAAAATGTCCGTAGCCCAGGGGTTGGCGTACGTCACCGCATTCGTCGAAGAACATGCCTACCGCGCCGCCGGCGTTACCCCGGCAGAGCGCCCAAGCCTGGACGGGTTCGGCCTGCCGATTGGCGTGCGCGAATTACGCGCCTATAAGGCACGGCCATTGGCAGGCGTATGGGCTACCCCACCGTTCCTGCACAACGGGTCGGTGCCGACGATCTACCAACTGCTTTCGCCCCAGGACGAGCGCAGCACTACTTTCTATAAAGGCACGTTCAACTACGATCCACGCCATCTGGGTTTTGAAACCGCCGCGTTCAAGAATGCCTTTCTGTTCGATACCCGGATCACCGGCAACCACAACAGCGGCCACGAATTCCGTGCCGGCGAACGTGGCAATGGCGTGATCGGCCGTGGCCTGCTGCCGCAGGAACGCTGGGCGCTGCTCGAATACCTCAAGGTGCTGGGCGGCCCGCTGGAGCAACAACTGCCATGATTATCCGCTCGCAAAACAAGGACCGCTCCATGCTTGCTCGTCTCTGGCTACGCCTTGGCGCCTTTGTTGGCAAAACCCTGCTGTGGCTGCTGGGCCTGGGCCTGCTGGGGTGGGTGTTGGCCACGGCCTGGTTCGCCTGGCAGCACAGGGGCCCGGTGTCGGTGAAGGAACAGATCCCGCCGGGTGAAGCGGCGATGACCCAAGGCATCATCCAGACCGCCGTGCGCATCGTTGATCAGCATCGCGAAGGCACTCGCTACCTGCGTGATGCCCATGCCAAGGCCCATGGGTGCGTGAAAGCCGAGGTCAGCGTTCTGGCAGATCTCGACCCGGCCTTGCGCCAGGGCGTGTTTGCCGAGCCGGGCAAGACCTGGCAGGCGACGATGCGCCTGTCCAACGGCAACGCTTATCCGCAATTCGACAGCATCCGCGATGCACGCGGCATGGCCATCAAGCTGTTGGATGTGCCGGGCAAGCAACTGATGGCAGATCAGCAAGCGCGCACCGAACAGGATTTCGTGATGTTCAGCCACCCGAACTTCTTTGTCAGCGATGTCGCGGAATACGCGCAAAACATCGGCGCGCAAGCGGATGGCAAGAAGGTCCTGGCTTTCTTTCCCAAGCTCGACCCGCGCAGTTGGCAAGTGCGTCACTTGTTTATCGCCCTGGCAACCCTGGCGCCCGCACCGGCCAGCCCGACGCAGACGACTTACTTTTCAGTTTCGCCCTACAAGTTTGGCGCGGCCAACGCCAAGTTCCGCGTCGCGCCCGACCCACAAAGCTGCCCGGGTTATGTGTTGCCCAAACAGAACCAGGCCCTGCCGAACTTCCTGCGCAGCGCGCTCAACCAGCAACTGTCCACCGACCGTGTAGATGCGTGTTTTGTGCTGCAAATCCAGCGGCAAAACCCGCAGGCGTTCATGCCGATCGAAGACACCAGCATCGAATGGAAGGAAAGCGACGCGCCGTATGAAACCGTGGCCAAGGTCAGGATTCCCGCCCAGGACTTCGACACGCCGGCGCAGAACCTGGCGTGCGATAACCAGTCGTTCAACCCCTGGTTCGGGCTGGAAGCGCACCGCCCCATCGGCGGCATCAACCGGCTGCGCAAAGCGGTGTACGAGGCCGTCAGCGATTACCGCCACAGCCGCAACGCACCGTAAGGCGCGTTAAATCGCAGGCGAAAAAAAACCCGCTCAATGAGCGGGTTTCTTGTGGCTGCCTGGCGTTCAGTGTTCCAGGTGACCGAATATGGCGCAGCGGACGGGACTCGAACCCGCGACCCCCGGCGTGACAGGCCGGT
>NZ_JALJRP010000067.1:0-4340 GCF_024519715.1 Pseudomonas sp. Pse35 | reverse complement strand
GCTGTCAACCCGACCTGGATCGCTAACGGAAAAATCGAACCAGGGATCGCTCGTAGTTATTTGAATGGATTGGGTGATGGCACCAAGCTGCAGGTGGAGTTAAAAGCGGCTTTCAGTCTTAGTAAAGCTGAAGCCGATGCCATTGTCTTTCCGATAGTAGACTATCAAGTAATAGCGAGCAGGCCAAAAATCTATGATTATACGGATTTCAACAGCGGCTATAATGAATGGCGCAATGTGGCTGGAGGCGATATATCGCAACTTTATTGGTGGGGCACGGCAGCGAAGAGTACCCGGGCAGGCGTGTACAAAACATTTGTAAATGTGCCTCGTGGGAGTTATGAGATATCATTTTTAATAAGGCAGCCACATTCTATATATGGCGCAGGGGTGACGGTGAGTTTTGGTGCGCAGAATCAGTGGGAAGGCCTGTTTGTTGATTCGAATTGGCTGGGCAAGAAGTTCAGTTTTTCGCTGACTTCTGAGTTGTCGTCTGTGGTTGTTCGAATAGAAGCAGGTGCACCATTTCAGGATAATACATTCGGAATTGATAATATTTTGGTGCGACAGTTGTAATCGCCTAAGGAGAGTCTGAAAAAACGTCCTAATTTGGCAAAATCAGCGGACACCCGTCGCCGAGCTTTTCGATGATGAAGCAGATGACCTTCGCTGACGCCGAATACGCCGGCAAGCGCAAACAGACCCGTAAGAAATTGTTCCTGATCGAGCAAACCAAGAAAGGTACCAGTACTGCTTTGGCGCCAAAGCTCATATCGGCGCCGAGGACGAGTGAGGCCTGGTGCACAGCGTGGTGGTCACTGCGGCCAATGTTGCAGACATCACGCAGGTCGCCAAACTGCTGCTTACACCGGGGTCGAAAAGCGTGAAGAACACGCTGGGTGCAGGGTAATTTGGCAGATTACCGCTCGCCGCAGTTACCGTTTCTGCCTTAACTGGCTGGCTAGGGCTTGGCCAAGAACGCCTCGCAGATGGTGACGTGGTTCGCCCTGTGGATCGCTCGCCGATATTTGTTGGCGCAAGCAGGAGAGGTACGGGTGTAATGCAGGAAATGGTCGCTGCAAAGGGCTTGTAGCGGCCGAAAGAGCTGAAAAACGAAAAGGATTGGGCAAATTTCGATATACGTCGTTTTTTTAATGCTGAGGGCTCGACAGCCGGAAAACCTGCGGCTATTTCAGAGCCCCCCTTAAGAGCTGTGGTCGTCGCCCAGATGGCTAGGCTGGACCACAGCGCTTAAATAAAGCGCTATTCGCAGCGTTGGGTTGCTTCGTTAAAGTTTTTATTGTTGGGGCATTGGTATACGTATTTTAAGAATCGGCCTCCGGACCATACGCACCTGTAGTAATAGGTAGGATAAATACTCCTAAAGTAACCCTCTTTTGTACAAGTATCAGTTCGCTCGTTCGACGATTCACTGGGGGGGATGATTATGTCAGGCGTTTGCACTGGTTGTGGTGTGGTACAGCCGCTGGCAAAGATAGAAAACGATATCGCCAACGATGTGCTTACCCACCAAGAGTGAGGTGATTGCATGACGGCTATTCCTCTTGCAAATTGATTGTCAAGTGAAGCATTAACTGCCTGATAAGTTAAAGCGCATTTGACAATCGGCGTCTACTGTCAGAATTGACAGTTCGGCACTCTTCGCAACGAGGCTCTCCATGTTTTTACTTGAGTAGTTTCGTTTTATACCACCTCCAGATACGAACTCTGCACCGCCCCCGCCAACTCCCGCACGCCCTCAATAAACTCCGTCAACCGGCTATGCAACCCATCCTCCAGAATCTCATCAATCCCCGTATACCGCAGCCGCGCTTCAAACTCGGCAGCCAAGCGCTGCGCAGTGCGCCCATAACTACCCGGCAGATCCGCGAGAATATGGCTCAACTCCTCGATACACGCATGCAGCGAGCGCGGCACGTCACTGCGCAACAGCAGCAGTTCCGACACCGAGCGGGCATTCAAGGCATTGGGATACAGCTCGGTATACGCCTCGAATGACGACAACGCGCGGAGCAGGGCGCTCCACTGGTAATAGCCGCGGGCCGACAGGTCGCTGACTTCTTCGGACTCTTCGCCGAACATCTCGTAGCGTGCATCCAGCAGGCGCAGGGTGTTGTCGGCGCGCTCGACAAAGGTGCCGAGGCGGATGAAGCGATAGGCGTCATTGCGCATGATGGTGCCCGAGGTCGCGCCGCGAAACAGGTGCGAA
This sequence comes from Pseudomonas sp. Pse35, assembly GCF_024519715.1. Classification (NCBI taxonomy): domain Bacteria; kingdom Pseudomonadati; phylum Pseudomonadota; class Gammaproteobacteria; order Pseudomonadales; family Pseudomonadaceae; genus Pseudomonas; species Pseudomonas sp. Pse35. The sequence goes on along the minus strand of NZ_JALJRP010000067.1, from coordinate 2,110 downwards.
CGTTGTTTGACCCAGTCACAGAAGTGGCTGATGCCATGTCGCGCCAGGCCGCCGGCGGCAATGCTGCGCATTTCCAGCCAGGTGGCATTGAGGTTTTCCCACATGTCGGCGGTGATGCGTCCGCGCACGGCGTGGGCATTGCCCCGGGCGGCGCGCAGGCAGTTGTAGATGCTCGCCGGGTTTTCTTCGTCGAGGGCGAAGAAGTGCAACATGCGCTCGGCATCCAGGGTGTGGTGGCGTTCCAGGTAGCTGTCCAGAGTGCCGCTGCTGAGCAACGACATCGCCAACTCATCCAGACCATCGCTGCGCCCGGCCTGGGGCATCAAGGACAGCGAATAACTGACTTCCAGCATGCGCGCCAGGTTCTCGGCGCGCTCCAGGTAGCGGGACATCCAATACAGATCTGCAGCGGTTCTACTCAACATACTCAGCCCTCCACCACCCAGGTGTCCTTGGTTCCGCCGCCCTGCGACGAGTTGACGACCAGCGAGCCTTCCTTAAGCGCCACGCGGGTCAAGCCGCCGGGCACCAGGCGGGTTTCCTTGCCCGAGAGTACGAATGGGCGCAGGTCGATATGCCGGGGCGCAATGCCGTTTTCGACGAAGGTCGGGCAGGTGGACAGGCTCAGGGTCGGTTGGGCGATGTAGGCATGGGGACGCGCCTTGATGCGCTGGCGGAAGTCTTCGATCTCGGCGGCCGTCGACGCCGGGCCCACCAGCATGCCGTAGCCGCCGGAGCCCTGGGTTTCCTTGACCACCAACTGCTCGAGGTTGGCCAGCACATGGGACAGTTCATCGGGCTTGCGGCATTGGAAGGTCGGCACGTTTTGCAGGATCGGTTCCTCGTCCAGGTAGAAGCGGATCATCGCCGGTACATAGGGATAGATCGACTTGTCGTCAGCCACCCCGGTGCCGATGGCGTTGGCCAGTACCACATTGCCGGCGCAGTAAGCCGCCACCAACCCCGGCACGCCGAGCATCGACTCGGGGTTGAACGCCTGGGGGTCGAGGAAGGCGTCGTCGATGCGCCGGTAGATCACGTCCACGGGCTTGGGGCCGTCGGTGGTGCGCATGAACACCTTGAGATCGTGCACGAACAGATCGGCACCTTCCACCAGCTCCACGCCCATTTCCCGGGCAAGGAACGCGTGTTCGAAGAAGGCGCTGTTGAAGCGCCCAGGCGTCAACACCACCACATTCGGGTTATCGAGGCGGCTGGCGCTCTTGAGGGTCTTGAGCAACAGGTTGGGGTAGTGGTCCACGGGTGCAATGCGCTGCTTGGCGAAGACTTCCGGGAACAGCCGCATCATCATCTTGCGGTCTTCGAGCATGTAGCTCACGCCGCTGGGGGTGCGCAGGTTGTCTTCCAGCACGTAGTAGGTACCGTCGCCGTCGCGCACCAGGTCGACACCGGAGATGTGCGAGTAAATGTCGCGGTGCAGATCCAGGCCGACCATCGCCTTCTGATAGCCCTCGTTGCCCAGCACCTGTTCTGCCGGAATGATCCCAGCCTTGATGATGCGCTGGTCGTGGTAGATGTCGGCGAGAAACATGTTCAGTGCATTGACCCGCTGGATGCAGCCACGCTCGATCAGGCTCCATTCACTGGCGGGAATGCTGCGGGGAATGATGTCGAAGGGAATCAAGCGTTCGGTGTCTTGTTCGTCGCCATACAGGGTGAAGGTGATCCCGGCGCGATGGAACAGCAAGTCCGCTTCACGGCGACGCTGGGCCAGCAGTTCTGGCGGCGTATTGGCCAGCCAGCGAGAGAAGTCCTGATAGTGCGCACGGCATACGCCGTTTGCGTCATTCATTTCATCAAAGAAAGATCGAGCCATTCCAGTACCTTGTCAGTGCCCAGTGTGGCTTTGGGTGGCACTGCCGCTTAAAAAAACGCATGTTTTTATGAGCCCGTGGCTGAAGGTGCCAACAGGCCTGGTCCTTATTTTCTTATGGGGGCGGCTCTGGGTCGGGGGGTAACGCATGCTCCTGTTTTCCGGGTGGTGAATGGATAAAGCAATGCGTGTGCCGGAATGCGAACTAGGCATCAATAACCTGTGGCGAGCGAGCTTGCTCGCGCCGGGCTGCGCAGCGGCCCCAATAAAAGCGAG
>NZ_JALJRP010000066.1:0-4450 GCF_024519715.1 Pseudomonas sp. Pse35 | reverse complement strand
TAAGCGAGGTGCCGAGTGGTGGGGCAAGAGCGTTTTGCTTACTTTTGCGCTTTTCAAAAGTGAGCCGCTGTAAAAGCGGAACCCTAAGTGGCCGCTACCGCAGGAATGGATATGTACACGGTCCAACTGTGTTGACTGTCAGGCCGTCTTCGCAGGCAAGCCAGCTCCCACATTGGATCGCGGGGCATCAGTTATATCTGTGTCGGCTGCCAGGCCGTCACGGGAGCAAGCTCCCTCGCCACAGATTCAGCGTCGTGCCAAAGTTGTGTAGATACCTATGCACATGAAGGCATACCTCACCACCCCTCTTTCAACATCCGCAGCTCCAGATGCTGCAACAACATAATCGTCTTGCCATCCACAATCTCCCCGCTCTGCACCATCGCCAGTGCCTGCTCAAAGCCCAGCTCCAGTACCTCGATATCCTCGCCCTCTTCTTCCAGGCCTCCGCCCGCTCCCACTCGGTCGCCTGGCTGGTATTCACCGATAAAAAAGTGAATCCGCTCCGTCACCGATCCCGGGCTCATGAACGCCGCGTAGATTTTCTCAACATGCCCGACGCGATAGCCGGTCTCTTCCTCGGCCTCCAGGCGGATGCGTTCTTCGGCGCTGGCGTTATCGAGCAAACCGGCCGCCGCTTCAATCAGGTAGCCGGGGTAATCGTTGACGAAAGTGGGCATGCGGAACTGGCGAATCAGCAAGACTGTGCGTTGCTCACGGTTGTACAACAGGATGGTCGCACCGTTGCCCCGGTCATACACCTCGCGGGTCTGGGCTTGCCAACTGCCGTCGCGACGGCGCAGGTCGAAGCTGTATTTCTTCAGCAGGTACCAGTTGTCCGAGAGGGTTACTTCGGCGGTGATGCGCACGGGGCTGTTGTTCATGTGTGGGCCTTTGCAGGTAGGGCAGGTTCAAGCCGTCCACCCTATCAACCCGCGCGAGGATTGTTCAATGCTGTAACACTTTCATCCGTCACGGCCGTCGCATTAATGCCTACCCGCCCAGGCCATCTGGTAAAACCCGTGCTTCATCTTTGTTCTGGAACCTTCATGTCTTCTGTTTCTATGCCCCGCCGGGGCCTGCGCTGGCTTGTCTGGCTGTGCATGGCCGTGTTGGTTGTCGGCCTGCCGGTCGGCTGCGCCGTGTTGCAACACAAGGAACGCGAACTTGTGTTTCGCATCGAGCCGGGAACCGCCGGCTGGTACACCGGCCTGCCCAAGGCGGTGCAGGAATTCGAACTCACGCCCGCCAGTTTCAAAGCAGGGCAGAACATTCATGGCTGGTGGTACCCGGCAGCCAACAAAGACGCGCCCGCCATCCTCTACCTGCACGGGGTACGCTGGAACCTCACGGGCCAATTGTTTCGCATCGAGCAACTGCATGCCCTGGGCTTTTCGGTCCTGGCCATCGACTATCGCGGCTTTGGCCAAAGCCAGGGCGACCTGCCCTCGGAAGCCACGGTGTACGAGGACGCACGCATTGCCTGGGAGCGTTTCCAGACCCTGCAACCAGACCCCGGCAAACGCCTGATCTACGGGCACTCCCTGGGTGGCGCGGTCGCCATCGACCTCGCTGCCGAGTTGGGCAAGCAGGTGCCATTGCCGGTGCGTGGGCTGGTGATCGAGTCCACGTTCACCTCCCTGGCAGATGTCGCCACGGCCGTTGCCAACACCTCATTGCCGGTACGCTGGTTGCTGTCGCAGAAGTTCGATTCCATCGACAAGATTGCCGACATCCACATGCCGCTGCTGGTGGTCCACGGCCTCGACGACCGCTACGTGCCGCCGCGCTTCAGCCAGCAGTTATTCGAAGCCGCCCAGCAACCCAAACACCTGTTGCTGGTGCCAGGTGCCAGCCATAACAACAGCATGAACCTCGCAGGGCGCAGCTATGGCCAAGCGCTGGAAAACCTGATGCGCACGAAGATGCCGGCTCAGGTGGTGACACACTCCACAGGCCGCGATAACGCCTCATAAATACGCTTTTCGGCACTGGGTTCGCGCTTGGCTGTCAAGCGCAAACCCTGGCCATGTTGGCCCGAAATACAAGTTGATCAAATAATGACCTTCGCTGAAATCGCCAACGCTGCCGGGCCTTCGCAAAGTTATCCACAGAGATACCCACGGTTTTCGTGGACAACTCTTTTTATATTTTTACGGTTTTTTTGCTCAAGCCGTGCTTCCAGGAAAGGTACCGGGCAACAGGATTTCGCGATTCACTTCGCGTATATCCTTATAGCCACAGAGCGCCATCGACACATCCAGTTCGCGGGCGATGATATCGAGGGCCTTGGTCACGCCCGCCTCGCCCATCGCCCCCAGCCCATACAAGTGCGGGCGGCCAATCATGGTGCCCTTGGCGCCCAGCGCCATGGCCTTGAGCACGTCCTGGCCGGAACGAATACCGCCGTCGAGCCACACTTCAATGCGGTTGCCCACGGCCTCGACAATCGCCGGCAATTGGCTGATGCTCGACGGCGCGCCATCAAGCTGGCGGCCACCGTGGTTACTCACCACCAACGCATCGGCACCGCAATCGGCCGCCAAGCGCGCATCCTCCACATCGAGAATGCCCTTGATGATCAGCTTGCCGCCCCAGCACCGCTTGATCCACGCCACATCGTCCCAGCTCAGGCGCGGGTCAAATTGCTGGGCGGTCCACGACGACAGCGAACTCATGTCGGCCACGCCCTTCACATGCCCGACGATATTGCCAAAACCACGCCGCTGGGTACCCAGCATGCCCATCACCCAGCGAGGCTTGGTGATCATGTTGAGAATGTTCGGCAGGGTCAGCTTGGGCGGCGCGGACAAACCATTGATCAAGTCCTTGTGGCGCTGCCCCAGAATCTGCAAATCCAGGGTCAGCACCAATGCATCCACCCCGGCCGCCTTGGCGCGCTCGATCAACTGCTCGATAAAACTGCGGTCGCGCATCACATACAACTGGAACCAGAACGGCTGGCCGACATGCTCGGCGATGTCTTCCAGCGAACAGATACTCATGGTCGACAAGGTGTAGCGCAGCCCGAACGCAGCAGCGGCACGGGCAGTGAGGATTTCGCCATCGGCGTGCTGCATGCCCGCCAGGCCAGTCGGCGCCAACGCCACGGGCATGGCCATGTGCTGGCCGATCATGCTGGCGCGGATCGAACGCTCGTCGATATTGCGCGCCACCCGTTGGCGGAACTTGATACGCGCAAAATCAGTTTCGTTGGCGCGGTAGGTGCTCTCAGTCCAGGAGCCGGAATCGGCGTAGTCGTAGAACATGCGGGGGACACGTTTTTGCGCCAGCTTGCGTAAGTCTTCGATGGTTGTGATCAACGGCATCGGGTCACCTCTCCCTGAACTGAACACAGAGAGTAACCGGCAGGAGCGTGGGCAACCAGCCGTTGCGTTTAGATGGGCCGGCGATTAATCTCGCACAAACCCGCAATAAAGCGCACAAACATGCATAACACTCATCAAGCCATCGACCTGCCTTCCCTGCGCAAACAGAAGATCTTGTTGTTGCTGGAACGCGACGGCAAGGTCACTGCCTCCGAGTTGGTCGAGCATTTTGCCGTGTCCCAGGACACCATCCGCCGCGACCTCGGCGAACTCGCTGCCGCCGGCCTGTTGCAACGCGTACATGGCGGCGCCCTGCCCCGACCCAAGGACACCGGCAAGGATTTCTTTACCCGTGTCGGGGAAACCAACGAGGTCAAGCGCCACCTCGCTCGCGTGGCGGCGGAGCGGGTTGAAGACGGCCAGATCGTGCTGTTCGATTCTGGCTCCACCACCTTGCAGATCGCACAGTGCTTGCCCCATGCACTGCACCTGACCGTGGTCACGCCATCCCCCATGATCGCCATCGCCCTGGCCGACCATCCGCATATAAAAGTGATCCTGGCCGGCGGCCAACTCAACCCCGCCACGCTCTCCACCGGCGGCCATGACGCGGTGCGGCTGATCCAGAGCGTCAAGGCCGACCTGTTGTTCACCGGGGTTTGCGCACTGCATCCGCAAGTGGGCATCACCTCGCTGCATTTTGGTGAAGTCGCCGTCAAGCAAGCCTTGCTCGACAGCGCGTCCCACGTCATCGCCGTGACCACCTCAGACAAGCTCGGCGCGGTGGAACCCTTTGTGGTGGCGCCTTGCAGCCGTATTCATACGCTGATTACCGAGTGGGACGCGCCGGAGGTGCAAGCATATGAACAGTTGGGGTTGCAGGTGCAGCGGGTGGACGTGCAGTGATGCAAACCCTGTGTAGAGCGAGCTTGCTCGCGAAAACGTCAACAATAACGCGGGTTTCCTGAATGAACGCGGCGCCTGAGCGTTTTTCGCGAGCAAGCTCGCTCCTACAAAAAGGGCAAGCCGGCCATCTGGAGAAGGTAACCACGATGCGAAGCGAGCCGCTCTTGATCTGCTTTTGATCTTGATCTCAGGCGCCCCGTTAAACCACGCTGGCC
>NZ_JALJRP010000065.1:0-3492 GCF_024519715.1 Pseudomonas sp. Pse35 | reverse complement strand
CGGGGCCATAGCTCAGCTGGGAGAGCGCCTGCCTTGCACGCAGGAGGTCAACGGTTCGATCCCGTTTGGCTCCACCACTACTGCTTCTGTTTGTATAAAGCTTAGAAATGAGCATTCCATCGTTGTGATGGTGAATGTTGATTTCTAGTCTTTGACTAGTTCGTTCTTTAAAAATTTGGGTATGTGATAGAAAGATAGACTGAACGTTACTTTCACTGGTAACGGATCAGGCTAAGGTAAAATTTGTGAGTTCTCTTAACTGAGAAATTCGAATTTTCGGCGAATGTCGTCTTCACAGTATAACCAGATTGCTTGGGGTTATATGGTCAAGTGAAGAAGCGCATACGGTGGATGCCTTGGCAGTCAGAGGCGATGAAAGACGTGGTAGCCTGCGAAAAGCTTCGGGGAGTCGGCAAACAGACTTTGATCCGGAGATGTCTGAATGGGGGAACCCAGCCATCATAAGATGGTTATCTTGTACTGAATACATAGGTGCAAGAAGCGAACCAGGGGAACTGAAACATCTAAGTACCCTGAGGAAAAGAAATCAACCGAGATTCCCTTAGTAGTGGCGAGCGAACGGGGACTAGCCCTTAAGTGGCTTTGAGATTAGCGGAACGCTCTGGAAAGTGCGGCCATAGTGGGTGATAGCCCTGTACGCGAAAATCTCTTAGTCATGAAATCGAGTAGGACGGAGCACGAGAAACTTTGTCTGAATATGGGGGGACCATCCTCCAAGGCTAAATACTACTGACTGACCGATAGTGAACTAGTACCGTGAGGGAAAGGCGAAAAGAACCCCGGAGAGGGGAGTGAAATAGATCCTGAAACCGTATGCGTACAAGCAGTGGGAGCCCACTTTGTTGGGTGACTGCGTACCTTTTGTATAATGGGTCAGCGACTTATTTTCAGTGGCGAGCTTAACCGAATAGGGGAGGCGTAGCGAAAGCGAGTCTTAATAGGGCGTCTAGTCGCTGGGAATAGACCCGAAACCGGGCGATCTATCCATGGGCAGGTTGAAGGTTGGGTAACACTAACTGGAGGACCGAACCGACTACCGTTGAAAAGTTAGCGGATGACCTGTGGATCGGAGTGAAAGGCTAATCAAGCTCGGAGATAGCTGGTTCTCCTCGAAAGCTATTTAGGTAGCGCCTCATGTATCACTGTAGGGGGTAGAGCACTGTTTCGGCTAGGGGGTCATCCCGACTTACCAAACCGATGCAAACTCCGAATACCTACAAGTGCCGAGCATGGGAGACACACGGCGGGTGCTAACGTCCGTCGTGAAAAGGGAAACAACCCAGACCGTCAGCTAAGGTCCCAAAGTTATGGTTAAGTGGGAAACGATGTGGGAAGGCTTAGACAGCTAGGAGGTTGGCTTAGAAGCAGCCACCCTTTAAAGAAAGCGTAATAGCTCACTAGTCGAGTCGGCCTGCGCGGAAGATGTAACGGGGCTCAAACCATACACCGAAGCTACGGGTATCACGTAAGTGATGCGGTAGAGGAGCGTTCTGTAAGCCTGTGAAGGTGAGTTGAGAAGCTTGCTGGAGGTATCAGAAGTGCGAATGCTGACATGAGTAACGATAATGGGTGTGAAAAACACCCACGCCGAAAGACCAAGGTTTCCTGCGCAACGTTAATCGACGCAGGGTTAGTCGGTCCCTAAGGCGAGGCTGAAAAGCGTAGTCGATGGAAAACAGGTTAATATTCCTGTACTTCTGGTTATTGCGATGGAGGGACGGAGAAGGCTAGGCCAGCTTGGCGTTGGTTGTCCAAGTTTAAGGTGGTAGGCTGAAATCTTAGGTAAATCCGGGATTTCAAGGCCGAGAGCTGATGACGAGTTACCTTTTAGGTAACGAAGTGGTTGATGCCATGCTTCCAAGAAAAGCTTCTAAGCTTCAGGTAACCAGGAACCGTACCCCAAACCGACACAGGTGGTTGGGTAGAGAATACCAAGGCGCTTGAGAGAACTCGGGTGAAGGAACTAGGCAAAATGGCACCGTAACTTCGGGAGAAGGTGCGCCGGTGAGGGTGAAGGACTTGCTCCGTAAGCTCATGCCGGTCGAAGATACCAGGCCGCTGCGACTGTTTATTAAAAACACAGCACTCTGCAAACACGAAAGTGGACGTATAGGGTGTGACGCCTGCCCGGTGCCGGAAGGTTAATTGATGGGGTTAGCTAACGCGAAGCTCTTGATCGAAGCCCCGGTAAACGGCGGCCGTAACTATAACGGTCCTAAGGTAGCGAAATTCCTTGTCGGGTAAGTTCCGACCTGCACGAATGGCGTAACGATGGCGGCGCTGTCTCCACCCGAGACTCAGTGAAATTGAAATCGCTGTGAAGATGCAGTGTATCCGCGGCTAGACGGAAAGACCCCGTGAACCTTTACTATAGCTTTGCACTGGACTTTGAATTTGCTTGTGTAGGATAGGTGGGAGGCTTTGAAGCGTGGACGCCAGTCTGCGTGGAGCCATCCTTGAAATACCACCCTGGCAACTTTGAGGTTCTAACTCAGGTCCGTTATCCGGATCGAGGACAGTGTATGGTGGGTAGTTTGACTGGGGCGGTCTCCTCCTAAAGAGTAACGGAGGAGTACGAAGGTGCGCTCAGACCGGTCGGAAATCGGTCGTAGAGTATAAAGGCAAAAGCGCGCTTGACTGCGAGACAGACACGTCGAGCAGGTACGAAAGTAGGTCTTAGTGATCCGGTGGTTCTGTATGGAAGGGCCATCGCTCAACGGATAAAAGGTACTCCGGGGATAACAGGCTGATACCGCCCAAGAGTTCATATCGACGGCGGTGTTTGGCACCTCGATGTCGGCTCATCACATCCTGGGGCTGAAGCCGGTCCCAAGGGTATGGCTGTTCGCCATTTAAAGTGGTACGCGAGCTGGGTTTAGAACGTCGTGAGACAGTTCGGTCCCTATCTGCCGTGGACGTTTGAGATTTGAGAGGGGCTGCTCCTAGTACGAGAGGACCGGAGTGGACGAACCTCTGGTGTTCCGGTTGTCACGCCAGTGGCATTGCCGGGTAGCTATGTTCGGAATAGATAACCGCTGAAAGCATCTAAGCGGGAAACTAGCCTCAAGATGAGATCTCACTGGAACCTTGAGTTCCCTGAAGGGCCGTCGAAGACTACGACGTTGATAGGTTGGGTGTGTAAGCGCTGTGAGGCGTTGAGCTAACCAATACTAATTGCCCGTGAGGCTTGACCATATAACACCCAAGCAATTTGCGTCGAAAGGCCAGATTGCGGTGTGTGAAGACGCAATGAACCGAAAGTTCGACGCTCACAAAACACCACGATCTATCACATACCCAATTTGCTGAAGCGAGGCCAGCTGGCCACGACTCAGTACCCGAATTTCTTGACGACCATAGAGCATTGGAACCACCTGATCCCATCCCGAACTCAGCAGTGAAACGATGCATCGCCGATGGTAGTGTGGGGTTTCCCCATGTGAGAGTAGGTCATCGTCAAGATTAAATTCC
>NZ_JALJRP010000064.1:0-5801 GCF_024519715.1 Pseudomonas sp. Pse35 | reverse complement strand
GGCTCGGTGTGCCCGTAATCCGCCAGTGATTTGGGGGGCCGCCGCCACGCGCCATCCATGGCGCGGGGCGGCTAAACCGGCATCCCTGCCGGTTTACCCCCCAAATCACTGTCGAATTCCGGCCAGCGTGGTTTGACGGGGCGCCTAAGATCAAGATCAAAAGCAGATCAAGAGCAAGATCAAGAGCGGCTCGCTTCGCATCGTGGTTACCGTCGGCTGCTATCGCAGGCAAGCCACAATGCCAGTCAGTCAAGCGGTCATCGCCGACTGTAGGAGCGAGCTTGCTCGCGAAAATCGTCAACGATAACGCGTGCTTGCTGAATGAAAGCGGCGCCTGTGAGTTTTTCGCGAGCAAGCTCGCTCCTACAAAAAGCCCTTAACTGACTGGCATTGAGGCAAGCCAGCTCCCACAGCGTTATCCAGTTTCGTCAGGGAAGCCCGGTTACTTACCAGGCGTCAGGGTCAACCTTGTCTTGCCGTACACCTTTTCAAAGTTCTGCGGCTGCATCGGAAAGCTCAGGTATTGCGCCTTCAGCGACGGGTCGATGCCATTGGCATAGTTCGGGCTGGCCGGGTTGCCGGATTGGCCGATGCCGCCCTGGCCCATCATCGGTTCCACTTGGCCGAAGTCGATGATCATGCGCAGCGCCGACACCTGGGTCGCGTTGAAATCCTGGCCCCAGCTATACGGCGCCGGGTTCAAGGTGTTGTGGTCGCCACCGCTGGCAAAGGGGCCGCGGATGACCTGGCCGCTGGTATTTTTCCAGGTGGTGCTGTGCAACTTGCCCCACTGCCAGGCCTTGTGGTCGGCGCCCAGTTGGCTGTCGCCAGTAGTGATGGCGGCGGCCAGGGTGCGAGCCAGGATCGCGGGTTTGTCTTCTATTTGCGGTGTACGCGTGTCATCCCAGAATGGGCTGTCTTCACGGCCCAGCAGGTGGTCGGCGATGGCCGAGTAGGACAGGCTGGCGTTGCTGGCGAAGGCTTTCCAACTGGCGCTGTTTTCCGGGCCGAGTTTGTCCAGGAAGATCTGCCGGGCGCTTTCCTGCAGGAACAGTTCGTAGATTGCCGCGTCAGCCGAGGTGGTTGCCAGCCGACCATCGAAAGTCATCAGGCGCTCCAGTGCTTCGCGGGCCTTGGCACGTTCCGCTGTCGGCAGGGCCTCGATGGCCTGCTTGAGCGGCTGGGCCATGCCGGGTGCCTGGAACATGTTCTTGAGCTTGGCGGCGAAGAGGGTGGTCTGGTCGTATTGCATGGCGATCAGGCTGCGGCTGTCATGCTTGCCGGCGTTGGCCAGTTGCGCCAGGCGCTCGCTGCGCTCCGGTGCATCCCAGGCGTTGGACAGTTGCATGCCGTAGCCACGTGGCGCGGTACGCTGGTTGGCGGTGCCGATCCAGCCTTGGGCCGGGTCCTGGTCGTACGGGTGCAACATCGCGTCGGCGTAGCCGTCCCAGTCAAAGCGCGTGTCCCAGCCCGGCGATGGCAACAGGCCTTCGCCTTCGCGGCGGTTGGGGAAACGGCCGGTGACCTGCCAGCCGATGTTGCTGGCGTCGGCGAAGATCATGTTCAGGCCGATGGCGCGAATCTCGCGGGTAGCATCCGAGGCCTTGCCGGCGTTTTGTGCGCGGGACAGGTCGAAGAACGCATCCAGGCTCTTGTCGTCCTTGAAGTCGGCGGTTTGCAAGGCCAGGCCAAGACCGCTGGTGAGCGCCTGGCTGCTGTTGAGCAGAGCGCCGTGGCGGGTTTCGTACACCACTTCGCGAATCGAGCGCTGGCCCTTGATGAAGAAGGTTTCGTTGCGCACGCCGGCCGGCAGCCATTTGCCGTTGTTCTCGTAGTACAGCGCACTGCCCTGGCGTTTGACCTTCTCCAGGAACAGGTCCTGGGTGTCGCCCTTGACCGCGCTCATGCTCCACGCCACTTTGCCGTTGAAACCCGCCAGCAGGGTCGGCAGGCCGGCAATCGAAGCACCGACGGCCTGGTATTTGGGCGCACGAATCTGCACGTAGTTCCACGGCGACGGTGCTTGTGGCTGAGCGGCGATATCGTTGGCCAACAGGCTTTTGCCGCTGCGGCTGCGTTGTGGGCCAATGGCCCAGTTGCTTGAGGTGGTGACGCCCAGGGCATTGAGGTCGCGCAATTGCTGGCCCACCGTCTCCAGCCCGGCGAGGCCGGTGATCTGGTTCAGGTTGACGCCTTTGAGCTTGTCGGCTTCGGCCAGCGGGACGGGTTCGTCCGGTGCGCTTGGGGTGAGCCAGGCGAGTTTGTCGACGCCGACCTTTTGCGCCAGCACCAGGGACGAAAGCTCCTCCTGCAGATTGCTCGACTGGCTGAAGTTGAGCAGGCAGAACAGCAGCGCCGAATCTTCCGGCTTCCAGTACTCGGGCTTGTAGCCGCTCTGGGCCAGGTCCGTCGGCAAGTTGTCGCGATAACGGAACAGGTAGGCGTTGACGCCTCGGGCATACACTTCAAAGAAGCGTTTGAGGCGCGGCGATGAGGCGTTGTACAACTCGCCAGCGCTTTTCTTGAGGTTGACCGCCCGCATAAAACGGTCGACGTCCAGCACTTGCGGCCCCGACATTTCCGCCAGACGGCCCTGGGCTAGCAGGCGCAGGGTGACCATCTGGGTGATGCGGTCGCTGGCGTGTACGTAACCGAGGCTGAACAAAGCGTCGTGGAAGGTGTTGCTTTCAATCAGCGGCATGCCTTGGGCATTGCGGCGCACCGACACATTCTGTGCCAGGCCCTTGATTGGCTGCACGCCGGCAACGGGCGGCAGGGTGTCCTGGGTGTTCTGGAGCTGGCAACCGGCCAGGCCCAAGGCACTGACCACTGCCGCGGCAACGCCGAACCGGGGAAGAAAATGTAAGAGGGCTGGCGAGGCCATGGCAAAGCTCCTGCGGGGGGTAGCGTCAGTAAAGGCGCTACGTTAGTGAGCGCGGCGAAACGACGCAAGCGGGAGTTTTGGCAATTGCGTGAGAACTTGAAACAGCCACCAATCGAGGTGGCTTAAGGTTTTGTAGGAGCGAGCTTGCTCGCGAGAAACCCATAGGCGCCGCGTTTACTCAGAAAACGCGCGCTATCGTTGACGTTTTTCGCGAGCAAGCTCGCTCCTACTCGTGCGGTTTAAGCACCGTGGCACTTCTTGAATTTCTTCTCGCTGCCGCACGGGCAAGGATCGTTGCGACCGACGTCCTTCAATGCATTGCGCACCGGCTCTTGATGAGCGTGGCCGCAGTTCGGGCCGTGGACATGGCCGTGGTCGTGATCATGATCATGGTGGTCGTGATCGTGGTTGCAGTCAGGACCATGGACATGGGGTTGCTGTGTCATCGATGTTGCTCCGGAATAAAATCGCCGGGGATTATCTCGCCATTGTGTGCCACCTGCACGTCATTACCGATGAATAATCCGGTTTTCAGTTCGCCTTCTAAACGATAAGGCACGGGCCGGTCGGGATTTTTCAGCATCTGCACCACCTCACGCACCTGTGGCCAGAGGTTGGTGCGCACCGAGACCTTGAAGAATTTATGACCGCGTGGCGGTACGGTCAGCCACTCGTTGGACTCGCCTTCGGTCAACACCAGATTGCCCAGGCTGACCTTGTAGACCAGGCCGCGCACGGTCAGGTCGGCGTCGTCGCGGTTGTCCACGCGAAAGTACAGCTTGAATTTCTGTTCCAGCAGCTTGGCCCGCACCACTTCGACCTTGACCAGGGAAACGTGAGGGGGCGGCGCGTCGTCTTCGAACCAGGACGCGCAGCCGGTCAGGCCCAGGGTCAACGCCAGCATCAAGCTATACATTCGAAGCATGGCGCTATCCCCGTCGAGTGATTAGAAGTAGCTGGAACAGCACTTCTTGAATTTCTGCCCGCTGCCACACAAACAGGCATCGTTACGTCCGGCCTTCACTTCTACCGTAGGATCGATGAAGTACCAGCGCCCTTCATTCTGTACGAAAGAAGACTGCTCGCGGTGACTATGTTCACCGGCAGCGTCATGCCAGCGCGCGGTAAAGGTGACAAAGGCGTGCTCAGGCTGGCCGCCGAATACCTCGGAGCTTTCCACCTCCAGGCCCAGCCAGGTGCTCTGGGCACTCCAGGCGGCAATGGCGTCGCGGTCCAGGCCGGCCTGTTGCGCAGGCAGCGTAGTGGCGACCAGGTAATCGACCAGGCCCAGCACATAGGCGCTGTAGCGCGAGCGCATCAACGCGCTGGCGCAGGGGGCCGGGTGGCCGGCGTGATAATGGCCGCAGCAGGCATCCAGCAGATTGCCGCTGCCGCACGGGCAAATGGATGTACTCATCGGGTTACCACCAATACTTTCCGAAGTTTTCCGGGTTGGCCCAGAAGCGGGCGTTGAGCCAGTCCGGCACCTGTTTATAGTCAAGCAGATCATAGGTAAACAGCGTCAGCACCTGATCATCGCGTTGGAAGCGTTCGCCGGCTTGCAGGGCCAGGGAGAAAAAGTCGGTGTCCTTCCAGTCGCAGGCACCCAGGTCGACCAGCACGGCAATGCGGCTGGCGTTGAGGTTACGGATGCCTCCGAGCAGGGTCAGGCCCTGGGGGTTGGACAGGTGCTCCAGGCAGTCGACCACCAGCGCGAGGTCAAAGCGCTGCACGGCGAGGTCTTCCGGCAACGGCCCTGGCGCGGCATAGAACACCTCGGTATCCGCGTGCGCAGCCCGGAAGGCATCCAGCGCCGGAAATTGGCTGGCGCCCACTAACAACAGGCGTTTTGGCCTGTGAAGGTCCAGCAGGGCCGCCAAGGCTTGTTGGGGCGTACGGGCAGAAATTCCAGCGGTCATTGCAGATCCTCGCATCAAGACCGTAGAGACTAGCGCGGCTGGGCGCGTGGGCCTAGAGCGCGGCGGTCGATACCCACCGAGGTGGAATTGAAGTTTTTTGATCCTTCACTGGCAAATCGCCGGTAGAAGTCGTTACTGTGCGCTCAAAGAAAAATTTGAAAACACTCAGGAGCCCCATGATGCGTAAGGTTTTTCTGTTGGCCCTGTTGGTCAGCCCCGTTGCCCTGGCCCAGAGTGTCAGTGTCGAAACCAACTCGTTGATGCGCTTGCCCAGCAGTACCAGCGTGTTGCAGCTCGAGCGCCTGGACGTGGCGGACTACGGCACCTTGCTGATTCCGGCCACCATCAGCCAGGTCACGGTGGATGAGCTGCACTTGGGGCGCGACGCACGCATCACCATTGTGCCTGGCAATACCGCCTTGCAAATGCAGGTACGCGAGGCGCAGTTGGAGCACGGTAGCCAGATCACTTCACGGGGCGCCCCCGGCACCCACGAAAAACCCGCCAAGGCTGGGCGTGATCTGACCTTGCGCATTAACTCGCTGACTGCCGAAGCGCTGTCGGTGGATGCCCGTGGTGGCGCTGGAGCCCAAGGATATGCGGGCCTGGACGGTGCCAACGGCGTGGACCCGGGTTGCACCTGGGGTTCAGCCGGGCGCGGCTTTAATGGCGATAACGGCGGCGATGGCCGGCCAGGGGCAGCGGGCGCCCAGGTACGCCTGGAGTTGCCACAGGAATTCCCGGCTGAACAGATCAAGGTCTGGGTCGATGGCGGGGCTGGAGGCCTGGCGGGTGTTGCAGGTAAACCCGGCAAGGGCGGGCAGTCCAAGGGCTGCCTGGTGTACCGCGCGGACGGCGGCGAAAAGGGCCGGCCAGGGTTGGAGGGGCAACCGGGGCCGGCTGGGCCTGCGGGGTCTGTGACTATCCAGCGGCTGTAGGAGCCAGCTTGCTCGCGAAAAACGTCAACGATAACGCGTGCTTCCTGAATAAACGCGGCG
>NZ_JALJRP010000063.1:0-6046 GCF_024519715.1 Pseudomonas sp. Pse35 | reverse complement strand
GGCCCAGGCCAAAGTAAGCAAAACGCTCTTGCCCCACCACTCGGCACCTCGCCTATGCTGCGATGAGGCCATCAGCCCCACTTGAAATCTAAAGAATTACCGCTCCAATCAACCCACACACCACCCCCACCAGCATGGTCAAGCCGGCTACCGTCACCAGCACCCGCGCATCGAAATCCTTGCGCAGCATCAGCAGTGACGGCAGGCTCACGCTCGGCAGGGTCATCAGCAAGGCAACGGCCGGGCCGGTGCCCATGCCCAGGGCCATCATGGTTTGTACGATAGGAATCTCTGCCGCTGTCGGAATCACGAACAGCGTGCCCACAATCGCCAGCGGCACCAGCCACACCAGGCTGTCGGCCATCGCCCCGTCTACATGAGGGAACAGCCACACCCGCGCCGCGCCGAGGATCAGCACCGCCAGGATATACACCGGGATAGTGCTCCAGAACAGCTGCCACAGGGTGCGCAACCAGCGGCTCAGGAACGGTTGCGACTCCACTGTGCTGACGTCGGCAACGGCTTCAAGTGCTGCTTCCGGCACCTGGTCCGGGCGCGCAATGCGCTGTGCCACCAGGGACACGCCCACCACCAGCACAATCCCCGCCACCAGCCGCAGCGCGGTGAAACCCCAGCCCAGCACAAAGCCCATGAACACCAATGTCGCCGGGTTCAATACCGGGTTGGCAATCCAGAACGCCAGCGCCGCGCCGACCGACACCTGCTGGCGGCGCATGCCCGCCGCCACCGGGGCCGCGCAGCAACTGCACATCATCCCCGGCAGGGCGAACAGCCCACCGCGCAGGGTCGAGCCCAGCCCGGCGCGGCCAAACAGGCGCAGCAGCCAGTCGCGGGGGATCAATACCTGCAGCAATGAACCGAGGATCACTGCCAGTACGGCGGCTTTCCAGATGGCCAGGAAATACACCTGGGCATAGGCCAGCGCCGCCGCCAGAGGCGAGCTTTGCTGATCATTGAGAATCGAGGCGCCAATGCTGTGGTTGTCGGCCGCTACAAACGCCTTTAGGTAGTAGGGCGACCACTTCACATAGTAGAGGCCGATGCAGGCCACCAGGAGAAACAGCGCAGGTTTGCACCAGAATGCCCAGCCGCGGTTGGGCTGGGTGGAAGCGAGGTTGGACATGGAGATGATCCGCAGGTGAGTCGATAGCCCGGCATCATACGCCCCTGCGGCCCAAGCTTCAGATATCTGCGCTGACCTGGGTCGGGTCCGGGCAGTTTTCCCCGCCGTTATTCAGCCCTTGCTTGTAGTTGCGGCTGAGCAGCGAAGCCTTGCCGTTGTGCCAGGTCAATGTCAGCACGTACAGGGAGTCGTAGTCATTTCCAGACCAATCATTGGTAATGGTGTGTTTTTCGCCGGCGGCTTCGCTGGCGACTTTGTTGATCAGTTCCGGCAAGTAACCATGGGACCAGGCCGTGTAGATGGTCGCGTTGCGGTACTTGTCCTCGACCAGTTCTTCGGCCAGGGCACTGGTGTCATTCGCTGAGAACTCGATGTTCACCGGCAGGCCGAGCTTGATCGCGCTGGGGCTGATGGTGATCAGTGGGCGAATGTAGCTGTAGGAGTTATCCAGTTCGCCTTCCTCGACGTTACGCGTCGGGTTGGCAGCGAACACATAGTTGGCTTTGCCGAACTTTTCCGGCAACAGAGTCGCCAGGTTCATGGCGCGGTTCAGGCCCTGGCAATTGAGTTGGCCCAGGCCTCCGGCCGGTTTTTCGCCGTGGCGCAGGAATACCAGGGTTTGTACGCCATCGACCGGTTGCGCACGGCTTTCACGGGCGTCCAGGGCGGTGACGATGGCAGCGCTGACCAGCAGCAGCGGCAATACCATGTAGGAATAACGTTTGAGTCGTGGCACAAGGCGCAGAGGCTTGATCTTCATGATAGGTTCGAGTCTTCGTGCGTCGGGTTAAGGCGGACAAGCCCGGCCCCAGTGACGCATCAGCGTCCTGCGGTGTTCCCTGTCGATATAGCAAGCAGCCTCCATTCATTGTTCGGGCGCTCTTAAGAGTGCATTCGGGCGCTTTGGTTCGCCCACGCGGGATACTAGCTGGCAAATGTTGCGCAACGATGACCCATGCACGACGGCAGGCAGATGACTATGATGGGGCTTTCCGACCAGGGGGTTCTCGATGAACGCACTCGCCGCTTTCCCGATCAATAGCAAATGGCCCGCCCAGCACCCAGAACGCCTGCAGCTGTATTCGCTACCCACGCCCAACGGCGTCAAGGTGTCGATCATGCTCGAAGAACTGGGCCTGCCTTACGAGGCGCACAAGGTCAGCTTCGACACCCAGGACCAATTGTCTCCCGAGTTCCTGTCCCTGAACCCCAACAACAAGATCCCTGCGATTATCGACCCCAACGGCCCGAGCGGGCAGCCGCTGGCACTGTTCGAATCCGGCGCGATCCTCGTTTACCTGGCGGAAAAGACCAGCCAGTTGCTTTCCGAAGACCCGGCCACCCGCTATGAAACCCTGCAATGGTTGATGTTCCAGATGGGCGGCATTGGCCCGATGTTTGGCCAACTGGGGTTCTTTAACAAATTCGCCGGCAAGGCTTATGAGGACAAGCGCCCGCGTGATCGCTACGCCGCCGAATCGCGGCGCTTGCTGGGCGTGCTGGAAAAGCGCCTGCTGGGCCGCACCTGGATCATGGGCGACGAGTACAGCATCGCCGACATTGCGATCTTTCCGTGGGTTCGCAACCTGATCGGGTTCTACGAGTCCGGTGACCTGGTAGGCATCACCGATTTCCCTAACGTACTGCGCGCGTTGGACGGCTTTGTCGCACGTCCTGCGGTGATCCGTGGCCTGAACATTCCGAGCTGATGCATGCCGACTTTCGATTTTCAACAACTGGACGTATTCAGCAGCGTACCGCTCAAAGGCAACCCCTTGGCCGTGGTGCTGGGGGCCGATAGCTTCACCGACCAGCAGATGGCGGACTTTGCCAATTGGACCAACCTCAGCGAAACCACGTTTTTACTGACGCCGCGCGACCCACGTGCTGACTATCGGGTAAGAATCTTCACCACCCTCAAAGAGCTGCCGTTCGCCGGGCATCCAACCTTGGGCAGTTGCCACGCCTGGTTGCAGGCTGGCGGCGTGCCGCGTGGGGAGGAGATTATCCAGGAGTGCGAAATCGGCTTGGTGCGTATTCGTCGCCAGGGTGACCAACTGGCGTTTATCGCGCCGCCATTGTTGCGTGCAGGGCCCGTGGAGGCGCCGTTGCTGGAGCGCGTACGCCTGGCTTTGAAGCTGGCGCCCGAGGCGATTGTGCGCAGCCAGTGGGTCGACAATGGTGCGGGTTGGCTGGCGGTGATGCTGGCTGATCGTGACGCGGTGCTTGCGTTGCAACCGGACTATGCGCAACTGCTGGGTCTGGCCGTAGGGGTGATCGGCCCCTGTGATCCGACGCGTGATGCGGTGGACGCGCACTTTGAAGTGCGCGCTTTTGTCGCTGGCGATGGCGCCGCCGAAGACCCGGCCACCGGCAGCTTGAATGCCGGCGTGGCCCAGTGGCTGCTCGCCGAGGGCCTGGCGCCCAGCCGTTACGTGGTCAGCCAAGGCACGGCGATCGGGCGAGCGGGGCGTATTCATATCGAGCGCCAGGGCGATGAAATCTGGGTGGGCGGCGCCGTAGCGTTGTGCATCGAAGGGCGTCTACAGCTGTAGATCAATGAATTGTTACGCACCCGGCAATACACTATTGGCCCCTCGGCATTTGTGTTGCCGGGACTTGGGGGCATAAGCTTTCGCCCCAAAGTGTTCAGCCATTTTTCAGGATTGCCATGACCAGCCAGTTCCCCCAAGCCCGTCCACGTCGCCTGCGCCGCTCCCCGGAACTGCGTGGCCTGTTCCAGGAAAGTGAGTTCACCCTCAACGACCTGGTACTGCCGATTTTCGTCGAAGAAGAAATCGACGACTTCGTGCCCATCACCAGCATGCCGGGTGTGTTGCGCATTCCTGAGAAAAAACTCGCCGGTGAGATCGAGCGTTACGCCCGCGCTGGCATCAAGTCGGTGATGACCTTCGGTGTGTCCCACCACCTCGACGCCAGCGGCAGCGACACGTGGAAAGAACGCGGCCTGGTTTCGCGCATGTCCTCGATCATCAAGGACGCCGTGCCGGAAATGATCGTGATGTCCGACACCTGCTTCTGCGAATACACCGACCACGGCCACTGCGGCGTGATGCACGGTGCCCATGTCGACAACGACGCGACCCTGGTCAACCTCGGCAAGCAAGCCGTGGCCGCCGCCCGCGCCGGCGCCGACGTGATCGCCCCGTCAGCGGCGATGGACGGCCAGGTCCAGGCCATCCGCCGCGCCCTGGATGACGCCGGCTTCACCCACATCCCGATCATGGCCTACTCCACCAAATTCGCCTCGGCCCTCTACGGCCCCTTCCGAGAAGCCGGCGGTAGCGCGCTCAAGGGCGACCGCAAAAGCTACCAGATGAACCCGATGAACCGCCGCGAAGCCGTGCGCGAATCGCTGCTGGACGAACAGGAAGGCGCCGACGCGCTGATGGTCAAGCCTGCCGGTGCCTACCTCGACATCATCCGCGACATCCGCGAAGCCTCGCGCCTGCCGGTGGCGGCGTACCAGGTGAGCGGTGAGTACGCGATGATCAAGTTCGGCGCACAGGCCGGGGCGATTGATGAGGATCGAGTGGTGCGCGAGACGTTGGGGTCGATCAAGCGGGCGGGGGCGGATTTGATATTTACGTATTTTGCGATGGATTTGGCGTTGGCGGGGATTTAAAGGCGGCGTTTAGCCCTGTGGCAAAGGAGGTTAGTTGCCACGGGGCATCCGCTAGATCTGCACCGATTCAGCCCATCGCTGGCAGAAATCATGCTGCTGTTGTATATCATTGGTGAGATCGTTTTCCTCGTGAGCGAATATATGTACAACCTCCCCATCTGGCCGCCCCAGTGTTAGCTCGTAAGCAATAAGACCATTTGACATATGTGAGGACATACCTGATGTATGAACGTTAATTTTTCCGCCTTTGCAAAGAAAAACGGTGTCTTTCATATCCGCTCTCAATACACCGAAGCAGTCGTATAAATCCATTGCTGTATAGGTTTTTTTTGTCCCATTGCTTAGCAAAAGATAAAGGGTGGGCTTGCCTCCTTCGTATTCGATCACTGCGCTGTCACGTATACCGTTTTTAATGATGGTGATTTCACGCGATTTCATGGGTATTTCCTATTAGGGTTCAATATTGTGTATCCCTTGAAGGTACCGTCTTCGTTGACTGGCGATGCACCTAAAATATCCTTGGTATCAATTCGTCCAGGAATTGCGATTTCTAACTCGTTTCTATGTTTGGAACGTGCGCCCAACGCTTTATTTACGTCTATTCCAGGGATTTTTTTTAGGGTGTAAAGAAAGCCTTCCTCGAAGCCAAAATTTGAAGCGAATACCAAGGCTTGTTTCCTTGAGGTCGAAGTAGGGACGAAATTGCTGGGAGGGCTGGCATTATTCAACGTGTGCAGGAATAGGTCTGTGCTGGCGCCTCTACTTTCAAAACCTCTTTCAAAAATTTCATCTGGCTCTCTTAAATCCCCGCGAAATAGATATTCTCTTTTTTTATCTGAGCTGGGGAGCGAGGGAGCCCCCTCATCTACCTTTGCCTGGCCGTGGGAGGTTTCAGTACGTTGATGTTGCGTACATCCATCTGCACCTGGACACGTACTTAAGCCTAGCTGATCCACCCACCCCGTAGGATTGGGCACATACCGGTATCCATCGATCCCACCCGCCAACCTCACCGGGTCCGGTGTCAGGTAACGACCAATATCCGGATTGTAGTAGCGATGGCGGTTGTAGTGCAGTCCGCTTTCCGCATCGAAATACTGGCCTTGAAACCGCAGCGGATTGTCGACCTTGCCCACGTCGAGCCGGGCGATCTGGCCGTAGGCGCGGTAGTGGGCGGACCAGACGATTTCGCCTTCAGGGCTGGTCAGTTCCTGCGGGGTGCCGAGGTGGTCGAGTTGGTAGTGGTAGGGCGTGGT
>NZ_JALJRP010000062.1:0-7707 GCF_024519715.1 Pseudomonas sp. Pse35 | reverse complement strand
CCGCCATAATGCGTGTAACGAGGTGAGCGATATCGCTCAACTGGTGGAATTCGCCCGCCGTTACCACGCCCGCGTCTTCACCACCATCAACACCATCTTGCATGACAACGAGCTGGAACCTGCGCGCAAGCTGATCCATCAGCTCTACGATGCCGGTGTCGATGCGCTGATCGTGCAAGACCTGGGCGTGATGGAGCTGGATATTCCGCCGATCGAGCTGCACGCCAGCACCCAGACCGACATCCGCACCCTAGGCCGGGCCAGGTTTCTCGACCAGGCCGGTTTCTCGCAGTTGGTACTGGCCCGCGAGTTGAACCTGCAAGAGATCCGCGCCATTGCCGACGAGACCGATGCCGCCATCGAGTTCTTTATCCACGGCGCCCTGTGCGTGGCGTTCTCCGGGCAGTGCAATATCTCCCACGCGCAAAATGGCCGCAGCGCCAACCGTGGCGACTGCTCCCAGGCCTGCCGCCTGCCCTACACCCTGAAAGATGACCAGGGCCGCGTGGTGGCCTTTGAAAAGCATCTGCTGTCGATGAAAGACAACAACCAGAGCGCCAACCTGCGTGCCCTGGTCGAAGCGGGCGTGCGTTCGTTCAAGATCGAAGGCCGCTACAAGGACATGGGTTATGTGAAGAACATCACCGCCTACTACCGTCAGCGCCTCGACGAGATCCTCGAAGACCGCCCGGACCTGGCCCGCGCTTCCAGCGGCCGTACCGCGCACTTCTTCCTGCCCGACCCGGAAAAAACCTTCCACCGTGGCAGCACCGATTACTTTGTCAGCGACCGCAAGATCGACATCGGTGCCTTTGACACCCCGACCTTTACCGGCCTGCCCGTGGGCACCGTGGAAAAAGCCGGCAAGCGCGACTTGCAGGTGGTCACCCATGAGCCACTGTCCAACGGCGACGGCCTCAATGTGCTGATCAAGCGTGAAGTGGTGGGTTTTCGCGCCAATATCGCCGAGCCCAAGGGTGAGTTCGAGGAAGACGGTGAGAAGCGCTACCGCTACCGCGTCGAGCCTAACGAAATGCCGGCCGGCTTGCACCAACTGCGCCCGCATCACCCGCTCAATCGCAACCTGGACCACAACTGGCAACAGGCCCTGCTCAAGACCTCGGCCGAGCGCCGTATCGGTTTGTCATGGGTCGCGCGCCTGCGTGAAGAGCAGCTGCAAATCACCGCCACCAGCGAAGAAGGCATCAGCGCCAGTGTCACCCTGCCCGGCCCGTTTGGCGTGGCCAACAAACCGGAACAGGCGCTGGACACCCTGCGCGACCTGCTCGGCCAGCTCGGCACCACCGAGTACCACGCCACCCGTATCGAACTGGATGCGCCGCAAGCGTTCTTCATCCCCAACTCGCAGCTCAAGGCGTTGCGCCGTGAAGTGATCGAAGCACTGACCGCCGCACGCGTCGCCGCACATCCGCGGGGTGGGCGCAAGGCTGAAACTTCGCCGCCGCCGGTGTATCCCGAGGCGCACCTGTCGTTCCTGGCCAACGTCTACAACCAGAAGGCCCGGGACTTCTACCACCGTCACGGCGTGAAGCTGATCGATGCGGCCTTCGAAGCCCACGAAGAAACCGGCGAAGTGCCGGTGATGATCACCAAGCACTGCCTGCGTTTCTCGTTCAACCTGTGCCCTAAACAGGCCAAGGGCGTGACCGGAGTGAAGACCAAGGTGGCACCCATGCAATTGATCCACGGTGACGAAGTGCTGACCCTGAAGTTCGACTGCAAACCCTGCGAAATGCATGTGGTGGGCAAGATCAAGGGGCATATCCTCGGTCTGCCGCAGCCTGGCAGTGCGGTGGAGCATTTCAACCCGGAAAACCTTATCTACCAGGGCACGCACTAACCCTCACCTGTAGGAGCGAGCTTGCTCGCGAAGAACGAGAGAACGCCGCGTTTCAACCCGATGCGCTGCGTCATCGTTAACCTTCTTCGCGAGCAAGCTCGCGCCTACCGAGGTTGCGGGGCCACCACCAGCCCCGCTGCAACCCTGCCGCTGCCAACAGAATCGCCGCCACGCCCAGCCATTGCAGCCACCCCAGGCGATGCCCGAACGCAATCCAATCCACAAAGATCGCCGCAATCGGGTAGATGAACGACAGTGCGCCGGTAATGGCCGTCGGCAGTTTCTGGATCGCGCCATACAGCAGTACATACATCAAACCTGTGTGCACCACCCCCAAGGTGACCAAGGCCGCCCACGTCGTGGTGGATGCTGGCAGGCCATTCCAGGGCACCAGTGGCGCCAGCAATAGCGCGCCAGTCGTCACCTGGATCAATGCCATTAAATGCGGCGGTACTTCCTTGAGGCGCTTGATGATCAACGCCGCGACCGCATACAAAAATGCCGCACCCAGGGCCAGCGCGATGCCTACCAGGTAATCTCCTCCACCCGTTTGGTCGCCATGGGCGGTGACAATCGCCAACATGCCCAGGAACGCCACGCTCAACCATGCCAATTTCTGCACGGTGATTTTTTCACCGAGAAACACCGCCGCCAGCATCACCAGGATAAACGGCTGCACGTTGTACACCGCGGTGCTGATAGCGATGGAGGCACGGGAATAGGATTCGAACAGCAGCAACCAGTTGCCGACAATGGCCACGCCGCTGAGCACGGCCAGCCCCAGTTTTGCCCAACTGAGCAGGTCCAGGCGCAGGTAACCCAGCCAGGCGCACACCAGTACCAGCGTCAGCGCACCGATCACGCAGCGCCAGAACACCACCTCGATCACCGACACGCCAGACACCAGCACAAACCAGCCAATGCTGCCCGAGATCAGCATGGCGGCGACCATTTCCCACGACCCACGACGGATGGATGAATCCATGATTGAGGCTCCTCAAGTGAGGCTCCAGTATGGCAATCTGTTGGCGACGGCTACAGCGACTAAAAAAGGCAAAAGCCCGAAATCACCTTTTCTTATTAGGCACAGACCATGATCGACACCATCGACCAGCAACTGATCGCCGCCTTGATGGACGACTCACGCCTGTCCCTCAAGACTCTGGCAGGCATCACCGGGCTGTCGTCACCCAGCGTCAGCGAACGCCTGCGCCGCCTGGAAGAACGCGGCGTGCTGACCCATTACACCGTCGACATCGACCCCAAACACTTCGGTTACCTGCTGCAAGCCATCGTGCGCATCCGCCCCCTGCCCGGCAAATTGCAGGAAGTGGAGCGCCAGATCCAGGCGATCCCCGAGTTCACAGAGTGCGACAAGGTTACCGGGGACGACTGCTTTATCGCACGCCTGCATGTACGCACCATGGAACACCTCGACACTCTGCTGGACCGGCTGAATACCTATGCCGAAACCAACACCGCTATCGTCAAGAAAACCCCGGTGAAACGGCGTTTGCCGCCGTTGGCTGACTAAATAAGTTGTTCAGGTACTCATGCCCAGTGCACGGCGCGCTCACTGGTCAGCTTTTCCACAAACCCTACAATCCGCCGACAGGCTTGCGCCAGGCGCTCCTCGCCCAGGGTAAAGGACAGTCGAACGAACCCCTGGGCCGGCTCGCCGAAGGCTGCCGCGTCCAGCACTGACACGCCCGCTTCACGAAACAGGCGCCAGGCAAAATCCAGCGACCCCAGCCCCGTGCCGCGCACATCCACCAGCACAAACATGCCGGCTTGCGGCGCCTGCACCCGGATGCCTGGGCAGGTGCTCAAGGCGGTCACTACCAGGTCACGTCGGCGTCGGTAGGTCTCCCGCATACCTTCAGTGACTTCATCGTGGGCCAACACCGCGGCGGTCGCCGCCTCCATCACAAAGCCGGGCAAGCCGTACATCATGCTCAACAGCAGGGTTTCGGCGTGCTGCACCATTTGCACTGGAGCGATGAGCCAGCCGATACGCCAGCCGGTCATGGCGTGGGACTTGGACAAGCTGCCGATCACAATGCAGCGCTGGGCCATGCCCGGGAATGCCGCGAGGCTGTGGTATTGACCGTCGAACACCAGGCTTTCGTAGACCTCATCCACCACCACCCACAGATCATGGGCGATGGCCAAGTCGGCAATGGCTTGCAGCTCCTGCAGGTCAAGCACCACGCCAGTGGGGTTGTTCGGATTGGAAAAGAATATCGCCCGGGTACGCGGGGTGATCGCGGCGGCGAGCAAGGACGGATTCAGGCGAAAGCCGGCCTCAGCACTGCAGGGCACCCGCACCAGAGTGGCGCCGCTGGCCTTGAGCGTGGCTTCGTAGGTGACATACATCGGGTCGAGCACCAGCACTTCGTCGCCGGCCTGCAACAGGCACAGCGAACTGATGAACAGCGCGTTCTGCGCACCGGGCACGATGATCACGTTGTCGGCGGCCAACGGCCGGGCAAGGGTTCGGCTGTAACGGGCGGCGATCGCCTCGCGCAGTGCGGGGCGACCGGCGATCTCGGTGTAGTGAGAATCTCCCGCGTGCAAGGCATTGACGGCGGCGTCAGTGATAAAGGGCGGCGTGGCGAAATCCGGATCGCCGACGCTGAGGATGATGACGTCTTCGCCCTGGCTGGCGGCGTCGGACGCGGCGTGGTGGATGTCCCAGGCGGCAACGCCCTGCCCTGCAATTCGCTCAACGAAGGGGGAAAACTTCATGCCAGAGCCTCTGATGAAAGAAGAAAGACGCAGATCCGTAGATGCGCGGGCGACAAGCGGCCAACTTAGTGCATGGCAAACCTTCGTTCAATGGCTAAATAGGGCCTTGCCCCCATGGCAGGCAATCACATTGAACCCCCTTCCGGTCGCCGTTCTCAAAGTTGCATAGACCACGGCCCTGGAACACGCACAATGACTTTCATTCTATGGTTGGCCGTATTGGGCGCCGTACTGCTTACCCTGGCCCTCACCTCCTCATACTTGCGCTGGATGCCGGTCACCACCTCGGCGGTGTGCCTGTTGCTGGGTATCGCCATCGGCCCTCTGGGTGTGGACCTGCTGCATCTGGACATCAAGGGCTCGGCGCGCTGGATGGAGCACCTGACCGAAGTGGCAGTGCTGTTTTCGCTGTTTGTCAGCGGCCTGAAGTTGCGCCTGCCGCTCAAGCATCGCACTTGGCGCATCGCCTTCGGCCTGGCCGGCCCGGTCATGTTGTTGACCATCCTCGGCACCGGGCTGTTGCTGCATTACCTGCTTGATCTGTCGTGGGGGGTGTCTCTGCTGGTGGGCGCGATCCTGGCGCCGACCGACCCGGTGCTGGCGGGCCTGGTTCAGGTCAACAATGCCCAGGACTACGACGCGCTGCGCTTCGGTCTGTCAGGCGAAGCGGGGCTGAACGATGGCAGCGCCTTCCCGTTTGTGATCTTCGGCCTGCTGTTCATGCAACACGGCGGCTTCGATGGCGACTGGGTCGGCGGTTGGGTGCTGAAAAACCTGGTATGGGCGGTGCCGGTCGGGCTATTGATCGGCTACTGGATGGGCCGAGGTATCGGCCGGGTGACGTTGCGCCTGCGCCTGATCAATGCCGACAGCACCCTCTCGCCCAATGATTACCTGACACTGGCATTGATCGCCCTTGCCTATGTGACCGCCGAAGCCGTGGGCGGCTATGGCTTCCTGTCGGTATTCGCGGCGGGCCTGGGGTTGCGCCAGGCGGAGGTGAAGTCCACCGGCAACGCCCAGACACCCGCCGAGCACCTGGCGCAACCGGTGGTGGGCCACCTTGAAATCGAGCCCGAGCAAGCCTTGCATGGTGACGTCAGCCAGTTGAAGGACACCCAGATCGCGGCAGGCGTGATGATGGGCGACATGCTGGCCTTCGGCAGCCTGGTGGAGCGGGCCATGGAGGTGTTCCTGGTGACAGTCTTGGGCATCGTGCTGGTCAGCCACTGGGAGTGGGCCGCGTTGGCGGTGGCACCGTTGCTGTTTTGTGTGATTCGCCCCGCCAGTGTATTCGCCATGCCTTGGGGCCGCCTGTTGGACCGGCGGCAACGCAGCCTGGTCAGTTGGTTCGGCATTCGTGGGATCGGCAGCATTTACTACCTGTTCTATGCGCTCAACCACGGGCTGGTGGGCACCAGCAGTACGGTGGCGGTCAACCTGACGTTGTCGGTCATCGCGTTGAGCATCCTGGCCCACGGGTTGAGCACCCAGCCCATGCTGGCGTGGTATGAGCGTCAGGCTGCGCAAAAAAATTGAATCCTGCACCGCGCCGGGGTTTCAAACAGTCAGGACCCACAGTGCGAGTCAACTAATGAAAAACATCGCCCAACGATTGCTTGAGGAACGCCAACGCCTGGGATATTCGCAGCAATACCTGGCGCAGGCAGGCGGCGTGACCACACGCGAGCAACGTCAATATGAACTGGGCGAAGACCTGCCCCATGCCAACTACCTGGCAGCTTTGGCCGAGCATGGGGTGGATGTGGTGTATGTGATCACTGGCAAGCGCAGCACAGTGGTCAATATCAGCCGCGATCAGGCGCAGACGCTGATCGATAACCGCGTGGTGGGCCAGGAGGTGTCGCTGGACGGCGGGGCCGAGGAAGACGTCTACTTCAAGCTCAGCAATCCCTCGGGCCCGCCGCCGGATCAGTCCTGATTTTCAGTGTTGCCAACGTCCGCCGCTTCATCCAGGTCGTTCAGCGGTACCTCGGCATCGTCCATCAGCGAACCCGGGTCTTCGTTGCCCGGGTCGTTGAGTTCATCGTCCAGTTCTTTTGACATGTGCGTCTCCTCTAACCGCCTTGGGTATCGATATCGGCATCGGTTTCAGGCTTGTGCTCACGCTCAGGCCTGAAGTCTGGACTGTAGTCGTTTTCCTTGGCCTTTGGGTCGCTCGCAGGCGTTGGATCCTTGGGCGCTTCGGCGGCAGTGCCAGGGGCCGGCTCGCCGCCGTCGATGGCGGGGTCGTTGCGATTGTTAGTCTGTGGATCGTTAGATTGGGTCATGAGGCACCTCTCTGCAGGCCGGTGAAAAATCTGTACCGCATAGAGCTAAGGCGTCACGGCCACGGCTGAAGTTCCGTCCGCGTGGTCAGCGCAGTGGATTGTCCACCTGGATATAAAACGCATAGATGCCCAGCACTAGCCAGAACACCATGAACAACCACGGCGCACGCATGGAAAACAACAACGACTTGCGATAGCCCTTGTGGCTCGACTCCACCTCGGAAAACAGCGGCGATTCATCGTAGGCCATGCCCATCACCGGCTCGCTGCGCAGCAATTCGCTTTGCTTGTAGTGCCAGTGGTCGATGATTTCATACGCCGCACGGATACCGGGCCAGGCATTCAGCGAACTGAGAATACCCAGCGAGACCAGGAAGATCGGCACCACCAGCGTGAACAGCTTGCCCCATTCCGGGTTGAGGTTGCCCATGCCGGAGACAAAGGCAATCACCAGGAAGGATTGCGCGGTCAGGTAGGCGTCGGTGCGGTTGGCCAGGATGCTGGTTTCGTACTGGATCTCGCGCCGGTAAAAGTCGAGGCGGTCCTTGGGCGAGCCGAAAATCTTTGCGTTGTGTTCGCTGTGGTCGTTCAGGGCCGCTTCCGGAGTGTGGGGTGAGATGATTCTGGACACGACGGTGCTCCACAAGGTGACGAAACTCCTTAGAAGAATCGGGGCTCGGTGAAGTTCAAGTGGGTTGGCGCACCAATCTGAAACACGCCGCGCCCCATTGTGGTGAGCCCCCTCCTGTGGCGAGCGAGCTTGCTCGCGCTGGAGTGCGCAGCGCTCCCGCTTTTATTGGGGCCGCT
>NZ_JALJRP010000061.1:0-8277 GCF_024519715.1 Pseudomonas sp. Pse35 | reverse complement strand
CTGGCGGATTACGGGCACACCGAGCCTAGGCGAGGTGCCGAGTGGTGGGGCAAGAGCGTTTTGCTTACTTTGCCGCTTTTGCAAAGTGAGCCGCCGTCAGGGCGGAACCCTAAGTGGCCGTTACCTAAATAACGGATATGTACTCAGTCTGATCCCACATCCCGGTCGGCTGTCAGGCCGTCTTCGCAGGCAAGCCAGCTCCCACATTTGGATCGCGGGGCGTCAGGTAGATATGCGCTGGCCGCCGGGGCCGTCACGGGAGCAAGCTCCCACAGGGAACCGCGCCCATTTCAGGCCAGGTAGCCATCCCCGCGCAACAGGGTTTCCAGGCAGTGCTCGGTGATGTGATAAAACGCCTTGAGCTCCTGGATTTTTGCCAATAGCTGCGCGTTGTCCACAGGCTCGGCACGTTTGACCGCCAGGATCATCTTGTTCTTGTTGGTGTGTTCCAGCGAGATGAACTCGAACACCTTGGTCTCATAGCCACAGGCTTCAAGGAACAATGCGCGCAGGCTGTCGGTGACCATTTCCGCCTGCTGGCCCAGGTGCAGGCCGTATTGCAGCATCGGCTTGAGCAACGCCGGGCTCTGGATCTGCAGGCGGATCTGTTTGTGGCAGCACGGCGAGCACATGATGATCGACGCACCGGAACGGATGCCGGTGTGGATCGCGTAGTCGGTGGCGATGTCGCAGGCATGCAAGGCAATCATCACGTCCAGCTCACTGGGCGCCACGCTGCGTACATCGCCACATTTGAACACCAGCCCCGGATGCTCCAGGCGCGCAGCGGCGCTGTTGCAGAGGGTGACCATGTCTTCACGCAACTCGACACCGGTGACCTCGCCCTCGGCCTTGAGGGTATTGCGCAGGTAATCGTGAATAGCGAAGGTCAGGTAACCCTTGCCCGAGCCGAAATCGGCGACACGCACCGGGCGGTCGAGTTGCAACGGCGACGACGTCAGCGCATGGCTGAACACTTCGATGAACTTGTTGATCTGCTTCCACTTGCGCGACATCGAGGGGATCAGCGCCTGCTTGGCGTCGGTCACGCCCAGGTCGGAGAGAAACGGCCGGCTCAGGTCGAGGAAGCGATTTTTTTCACGGTTATGCTCGGCTGAAGGCGCTTCGCGCAGTTGCTGCGGTTTGCTTTTGAACAGCGAGCTTTTGTTCTTCTTGCTGTATTCCAACTGGGCTTCGTCGGTCAGCGCCAGCAAGTGCGCGTTCTTGAACGAGCTGGGCAACAGCTCGGCGATCGCCGCCACGCCGTCGGCCAAGGGGAAGTTCTTGGTGATGTCGCGAGTCTTGTAGCGATAGACGAACGACAGGCAAGGCTGCTCCTTGACCACCAGCGGCTTGATGATCAGCCGCTGCAACTCGGCTTCCTCACCGACGTACTTGGCCAGCACCAGCTTGATAAAAGCGTTCTGGGCCAAGCTTGCGCTCAACAGTTCGATGAACTGGGCATGATGATCCGGCGCAGGGCGGGCAGGTTGAGCGGTGACGGACATGAACAAAAACGCCTCGGGTAAAGAATGCCGGGCATTTTAGGCGGGATGGGGGTTCAGGGCACGGGGTTATTTGATCAACGGTCAATCAACCCGAATAAGGATGCTGCCTTGTGTAGGAGCGAGCTTGCTCGCGAAAAACGTCAACGATAACGCGGGTGTCCTGAATGAACGCGGCGTCGATGAGTTTTTCGCGAGCAAGCTCGCTCCTACAAAAAAGCAGTTATTCGAGTACAACCAGGCGATTGGGCAGTTCGTTGCGGGTTTGGGTAACGGGCACATGCACCTTGAGCAACTCGCCACAGGCTTCAACGCAGGCGATGAACCCGGCCAGCGTCTGCCCCTGTTTAACTTGCTGGGTAAACGCCTGGACAATAGCGTCCCAATTGCTGTCATCCAGGCGCTTGGAAATCCCGTCATCCACCAGGATCTCCACATAACGCTCGGCCTCGCTGACAAAAATCAGCACCCCGGTGCTGCCCACCGTGTGGTGCAGGTTCTGCTCCAGAAACTGCCGCCGCGCCAGGTTGGACGCACGCCAGTGGCGTACCGAACGCGGGATCAGCCGAGTAGTGACCTTGGGCAAGCGGAACACCAGGCACAGCACAATGAACGTCACCCACTGCGCCACCAGCAAGGTGTACATGGTCAGGTAGCCCGACAGGTAATGCACCACACCCGGCACCACCAACGCGATCAAGCTCGCCCACAGCAACGGAATGTAGGCGTAGTCGTCGGCGCGCGCCGCCAGCACGGTGACCAACTCCGCGTCGGTGGTTTTCTCGACCCGGGCGATCGCTTCGGCGACTTGGCGCTGCTCGTGTTCAGTCAGTAATGCCATGGTTGTAGATGCTCTATTCTCGTTATTGTCATTACCAGCTGCCCGAAGCCCCGCCACCGCCAAAACCACCGCCGCCGCCGCGGAAACCACCGCCACCGCCGCCCCCACCGCCGCCGCGCCCGCTGCTGTTGAGAATCGCCAGCAGGATAGCGCCCACTGGCAAGCCCATGCGATTGCACAGCCACAGCACGCCGATCAGCAGAATAAACAGGCCGATGGAAAAACCGGGATTATCCATGGCGAAGTTCGCATCCGCCACATGGGCCGGCACCGCCAAGGGCTCACCGCCCACCACCTGGATCATCGCGGCCACACCGTCGCTGATGCCCTGGCTGAAATTGCCGGCCTTGAACTTGGGCAGGATCACCTGGTTGATGATCACCCAGGATTGCGCATCCGTCAGCACGCCTTCCAGGCCATACCCGACTTCGATGCGCAATTGGCGGTCATCACGGGAGACGATCAACAGCGCGCCGTTGTCCTTGCCCTTTTGGCCAATGCCCCACTGGCGGCCCAATTGATAACCGTAGTCCTCAATAGGCACGCCTTGCAGGTCGGGCACGGTGACCACCACCAACTGGTCGCCCGAGGTCTGCTCCAGCGCCTGCAGTTGCTGGGTCAGTTGCTCGCGCACCGCCGGGTCGATCATCTGCGCGCTGTCCACCACCCGCCCGGTCAGCGCCGGGAAGGTGAGCGCCGCCTGGGCCACGCCCACGCAGGCCAACAGCCACAGCGCCAGGCCTATCCGTAATAAACGCATCGACACCTCAGTGCAGCCTTATTTGAACTTCACTTGCGGCGCTTTATCGGCATCGGCGCTGGTGGCTTCAAACGTGGCGCGGATCGGCAAGTCGCTGTACATCACGCTGTGCCACAGGCGGCCCGGGAAGGTGCGGATCTCAGTGTTGTAAGCCTGTACGGCCTGTATAAAGTCACGGCGAGACACAGCGATACGGTTCTCGGTGCCTTCAAGTTGCGATTGCAAGGCCAGGAAGTTCTGGTTGGCCTTCAGGTCCGGGTAACGCTCGGACACCACCATCAAACGGCTGAGTGCGCCGCTCAGGCCATCCTGGGCTTGCTGGAACTGCTTGAGTTTTTCGGGGTTGTCCAGGGTGCTGGCATCCACCTGGATCGAGGTGGCCTTGGCCCGCGCTTCAATCACCGCGGTAAGGGTTTCCTGTTCGTGGGCGGCATACGCCTTCACCGTTTCCACCAGGTTGGGGATCAGGTCAGCACGGCGCTGGTACTGGTTCTGCACCTGGCCCCAGGCGGCCTTGGCCTGTTCGTCCAGGGTCGGGATGTTGTTGATGCCGCAACCGCTCAGCACGCTGCTGATCAGTAACAGCGCCGCAGCCTTGAAGCCCCAGCGATAAGTGTGTGCTGCTTGCATAGTGTTTCTCCTGCCCGATCTGATGGAATGTGACGACTAACCCTATAAACCACGCGCTTGGGGCATAATCCGCCACCACTGGAATGCTTCGAGCCAATCAGCTACAAAGATGCCCAGCGCGAAAAAGAGTTCAGAGTGTGCTGCATTTATCTGAACAACACCCGAACAACAATAGACGTTCCCCACATTTTGGCCGACAGCATCTCTCTGAATGCTGCGCAGTCGCCGAAAAAGGATATTCATGAAAAAGCTGTGTTTGCTCGGCCTTGTTGCCACTCTGGCCAGCCACCCCGTATGGGCAGAAACAAAGCCTGCTGCGCTTAACGACAAGGACGCCTTCGTCAGCGACCTGCTCAAGCAAATGACCCTGGATGAGAAGATCGGCCAATTGCGCCTGATCAGCATCGGCCCGGAAATGCCCCGTGAGCTGATCCGCAAGGAAATCGCCGCCGGCCGCATCGGTGGCACGTTCAACTCCATCACCCGCCCGGAAAACCGTCCGATGCAGGACGCGGCCATGCGCAGCCGCTTGAAGATCCCGATGTTCTTCGCCTATGACGTGATCCACGGCCACCGCACCATTTTCCCGATCAGCCTGGCCCTGGCCTCCAGCTGGGACATGGACGCCATCGGCCGCTCCGGGCGCATCGCCGCCCAGGAAGCCGCCGCCGACAGCCTCGATATCACGTTTGCACCAATGGTCGATATCTCCCGCGACCCGCGCTGGGGCCGCACTTCCGAAGGTTTCGGTGAAGACACCTACCTGGTGTCACGCATTGCCGAAGTGATGGTCAAGGCGTTCCAGGGCACCAGCCCCGCGAATGCCGACAGCCTCATGGCCAGCGTCAAGCACTTCGCCCTCTACGGCGCGGTGGAAGGCGGGCGCGACTACAACGTGGTCGACATGAGCCCGGTCAAGATGTACCAGGACTACCTGCCGCCCTACCACGCGGCGATCAAGGCCGGCTCCGGCGGCGTGATGGTCGCGCTCAACTCGATCAACGGCGTGCCTGCCACCGCCAACACCTGGCTGATGAACGACCTGCTGCGCAAAGACTGGGGCTTCAAGGGCCTGACCGTCAGCGACCACGGTGCGATCGTCGAGCTGATCAAGCACGGCGTGGCCAAGGACGGACGTGAAGCCGCCAAGCTGGCGATCAAGGCTGGCATCGACATGAGCATGAATGACTCGCTGTACGGCAAGGAATTGCCGGGGCTGCTCAAGTCCGGCGAGATCCAGCAGAGCGACATCGACAACGCCGTGCGCGAAGTGCTCGGTGCCAAGTACGACATGGGCCTGTTCAAGGACCCGTACCTGCGCATCGGCAAGGCCGAGGATGACCCGGCCGACACCTACGCCGACAGCCGCCTGCACCGTGCCGAGGCCCGCGACATTGCGCGCCGCAGCCTGGTGTTGCTGAAAAACCACAACGACACCCTGCCGCTGAAAAAATCCGCGACCATTGCCCTTGTCGGCCCGCTGGCCAAGGCACCCATCGACATGATGGGCAGTTGGGCTGCTGCTGGCCGGCCTGCGCAATCGGTGACCCTGCTCGACGGCATGAACGCCGTGATCGGTGAAAAAGGCAAAGTGATCTATGCCCGTGGCGCCAACATCACCGGCGACAAAGCGGTGCTCGACTACCTCAACTTCCTCAACTTCGATGCCCCGGAAGTGGTGGATGACCCGCGCCCTGCCCAGGTGCTGATTGATGAAGCGGTGAAGGCGGCGAACAACGCCGACGTTATCGTCGCGGCGGTGGGCGAGTCCCGTGGCATGTCCCACGAATCGTCGAGCCGTACCGATCTGAACATTCCGCAAAGCCAGCGCGACTTGATCAAGGCCCTCAAAGCCACCGGCAAACCGCTGGTGCTGGTGTTGATGAACGGCCGTCCGCTGTCGATTCTCGAAGAGAACCAACAGGCCGACGCGATCCTGGAAACCTGGTTCGCAGGTACCGAAGGCGGCAACGCCATCGCCGACGTGCTGTTCGGTGACTACAACCCATCGGGCAAGCTGCCGATCACCTTCCCTCGTTCGGTGGGGCAGATTCCGACCTACTACAACCACCTGACCATCGGCCGGCCATTCACCCCAGGCAAGCCGGGCAACTACACCTCGCAGTACTTCGATGACACCACCGGCCCCCTGTTTCCGTTTGGCTATGGCCTGAGCTACACCACGTTCAGCCTGTCGGACATGGCACTGTCGTCCACCACGCTGAACAAGACCGGCAAGCTCGATGCCAGCGTCACCGTGAAGAACACTGGCAAGGTCGATGGCGAAACGGTTGTGCAGTTGTATATCCAGGACGTGGCCGGTTCGATGATCCGCCCGATCAAGGAGCTGAAGAACTTCCAGAAGATCATGCTCAAGGCCGGCGAAGCGCGCACGCTGCACTTCACCATCACCGAGGACGACTTGAAGTTCTACAACGCCCAACTCAAGTTCGCGGCGGAACCGGGTGAGTTCAATGTGCAGATCGGCTTGGATTCCCAGGATGTGCAGCAGCAAACCTTCGAACTGCTCTGATCTGAAGCTGTAAACACGGTCGCTGTGGGAGCTGGCTTTTGTGGGAGCTGGCTTGCCTGCGATACAGGCACCTCGGTTTGTCAGGTGTACCGAGGTGATGCTATCGCAGGCAAGCCAGCTCCCACAGTTGATTGAGGTGACCCGGCTAACCGCGTCGATCCAGCAGGTTCACCACCAACCGATCAATCCAGCCCCACACCCGCTGCTTCACCCGCCGCCACAATGGCCGCGCCTTCCATGCCTCCAGGCTCACCGCCTGGCTTTGGGCAAAGTCCGCTTCGAAACTGCCCACCACCGCTGCCGTCAACTGCGGGTCCAGCGCTTCGAGGTTGGCTTCCAGGTTGAAGCGCAGATTCCAGTGGTCGAAATTGCACGAGCCAATGCTCACCCAATCATCCACCAGCACCATCTTCAGGTGCAGGAAACACGGCTGGTATTCGAAGATCTGCACGCCTGAGCGCAGCAGGCGCGGGTAATAACGGTGCCCGGCGTAACGCACCGACGGGTGATCGGTGCGCGGGCCGGTGAGCAGCAAACGTACGTCCACACCGCGCCCTGCCGCCCGGCGCAAGGCACGGCGCACGCTCCAGGTTGGCAGGAAGTACGGGGTCGCCAGCCAGATACGCCCCTTGCTGCTGTTCAAAGCACGAATCAACGATTGCAGGATGTCACGGTGCTGACGCGCATCGGCATACGCCACGCGGCCCAGCCCCGGCCCGGTCGCGGGCACCTTGGGCAAGCGAGGCAAACCAAAGTGGGTAGCCGGTTTCCATTCACGGCGCGCGGCGTTAGCGTGCCATTGCCGGTCGAACAGGGCCTGCCAGTCCAGCACCAGCGGGCCGCTGATCTGCACCATCACTTCATGCCAGTCGGCGGTGTCTTGCCCCGGCGTCCAGAACTCGTCGGTGACACCGGTGCCGCCGACCACCGCAATGCGCTGGTCGATCAGCAGTAGCTTTCGATGGTCGCGGTACAGGTTGCGCATCCAGCGCCGCCAATTCAGGCGGTTGTAAAAGCGCAGCGCCACGCCGGCATCGGTCAAGCGCTTGCGCAGCCCCAGGGTAAACGCCAGGCTGCCGTAATCGTCAAACAGGCAACGCACCTGCACGCCGCGTTCGGCGGCCAGTACCAGCGCCTGCACCATGGCCTCGGCGCAGGCCCCGGCTTCGACCAGGTACAGCTCAAGGTCAACCTGCTGCTCGGCCCGGGCGATGCCCACCAGCATCTGCGGGAAGAAATTCGGCCCGTCGATCAGCAATTCGAACTGATTGGCGCTGCGCCACGGGAACACCGCGCCGCTCATGTCAGCGCGCCGTGAAAATCAGCACCGCACCCACCGGCACCGACAAACTGATCGACTTGAGCCCTGCCGCCTTACGCAAGGTAGCCACACCGGGCGCCAGGTCGAAATCTTCGGCATGCAGCACCACGGGCTCCAGAGTTACCACCTGGAAACGCCGCTCATCCAGGCGCGTGGCCAGCAGTTCGGCGCTGTAGGTCTGGGTCTTGCCGTGCAGCGTGACGCTCAAGGGCAGGCGCAATTCCAACTGCGCGCCGGACGCCAGGTCATTGATGGGCTGCAGATTGATCTGTGCGCTGATCTGCGCTTCGGGGAAGGTCTTGATCTCGAACAGCTCTTTACGCATGCGCTCGTCGCGCAACGGAATACCGCTGTTGATTGAGTCCAGCTCCACTTCCAGCCGAGCCGCGCCTTTGGCGTCGACTTTGCCGTGCAGCACCAGGAAGCGTTGGACTTCGGCAATCTCGGTGTTTTTGGTGGTGACGAAAGACAGGCGCGAGGATTCGTTATCCAGGTACCAATCGGCGTGGGCGGGCACAGCAGCAAAGGCCAGCAGCGCGAAGACCAGAGGTTTGACATTGAACATATAGACTCATGGGGCAAAAAACCTGGGCGAACCTTAAGCGCAATCTCACAACCGGCGCAAATTCAATGTGGGAGCTGGCTTGCTGTGGCGAGGGAGCTTGCTCCCGTTCGACAGCGCAGCTG
>NZ_JALJRP010000060.1:0-9055 GCF_024519715.1 Pseudomonas sp. Pse35 | reverse complement strand
CACGTCGAACTCGCGGTTCAATGTGTTCGGGATATCCAGTCTTTCTACTGTTGCTAGTTTGTAGGCATGGGAGCAGGGTTGTTTGCTGACTAAATCAAGCTCGCGCATCAAGCTGCGCAATTTGAATCGACCGACCTGCTCACCGTCTTCACGCATCAGCGACAGGATGCTGCGAATGCCCGCAGCGCTACGACTTTTCGAGAACAGCGCACTGACGCGACTACGCAATCGAAGCCGTTCAACATCGGGCGTGCGGCGCTGCAGGCGCTGGGCGTAGTAACACGAGCGAGTGACGTCAAACACCTTGCACAGCCAATCAACCGGCTCATGGGTGCTCAACTGGGCAATCAGCGCGAACGCTCGTGATCTTCCGACATCAAGAGCGCGGTAGCCTTTTTTAGTATTGATTTCTCTCGCTCAAGCCGAGCAATCCGGGCTTCCAGCTCCTGAATTTTTTGCTGTTCCGGAGTCAGTGCTTTGCTCTGCGGGGTGACGCCTTTATGTTCTTTCTGAATCTGGTCAACCCAGCGACGCAATGCCGATTCACCAATGCCGAGTGAACGGCTGGCTTCGGTGTAGCTGTAGTTTTGCTTGAGCACAAGATCGGCAGCCTCGCGCTTGAATTCAGGAGTAAAGGAGCGGCGTTGTTTGGTCAGCTGACACCTCGATCTGGCGAGCATTCTCGTCAAAATGGGTGTCCGGTTTCATTAGACCACTACAGTTATAGGCATTTCTCATCAAGGTTGCATATGCTCGATTCTCCAGAAAAGGGCTATTCTGGCCTTCAGACGAGACCCCGTCCTCTACAACACTCTCCTAACAAAGTCACCAACCTGCCTTGGGGTGCACTACCTGAAACGTTACTGGTTGCTCTAGCCTAACCTCCACTCCAGACGAGCTCAAAATGAGAAGGTTCTTAGGATTGCAATTGTGCATGCTGGCCTTCACTCACTCGGTCCACACGTGAAAACACGTGAAAAACGTTAAATTAGGTAAGTAACTGATTTATGGAAGATAAAACAAATTTAACCGTTAGCAGGGCACCAGAAGTCGTGAGCGACTCTCGACTGGCCACCACCCTGACAGCCGAAAACCTTCAGCATGCCAGCCAGCAGGCGCAGGCGCTGCGCGTGGAATTGCGCAAGGCCGTGATTGGCCAGGACCTTGTGATTGACGACGTGCTCACCGCCCTGATCGCAGGCGGCCACGTATTGCTGGAAGGCGTGCCAGGCCTGGGCAAGACCTTGCTGGTACGAGCCCTGGCCCGCTGCTTTGGCGGTGATTTCGCCCGTATCCAGTTCACCCCGGACCTGATGCCCAGCGATGTCACCGGCCACGCCGTTTACGACCTGCAGACCGAACAGTTCAAACTGCGCAAGGGGCCGATATTCACCCACCTGTTGCTGGCCGATGAGATCAACCGTGCCCCCGCCAAGACCCAGGCAGCGCTGCTGGAAGCCATGCAGGAACGTCAAGTGACCCTGGAGGGCGAGGCGTTGCCCATCGGCCAGCCCTTCATGGTGCTGGCGACCCAGAACCCCATCGAACAGGAAGGCACCTACCCACTGCCCGAGGCCGAGCTGGACCGGTTCATGCTCAAGGTGCGAATGGACTACCCAGATGCTCTACAAGAGCTGGATATGGTCCGCGAAGTGACGCGCTCGTCCAAGGCCGACATGCTGGAGGTACAGCCGTTGCGTACGGTGCTGCAAGCCGCGGACGTAGTAACGATGCAGCAAATTGCCAGTGACCTGCCACTCGATGAGCAGGTGCTCGACTACGCCGTGCGCCTGGCCCGTGCCACGCGCAGTTGGCCGGGGCTGGCCATCGGTGCCGGCCCCAGGGCCTCCATCGCCCTGGTACGCGGGGCACGTGCCCGTGCGCTGTTGCGCGGTGGCGAATTCGTCACCCCCGATGACATCAAGGGCTGCGCCCTGGCGGTACTGCGTCACCGGGTACGCATCGCACCAGAACTGGACATCGACGGCTTGGAAGTCGACCAGGTGCTCCAGCAGTTACTCGACCAGATTGCAGCACCAAGGCAATGACGCGGCCATGAAACCGACTCGTCTGCTGCTGACCTGGCTGGGCGTTCTGCTCGGTTTGAACATCTTGTTGGGCGCCTCGGCAGCGTTGCAGTTCAAAGTGCCCGCCACCTTGCATTCGGTAGCCTGGGGCCTGCTGCTGGCCCTGTTGCTGCTGGCGATGCTGGATGCTGCACGCTTGCGTCGCCGCCCTTCGGCCCGCGTGTACAGAACATTGCCTGGTAGCCTGGCGCTGGGGCGCTGGGAAGAAATACGCCTGTGCCTGGAGCACGACTACCCGCAACCTCTGACCGTGCAGGTGTTCGATCACGTGCCCGATGGCCTGGCTGTGGAGAACCTGCCTCAATCCATTCAACTACGCCCCGGTGAGCGTGCCGAGCTGGGCTATCGCGTACGCCCCTTGCGGCGCGGGCACTTCCATTTCAGTCGCTGCGAACTGCTGCTGCCCAGCCCATTGGGGCTGTGGTCGGCACGACGCTGGGTCGAGACTCACGATGCCACTCGTGTTTACCCGGATTTCGCACGTTTATACGGTGCGCAGTTGCGGGGTGTGGATAACTGGCTCAGCCAACTGGGCGTGCGCCAACATCAGCGGCGAGGATTAGGCCTGGAGTTTCATCAACTGCGCGAGTTTCGTGAAGGTGACAGCCTGCGCCAGATCGACTGGAAAGCCACCGCCCGCCAACGAACGCCCATTGCCCGGGAGTACCAGGACGAACGCGACCAGCAAATCGTGTTCATGCTCGATTGCGGCCAGCACATGCGCAGCCAGGATGATGAACTGTCCCATTTTGACCACGCGCTCAATGCCTGCCTGCTGCTGAGCTACGTTGCCTTGAGACAGGGCGATGCCGTAGGGCTGTGCACGTTTGCCAGCGACCAGCCGCGGTACCTGAAGCCGGTCAAGGGCAGTGGCCAATTGAACCTGTTGCTCAATGCGGTCTATGACCTGCAGACCACGCGAAAAACCGCCGACTACCAGGCGGCCGCCAGCCAGTTGTTGGCACGTCAAAAACGCCGGGCACTGGTGATCATCGTCACCAACCTGCGGGATGAGGAGGATGAAGCGCTGATGGCTGCCGTCCAGCGTATCGGCAGGCATCACCGGGTACTGGTGGCCAGCCTGAGGGAAGAGGTCCTCGACCAACTACGCCAGGCGCCTGTGCAGACACTGCCCGAAGCGCTGGCTTACAGCGGCACGATCGATTACCTCAACACCCGCAACCAACGCCATGATCGCTTGAGTGCCCATGGGCTGTCGGTGCTGGATACCTTGCCATCGGCGCTGGGTGCCGGGCTGGTCACGCGCTATCTGGAGTGGAAAAAGGCCGGGGTATTCTGAGGATGACTGCGCAGGGGCATGGCCAGGAAACGGCCACGACCCCACGCATAATTCAGACAGAGGCCTGCAAAGGATAAAAGCTGAAGTACTGCAACAGCGCGTTGATCAGGTGCCGGTACTCTTCGGGCGCCTCAAGCACGCTGAACCCAGAGTCGTAATGCTGCGGGGTGACATCCTCGTGACTCCACAAGCAGGTTGCCGTGAGGTCAATTGCCTTGAACTCGCCTTGCGCCACCGGCACTTTCAAGCGTAGCTCGAAATCTACCTCGGTCATCATGGGTAACGAGCTGATCAGCATTAGACCGTTTTCAGACACATTTCCAAGATAGCCGATTGGCTTGTCAGTAATACGATTGAACACCTGCAGAAAATACGGCAGTTGATGCCGCTCGATCCTTCGTTCGGTAAACATGGTGAAGTCGCCATCCAATAGCCAAAAATCTGGCCGTGCCAGTGATTCGGAACAAGCAATCGCTCGCTCTCCCTGGATCTCGGTGTGACAACAGCTACCGCTTGTCACCAAACAGCTGCCGAATCCGGGCATTGCATCCGTTCGAATGGGTACTGCACAAACAGACATTCAAAGAATAGCGCAAGACTGGCGACAGGCCAGCCATGAAGCGACAAATACCCTTACAACGACGCAGGCCTTGGTTTTGCCAGGCCTGCAGCCGGCAGATGCCCCAGTTGCTGCAAGGTATCGAGCCGCGCACGGGCTCGATAGGCGTACTCGCTCGACGGGTAGTGGCCGATGATGAACTGATAGGTCTGTGCGGCATCGACAAAGAGTTTCTGGCGTTCCAGGCACTGCCCACGCAACATCGAAACCTCCGGTTGCACGTAGCGGCGAGTGCGGCTCTCGCGATCGACCTGGGACAACTCCAGGGTGACACGCTGGCAATCACCGACCCCATAGGCACGGTAAGCGTTGTTCAAATGGTGGTCCATCGACCAGCGGGTACAGCCGACAACACTGACGGCCAAGGCAGCAACGAGCAAAATTCGCATGGGGTTCTCCTGTCTTGTGCAGTGTATCGACCCCTGGTCGAAAATCTTCAAGGCGTTTGCCCATTCAACCGCAGCCAAAACAAGCCAATCGTCGATAAGTAGTGCAAACGAACAATGACTACAACGAAAGAGCATAGTAGCCTTCCCCAGCGCTTGAACTCAGGAGTCCGTGCATGTCCGTCCGTCGTACCAAAATCGTCGCCACCCTTGGCCCGGCCAGTAACTCGCCGGAAGTCCTCGAACAGCTGATTCTGGCTGGTTTGGACGTCGCCCGTCTGAACTTCTCCCACGGCACCCCGGACGAGCACAAGGCTCGCGCCAAGCTGGTGCGTGACCTCGCCGCCAAGCATGGCCGCTTCGTTGCACTCTTGGGCGACCTGCAAGGCCCGAAAATCCGTATCGCCAAATTCACCAACAAGCGGATCGAGCTGAAGATCGGTGACAAGTTCACCTTCTCCACCAGCCACCCGCTGACCGAAGGCACCCAGGACGTGGTGGGCATCGACTACCCGGACTTGGTCAAGGACTGCGGCGTCGGTGACGAACTGCTGCTGGACGACGGCCGTGTGGTGATGCGCGTTGACACTGCCACGCCGACCGAACTGAACTGCACCGTGATCATCGGCGGCCCGCTGTCCGACCACAAAGGCATCAACCGTCGCGGTGGTGGCCTGACGGCGCCGGCCCTGACTGAAAAAGACAAGGCCGACATCAAGCTCGCCGCCGAAATGGAAGTGGACTACCTCGCCGTGTCCTTCCCGCGCGACGCCGCCGACATGGAATACGCCCGTAAGCTGCGCGACGAAGCCGGCGGTACCGCCTGGCTGGTAGCGAAGATCGAACGTGCTGAAGCCGTGGCCGATGATGAAACCCTCGACGGCCTGATCAAGGCCTCCGATGCAGTGATGGTTGCCCGTGGCGACCTGGGCGTTGAAATCGGTGACGCCGAGCTGATCGGTATCCAGAAGAAGATCATCCTGCACGCACGCCGTCACAACAAAGCGGTGATCGTTGCGACCCAGATGATGGAGTCGATGATCCAGAACCCGATGCCGACCCGTGCCGAAGTGTCCGACGTGGCCAACGCCGTACTCGACTACACCGACGCCGTGATGCTCTCGGCTGAAAGTGCCGCCGGCCCTTACCCGCTGGAGGCCGTACAGGCCATGGCGCGTATCTGCGTCGGTGCCGAAAAGCACCCGACCAGCAAGACCTCCAGCCATCGCATCGGCAAGGTCTTCGAAAGCTGCGACCAGAGCATCGCCCTGGCTGCCATGTATACCGCCAACCACTTCCCGGGTGTCAAGGCCATCATCGCCTTGACCGAAAGTGGCTACACGCCGTTGATCATGTCGCGTATCCGCTCCTCGGTGCCTATCTACGCGTTCACCCCACACCGCGAAGCCCAGGCCCGCGCGGCCATGTTCCGTGGCGTGTACACCATCCCGTTCGACCCGGCGTCGCTGGCACCGAACGAAGTCAGCCAGAAGGCGATCGACGAGCTGGTCAAACGCGGCGTCGTGGAGAAAGGCGACTGGGTCATCCTGACCAAGGGCGACAGCTACCACACCACCGGTGGCACCAATGGCATGAAGATCCTGCATGTGGGCGACCCGCAGGTCTGAGTGACAGGCTGAAAAACAAAAGCCCCGCCCTGTGAATGGCGGGGCTTTTTGCATTTCAGTGCAGGCAGGCCAGCTCCCACAATAGTTAGACAACTCGGTCTACTGTGGGAGCTGGCTTGCCTGCGATGGCGTCATCAGCACCCGGCGTTAAACTCCGATACCGACTTGAGCAGGCTTTTCATAAAGTGAAAGGGCGGGATAGAAACACATCCGCCAGCAATTGATTACGCGGCAGTCCCGCCAGGAACAAGCGCTTGGAAAAGGCCTCGACGCTGGCAGGGTGCCCGCAAAGCAAGGCCAGGGTATGGCGGGAAACCAGCCGCAGTTGCGCCAATGCCGGCTGCAACTGCGCCGCGGTCCATAGCTCCACGGTCAGGTTCCCATGCCGGGCGGCAAGGGCTGCCAGGGGTTCAGCCAGATAATGACCTTCGGCCTCATGGGCCAGGTGAATCACGCGAATGTCGCCCTGGTGATCCTGGCGCAGCGCCTCGCGCAACACCCCCCACAAGGGCCCCAGGCCAGTACCGGAAGCCAGCAGCCACAACGGCCGCGATTGCCAGTCAGGGTCATAGTGCAGTGCTCCACCCCGCAGTTCACCCAGGCGCAAAGGATCACCGACCTTCAACTGTCGCGCCGCATCGCTGAATGCACCGGGTTGACGGCAGTCGATATGAAACTCCAGGTACGGCTCTTCCTGGGGCAAGCCC
This sequence comes from Pseudomonas sp. Pse35, assembly GCF_024519715.1. Lineage (NCBI taxonomy): Bacteria > Pseudomonadati > Pseudomonadota > Gammaproteobacteria > Pseudomonadales > Pseudomonadaceae > Pseudomonas > Pseudomonas sp. Pse35. The sequence continues at coordinate 2,328 of NZ_JALJRP010000060.1, read as the reverse complement.
GCCAGAGAATAGGGGCGCGCCACCTGCCCCGCCCACAGCACCAGATGCTGCCCGGCGTTGTACCGCAGGGCACGTTCCGGTTGCAGGCGCAGGCGCAGTACCGTCGAACTCAGCCAATCGGCGCCCACCACCTGGGCGGGCAGGCCATCGCGCTGAGGGTCAAACGCTTCGACCTTCAGGTCCGCACTGACCCGGCACTGGCACGCCAGGCGCCAACCTTGCTGGCGCTGCGTCGGGCTCAAGGCTTCGGGCTGCTGGTCGTCAACCTCACCCTCGCAACGCACCAGGCACGCATGGCAACTGCCGGCCCTGCAACTGAAGGGCACGGCCACGCCGGCCTGATTCAAGGCATCCAGCAGGTTGCTGCCGAGGGATACAGACCAGTGGCGTTCGCCGACGTACAGTTCAGGCATATAAAGACTCAATCATAAGGAGCGCGCACAGGGAATCATGCCTGCGACAGTTTGACCATAGTCGGGTGTATCGGCCACCGTGCCGGGTTATACTGCCGCGCCTTTTTAGCGTCGCGCCTGCACCATTCTGGCGTGCCTTGGAAAGATGGCTTCAGCCGACCGATGCAACACTGGCGCCATCTTTATTGAATGTTCCCTTATAGAGGAGCGCGACTCATGACCGTGATCAAGCAAGACGACCTGATTCAGAGCGTTGCCGACGCCCTGCAATTCATTTCCTATTACCACCCCGTTGACTTCATCCAGGCCATGCACGAAGCCTACCTGCGCGAAGAATCGCCGGCAGCCCGTGACTCCATCGCCCAGATCCTGATCAACTCGCGCATGTGCGCCACCGGCCATCGCCCAATCTGCCAGGACACCGGTATCGTCACCGTGTTCGTGCGCGTGGGTATGGACGTGCGTTGGGACGGCGCCACCATGGGCCTGGACGACATGATCAACGAAGGCGTGCGTCGCGCCTACAACCTGCCAGAAAACGTCCTGCGCGCCTCGATCCTCGCCGACCCGGCAGGCGCCCGCAAGAACACCAAGGACAACACCCCCGCGGTCATCCACTACTCCATCGTCCCGGGCAACACCGTGGAAGTGGACGTGGCGGCCAAGGGTGGCGGCTCCGAGAACAAGTCGAAAATGGCCATGCTCAACCCGTCCGACTCGATCGTCGACTGGGTGCTCAAGACTGTTCCGACCATGGGCGCCGGCTGGTGCCCACCGGGCATGCTCGGCATCGGCATCGGCGGTACCGCCGAGAAAGCCGCGGTAATGGCCAAGGAAGTGTTGATGGAGTCCATCGACATCCACGAGCTGAAAAAGCGCGGCCCGCAGAACCGTATCGAAGAAATGCGCCTGGAGTTGTTCGAGAAGGTCAACCAACTGGGCATCGGCGCCCAGGGCCTGGGTGGCCTGACCACCGTGCTCGACGTGAAGATCATGGACTACCCGACCCACGCCGCGTCCCTGCCGGTGTGCATGATCCCCAACTGCGCCGCCACCCGTCACGCGCACTTCGTGCTGGACGGCTCGGGCCCGGCGTCGCTGGAAGCGCCATCGTTGGACGCCTACCCGGAAATCGTCTGGGAAGCCGGCCCATCGGCCCGTCGCGTCAACCTCGACACCCTGACTCCGGAAGAAGTGCAGAGCTGGAAGCCGGGCGAAACCGTACTGCTCAACGGCAAGATGCTTACCGGTCGCGACGCGGCGCACAAGCGCATGGTCGAGATGCTGAACAAGGGCGAAACCTTGCCGGTGGACCTCAAGGGCCGCTTTATCTACTACGTCGGCCCGGTTGATCCGGTGCGCGAAGAAGTGGTTGGCCCGGCGGGCCCGACCACCGCGACGCGGATGGACAAGTTCACCCGTCAGATCCTCGAGCAAACCGGCCTGTTGGGCATGATCGGCAAGTCCGAGCGCGGCCCGACCGCCATCGAAGCGATCAAGGACCACAAGGCCGTGTACCTGATGGCCGTGGGCGGCGCCGCTTACCTGGTGGCCCAGGCCATCAAGAAGTCGCGCGTGGTTGCCTTCGCCGAACTGGGTATGGAAGCCATCTACGAGTTCGACGTGAAAGACATGCCGGTCACCGTTGCAGTGGACAGCAAAGGTGAGTCCGTCCACATCACCGGTCCTGCCATCTGGCAGAAAAAGATCAGTGACAGCCTGGCGGTAGAAGTGCAGTAAGCACCTCTTCCAAAAGAATAAAGGCGACTGCGGCCCCATGGCCCAGTCGCCTTTTTTATGCCTGAAGCAAGGGAACTGCTCTTGCTCTTGCTCTTGCCCTGCTTTTGATCTTGATCCCAGGCGCCCCGTTAAACCACGCTGGCCGAACGCAGGCTTGAATTCGTGGGTAACCCGG
>NZ_JALJRP010000005.1:0-322467 GCF_024519715.1 Pseudomonas sp. Pse35 | reverse complement strand
AGGCGCCGCGTTCATTCAGCAAGCACGCGTTATCGTTGACGTTCTTCGCGAGCAAGCTCGCTCCTACAGGGAGAAAGCGTCAGCTGGGAGACTCATCAGGCATTCGCTCCCTGCCTCTACCGCAGCACGGTGCATGGCCGTACGCGGCAACAAGCGCTTGAAATAAAAGTCGCAGGTCGCAAGCTTCGCCTGGGCAAACTCTTGGTCGTCCTGGGCGTGCGCCGCGATCGCCATGCGCAACCACAGGTAGGCGAGGATGATGTAACCGCTGTACATCAGGTAATCCATGGCCGCCGCGCCCACTTCATCAGGGTTTTTCATCGCCGCCGTGCCGACCTTCAAGGTCAGTTCGCCCCATTGCTGGTTCAGTTCATTGAGTTGAGCCACATGGGCCTTGAGTTGCGCATGCTCGGCATTGGCCGCGCAGAACTTATGCACAATTTTGGTAAACCCACGCAGCAACTTGCCCTGGCTGCCCAGCACCTTGCGCCCGAGCAGGTCCAGGGCCTGGATGCCGTTGGTGCCTTCATAGATCGGCGCAATCCGTGCGTCACGGGCCAGTTGCTCCATGCCCCACTCGCGAATATAGCCATGGCCACCGAATACCTGCATGCCGTGGTTGGTCACCTCCAGGCCGGTTTCGGTCATGAAGGCTTTACAGATCGGCGTGAGGAAGGCCAACAGGTCCTCGGCTTCCTGGCGTTGGCCAGCGTCGCTGCCAAGGTGCGCGGTATCGAGCAGTTGCGCGGTGAAATAGGTCAACGCGCGGTTGCCCTCGTTGAAAGCCTTCATGGTCAGCAGCATGCGGCGTACATCGGCGTGCACGATGATCGGGTCAGCGGCTTTCTCCGGCGCCTTGGCACCGGTCAGCGAGCGCATCTGCAAGCGGTCGTTGGCGTACTTGATCGCGCCCTGGAAGCTCGCTTCACCGTTGCACAGGCCCTGCATTCCCGTGCCCAGGCGGGCGTGGTTCATCATGGTGAACATGCAGTTCAGGCCCTTGTTCGCCTCGCCAATCAAATAGCCTTTGGCGCCATCGAAGTTCAACACGCAGGTGGCCGAGGCCTTGATGCCCATCTTGTGTTCGATGGAGCCGCAGTGCACCGCATTGCGCTCGCCGGAGTCGGCATGGAACTTGGGCACGATAAACAACGAGATGCCCTTGGTACCCGCCGGCGCGTCCGGCAGCTTGGCCAGCACCAGGTGGATGATATTGGCGCTCATGTCGTGCTCGCCGGCCGAGATGAAGATCTTGCTGCCGGTGACCGCGTAACTGCCGTCCGCCTGCGGCACGGCGCGGGTCTTGATCAAGCCCAGATCGGTGCCGCAGTGGGCTTCGGTCAGGCACATGGTGCCGGTCCATTCGCCAGCGGTGAGCTTGCTCAGGTAAGTGGCTTTCTGTTCGTCGGTGCCGTGGGCGTGGATGGCCGACATCGCACCGTGGGTCAGGCCCGGGTACATGCCCCAGGAGGTGTTGCTGGAGCCGATCATCTCGCTTAACACCAGGCCGAGGGAATGGGGCAGGCCCTGGCCACCGTAGGCCGGGTCTGCCGCCACGCCGTGCCAGCCGCCTTCCACATACTGGGCAAAGGCTTGCTTGAAGCCTTTGGGAGTGGTCACCACGCCATTATCGAAATGGCAGCCCTCTTCATCGCCGCTGCGATTGAGCGGCGCGAGTACGTTTTCGCAGAACCTGGCGCCTTCTTCGAGGATCGCACTGACCATGTCCGGGCTGGCATCCGTGGCGCCCAGGTCAGCGTAGTGGCCGTGGAAATCGAATACGGTGTCGATCAGAAAGCGCATGTCGCGCAAGGGAGCTTTGTACTCAGGCATGGCAATGTCTCCGGCAGCAGATAGGGTTAACCTACTGCCGGCCGTGGCCGTGGACAATCACTGTAGCGCTGCTGAATACACCGCCATTACTCAACCGGCAGCGCTCTCCATGCGCACCGCGCCACGGCGGGTTTGCCCGGCGGCGACCACACAATTACGCCCCGCACCCTTGGCGGTGTAAAGCGCCTGGTCGGCGGATTTGAGCACCTCGTCGGGGCTGCGTTGTTCGGCCTGGCGCTCGGCCACACCGATGCTTACCGTCACCGACACGCTGGACGCGCCGCTGCCGGCACGGCGCTGGCGGCCTTGATGATCGTCCTGGGGGCGGTCCGGGTTGCGCAACTTGATGTCGTAGCTGGCGATGATCTCGCGGATCTCCTCCAGGTGCGGCATGCACTCATCCAGGGTCTTGCCGGCAAACACCACGGCAAACTCTTCACCGCCGTAACGATAGGCCCGCCCGCCGCCATTGACCTTGGACAGCTTGCTCGCCACCAGGCGCAGCACCTGGTCGCCCACATCGTGGCCGTGGGTGTCATTGAAACGTTTGAAGTGATCGACGTCGCTCATCGCCAGCACATAGTTGCGACCTAGCCGCTGCATACGCTCGTTGAGGGCACGTCGCCCCGGCAAGCCGGTGAGCTCATCACGAAACGCCATTTGATACGCCTCGTGCGCCACCCCCGCAGCGATCATCAGCATCACCTGGCTGCACATGATGTTGAGGGTGAACGGCAGGATGAAGGTTTGCGGCAACATCCAGAACATGCCCAGCAACCCCACCAGTTGTGCCGCGTGCAGCGGCCGCGGCTGGTACCAGTATTGGGCGGCCAGGGTGAGAAAGCCGATCAGGAACATCGGGTAGGAAAGTTGGATCAGGCTCATCCAGGCGCCATGCAGCATCGGCCAACGGATCTCCGCCAACCAGCCCAGCAAGGCCTGGGGAAAACTCTGCTCCAGGGCCAGCGCCACACTGCCCACCGCCAGCAGCACCGCACAGCGGGCGACGAAGTCGCGGAACAGATGGGTCTTTTCCTGCCACAGCGCATAAATGCTGAACAGCAAGGGCAACAGCAGGCAGCACAGGTGGAACACCACGGCAGCGTCTTCACGCACGCGGCCATTGTCCCGGTAGAAGTCGGTCTGGGTATCCAGCAGGAAATAGGCGACGTACACCGTGACCATCAGGAACAGCTCACGCTGGCGTCGATACACCGCGCAATAGGCGCCGCCGAGCAACAGCACCAGGGTGGGCAGCACGTTGAACAGCGAGGTGAAGAAGACGCTGAGGTCCTTGACGTACGCAGCCGAGAGCCCGGCCAGCAACAGCAGCAGCGAAGGGAGAAAATGGCTGAAACGTACAGCGGACACGCGTGACAAGGGTAAAGCTCCGACCCGCTAACGAATAATGGCACTGTGCCGCTAAGCGATCAGTTAAGCACAACCGACCGAGCATGTATCACATTGCCATCACTGTAACGGCAGCTCATCATAATCCCTGAGTGCAGGACTGCGGTTTTTTAGACGCGCTCCCACACAAATGCAAAAAAACCGCCGCATCCCGAGGGAGGCGGCGGTTTCTAGAAGAACCTGGTAAGGCTTAGTAAGCCAGGCCGAAATCTTCTTCTTTCATGTCCATCAGGTTGTTGGCGCCCGACAGCATGGTTGCCACGTGGGTGCGGGTACGCGGCAGGATGCGCTGGAAGTAGAAGCGCGCAGTCTGCAACTTGGCGGTGTAGAACGCCTCTTCGCTGGTGCCGGCGGCCAGTTTCTCGGCGGCCAGGCGTGCCATGTCGGCCCAGAAGTAAGCCAGGCAGGCGTAGCCGGAGTACATCAGGTAGTCCACCGAGGCAGCACCGACTTCTTCACGGTCTTTCATCGCGGCCATGCCGACCTTCATGGTCAACTCGCCCCACTCTTTGTTCAGTGCCGCCAGCGGTGCAACGAATTCTTTAACCGCGTCGTTACCTTCGTTGGCCTGGCAGAACTTGTGCACGATCTTGGTGAAGCCCTTGAGCGCTTCGCCTTGGGTCATCAGCACTTTACGGCCGAGCAGGTCCAGCGCCTGGATGCCGGTGGTGCCTTCGTACAGCATAGAAATGCGGCTGTCGCGCACGTTCTGCTCCATGCCCCACTCAGCGATAAAGCCGTGGCCACCGTAGATCTGCACGCCGTGGTTGGCCGATTCAAAACCGACTTCGGTCATGAATGCCTTGGCGATCGGGGTCATGAAGGCCAGCAGGGCATCTGCCTGTTTCTTGGCTTCGTCGTCGGTACCGTACTTGACGATGTCCACTTGCTTGGCAGTGAAGTACACCATCGCACGGTTACCTTCGGCGAAGGCTTTCATGGTCAGCAGCATGCGGCGTACGTCAGGGTGCACGATGATCGGGTCAGCAGCTTTATCTGGCGCTTTCGGGCCGGTCAGGGAGCGCATTTGCAGGCGATCACGCGCATATTTCAAGCCGCCCTGGAAGCCGATCTCGGCGTGAGCCAGGCCTTGCAGCGCAGTGCCCAGGCGAGCGGTGTTCATGAAGGTGAACATGCAGTTCAGGCCTTTGTTCGCCGGGCCGATCAGGAAACCGGTGGCCGCGTCGAAGTTCATCACGCAGGTGGCGTTGCCGTGGATACCCATTTTGTGTTCCAGGGAACCACAGGTGACCGCGTTGCGCTCACCCACCGAGCCATCGGCGTTAGGCAGGAACTTGGGCACGATAAACAGCGAGATGCCTTTGGTGCCGGCCGGTGCATCCGGCAGGCGGGCCAGTACGATGTGGACGATGTTGTCGGCCATGTCGTGCTCGCCGGCCGAGATGAAGATCTTGGTACCGGAGACTTTGTAGGAGCCGTCAGCCTGAGGCTCGGCCTTGGTGCGCAGCATGCCCAGGTCGGTGCCGCAGTGTGGCTCGGTCAGGCACATGGTGCCGGTCCATTCGCCCGACACCAGTTTGGTCAGGTAAGCGTCTTGCTGCTCGGGAGTGCCGTGCTCGGAAATGGTATTCATCGCGCCATGGGACAGGCCAGGGTACATGCCCCACGACCAGTTGGCTTCGCCGACCATTTCGCTCACGGCCAGGCCCAGGGATTCCGGCAGGCCTTGGCCACCGTGCTCCACGTCGTGGGCCAGACTTGGCCAGCCGCCTTCGACGAATTGTTTGTAGGCTTCTTTGAAGCCCGCAGGGGTTTTAACGCCTGACTCACTCCAGGTACACCCTTCGATGTCGCCCACGCGGTTCAACGGTGCCAGTACTTGCTCACAGAACTTGGCGCCTTCTTCGAGGATGGCGTCGACCATGTCCGGGGTAGCGTCCTGGCAAGCCGGCAGGCTCTGATAGTGCGCTTCATAACCGAGCAGTTCGTCACGAACGAAGCGAATATCACGCAAGGGGGCCTTGTAGTCAGGCATAGCGATAAACCTCTGCTGATGTAGCTGGGATGAACAACCGCATGGATTTTTTATGGCGGTCAAACAGGTGTTTGAAACATACGTTTACGACCCAGGGTTGTCAAGCGTCGGCCAGATGCCGTTTGTCTTGACGCAGGTCAGCCAGGCACGGCGAGGCCTGGCAGGATGCCTCATGGATTTAAGGAAGAGCAGAATGTCGCAGTACGACTGTGGGAGCTGGCTTGCCTGCGATGCAGGCGCCATGGTGTATCAGGCAGTACGCGTTGATGCTATCGCAGGCAAGCCAGCTCCCACAGAGAGAAGCGGGCGTGCGATAGAGAAGTTAAGCGTAGGTATCGATCAACGTACCGAGCATTTCATCCGAAGCCTTGGCGACTTTCGCCCCCAGCTCGATTTGAAACTTGCCCTGGGCCATTTCCACCATGTTGCTCGCCGAATTGGACGCTTGGGCGCGGTCATTGGCTTGCAGACGGTCGCTTTGCGCGGCCGATGGCTGGGTGGTCGCGGCGCTGGCAATCTTGCCGGCCGCCTGGTCGACACGGTTCTGCCCGGTCTGAACGCTGTTCAGGCCCGAATAAAACGCGCTGCTTCCAGAGATTTCCATGGCGTAAGCCTGCCTTTAGAGAATCGTGAAGCCCGATTGAACCAGACATCTTGGCAAAAGGCCCGTCAAAAACACTAATGGCATATTGCCTTAGCGATAGCCAAAATCAGTCAAGCAGGTCCAGTCCCAAGTACTCGGCCACCGCGCCAGCCCCGGCGTGCTTGAGTTTCGGCACTCGCCCCAGGCAAGGCGCGGGCAGGCGCTCAGCCAGGGTGGCGAGGTTTTCTTCCAGACGAGAGGTCTTGGGGTCGATGATATTTGCCACCCAGCCCGCCAGCGGCAAGCCATCCCGTGCGATGGCTTCGGCGGTGAGCAACGCGTGGCTGATGCACCCAAGGCGCACGCCTACCACCAGGATCACCGGCAGTTTGAGCGCCATGGCCAGGTCCGACAGGTTGGCCTGGTCGGCCAAGGGCACGCGCCAACCGCCTGCCCCTTCGATCAAGGTGAAGTCCGCACCCCGTGCCAGGATCTGCTGCATCGGCTTGAGCAGCGATTGCACCGTGAGCCCGACGCCCGCCTCGCGCGCTGCCAGATGCGGCGCGATAGCTGGCTCGAAGGCCACCGGGTTGACCTCGGCATAACTGAGCGGTACTGAACACTCGGCCAGCAACGCCAACGCATCGGCATTGCGCAGCCCCTGGGCCGTCAGTTGGCAGCCCGACGCCACCGGCTTTCCGGCGGCCGTGCTTTTGCCGGAAAGCCTGGCCGCATGCAACAGGCCGGCGGCGATGGTGGTCTTGCCAACATCGGTGTCTGTACCGGTGATGAAGTAAGCGGCGCTCATAACGGTTTCTCCAGTACGGCATACACCACTTGGTACGTGGCGGGCAGGCCCTGGGCCTGGCGGAATTGCTCGTAGGCCTCTACCAGCGCGACAATCCGCGCACGGCCCGTCAACCCTCCCGGGCGGCCTGGGTTGAGGTTGTGGGCGCCCAACGCCTTGAGCTCATGGGTCAGGCTGCGCACATCCGGGTAATGCAATACGTGGGGCTGTCGCTCCAGGCTGATCACGCGCAAGCCACTGGCCGCACACCGTTGCTGATAAACCTCGAAGGTGCGGAAGCGATTGACGTGGACCAGGCCGTCCGCCGCCCGCCAACTCTCGCGCAACTCATCCAGGGTGCCTACGCACAGGCTGGCAAAGGCCAGCACGCCACCTGGTCGCAGCACACGCCGGGCTTCGCTGAGCACCGCATCAAAATGGGCACACCACTGTACCGCGAGGCTGGAGAAGAGCAGCTCAACGCTGTCAGCTGTAAGCGGCAAGCGTTCTGCATCACCGGCTATAAAGTGCACGGCGCCACCCAGCGGACGCGCGTGGTTGAGCATGCCCTCGGCAATGTCCAGCGCCACACCTTGGCTACCGGGCAAACGCTCGCCCAGTACGCGACTGAAGTAGCCCGTGCCGCAGCCCATGTCCAGCCAACGCTGTGGCGCCAGGCCGTGCGGCAAACGGCTGAGCAGTTCATGGCCGACCGCACGCTGCAACTCGGCCACACTGTCGTAACTGGCCGCCGCACGGGAGAACGAGGCCGCAACCTGGCGCTTGTCCGGCAAGCCCCCTGGCAAGGGCGGGTGGGATAGGTCAGTCATCAACACACTCATGCAAAAAAGCCTGGATGGCCCCGGCAACTCCGTGAGGGTCTTCCAGAAGAAACGCGTGACCGGCCTGTTCAATCAGGCCGATTTCTACATCGGGGAGCAAGGCCAGCAGGTCACTGGCGGCTTCAGCAGGCACCAGCCCATCCAGGCCGGCAAACAGGTGCAACTGCGGCCCACGAAAGGCCTGCAAGGCCGCCCGCGTATCCAGTTGGGCCAACAGCTCCAGGCCGGGCATCAAGACGCTGGGAGAGGTATTCGGCGCACCGCTGACCAACAACCGCGACAAGCCACGCGGGTCTTCGGCACCCTTGGCACACAACAGCCCAAAGCGCTTGAGCGTGACCTGGGAATCGGCATGGCAGCCGGCCAGAAATGCGTCGAAGGTTTCCGTAGGCATCCCATGGGGCCAACCGTCATGGGCGACGAAACACGGGTTGCTCGCCAGGGTCAGCAAGCCACAGCACCGCTCGCCACGGCGTGCCGCCAACTCGGACGCGAGCATGCCGCCCAGCGACCAGCCCCCGAGCCAGGCATTGTCCGGCAGCGTCGCATCGAGCTCATCGAGCCATTCACCGAGTTCGCTGGCCTGCAGCGCCGGCAAGGGTTCGATCTGTACCTGTAAATGCTCGTTCAGGCCGTGCAGCGCAGCGGCCAACGGTTCCAGCGGTGACACACCCAGGCCCCAGCCCGGTAGCAGGATCAGTCGATTACGCATAGCCGGGCTCCGAGGCGTCTAACAAGCGAAAACACGCTTGCAACCCGTCTAACAATAGCTGCACCTGCGCTTCGCTGTGGGCCGCCGTCAATGTCACCCGTAGACGAGCACTGCCGGCGGGCACGGTCGGTGGGCGAATGGCAGTCACCATCAGGCCGCGCTCGCGCAGCATCTGCGAGAGGCGCAGTGCCCGGACGCTGTCGCCAATCAGGATCGGTTGGATCGGCGTAAAGCTGTCCATCAACGCCAGGCCTATCTGCTCGGCGCCGCGACGGAACTGGCGGATCAACGCGTTGAGGTGCTCGCGTCGCCAATGTTCGCTGCGCAGCAGTTCCAGGCTTTTGAGGGTGGCGCAGGCCAGTGCCGGTGGTTGGCTGGTGGTGTAGATATACGGGCGTGCGAATTGGATCAGGCTCTCGATCAAGTCCTCACTGCCGGCCACGAAGGCCCCGGCGGTGCCGAACGCTTTGCCCAAGGTGCCAACCAGCACGGGCACGTCGTCCTGGCTCAAGCTGAAATGTTCGACGATGCCGCCGCCATTGGCGCCCAGCGGGCCGAAGCCATGGGCGTCATCCACCATCAGCCAGGCACCTTTGGCCTTGGTTTCACGGGCCAGCGCGGGCAGGTCGGCGAGGTCGCCGTCCATGCTGAACACACCGTCGGTGACTACCAAGGTATTGCCGGTGGCTTTCTCCAGGCGCTTGGCCAGGCTGCCCGCGTCGTTATGCAGATAGCGGTTGAAACGCGCACCGGACAGCAAACCGGCATCCAGCAAGGACGCGTGGTTAAGCCGGTCTTCCAGTACCGTATCGCCCTGCCCCACCAGCGCCGTGACCGCGCCGAGGTTGGCCATGTAGCCAGTGGTGAACAGCAAGGCACGCGGGCGACCGGTCAAATCAGCCAGGGCTTCTTCCAGCTCATGGTGCGGTGTGGCGTGGCCCACCACCAAGTGCGAAGCGCCACCGCCCACGCCCCAGCGGGACGCACCGGCGCGCCAGGCTTCGATCACTTGCGGGTGATTGGCCAGGCCGAGGTAATCGTTATTGCAGAAGGCCAACAACGGTTGCCCGTCCACCACCACGTGCGGGCCTTGGGGGCTCTGCAGCAAGGGGCGCTGGCGGTAAAGATGGTCGGCACGGCGGGCAGCGAGGCGCGCGGCGAGATCGAAAGACATGCTGGCCTCGATTTAACAGGTTCAACTCAATCCGATGGGGGAGCTGGCTTGCCTGCGATAGCGGTCCTTCTGACACTTCAATACTGAAAGTGCCGCCGCCATCGCAGGCAAGCCAGCTCCCACACTGGAATGCATTCCAAAGGTGGTTACACCACAGCGTTGTAGAACTGCTCGCTGCTCTTTTGCTCCACCAACGCCTGCTCGATCGCCGCCTGATGCACTTCATCGGCATGCTCTTCACGGGCTTCGGGCAGGATGCCCAAGCGTGCGAACAGTTGCATATCCTTGTCCGCCTGGGGGTTGGCGGTGGTCAGCAGTTTGTCGCCGTAGAAGATCGAGTTGGCGCCGGCAAAAAAGGCCAGGGCCTGCATCTGCTCATTCATGGCTTCGCGGCCAGCCGACAGGCGCACGTGGGACTGCGGCATCAGGATGCGCGCCACCGCCAGCATGCGGATGAAATCGAAGGGGTCGATGTCATCGGCGTTTTCCAACGGCGTGCCCGCCACTTTCACCAGCATGTTGATCGGCACCGACTCCGGATGCTCCGGCAGGTTGGCCAACTGGATTAGCAAGTTGGCGCGGTCGTCGAGAGACTCGCCCATGCCAAGGATGCCGCCCGAACAGATCTTCATCCCCGAGTCACGCACGTACGCCAGGGTTTGCAGGCGCTCGCTGTAGGTGCGGGTGGTGATGATCGAGCCGTAGAACTCCGGCGAGGTGTCGAGGTTGTGGTTGTAGTAGTCCAGGCCGGCCTGGGCCAGGGCTTCGGTCTGGTCCTGGTCAAGGCGACCGAGAGTCATGCAGGTTTCCAGGCCCATGGCCTTCACGCCTTTGACCATTTCCAGCACATAGGGCATGTCTTTGGCCGACGGATGTTTCCATGCCGCGCCCATGCAGAAACGCGTCGAACCGATGGCCTTGGCACGTGCGGCCTCTTCGAGGACCTTCTGCACCTCCATCAGCTTCTCTTTTTCCAGGCCAGTGTTGTAGTGGCCCGACTGCGGACAATATTTGCAATCTTCCGGGCAGGCGCCGGTCTTGATCGACAGCAGCGTCGATACTTGCACGCGGTTGGCGTCGAAATGCGCGCGGTGCACGGTCTGCGCCTGGAACAACAGGTCGTTGAAGGGCTGCACGAACAGGGCTTTGACTTCAGCTAAAGACCAATCGTGACGCAGGGTGGCAGAGGTGCTGGCGCTCATGGGCGATTCCTTGATTATGCTTTGGCAAGCGCTGCGGGAAAGGCAATACCCACAGGCACGACACGGATGCTCGGCATATTTAAGGAAGATTCATGCACTGTCAACCTGAGCACAAACACGAAGTTTACATCTGGTTAAAAAGCATACAGCCTTGTTTGATCTGCGATGAGTGCATCGAATCAGACGAGCCCCTGTGCAGCGCCTGCGAAACAGAATTGCCATGGCTGATGGAACAGTGCGAACGCTGCGCACTGCCCTTACCCATGGACGGACTGCTCTGCGGCCAGTGCCAAAAACAGCCACCGGCCTTTCACCAGGTGGTCGCGCCATGGACCTACAGTTTTCCCGTGGACACCCTGATCAGCCGCTTCAAGCATCAGGCGCGTTGGCCGCTGGGGCACTTGCTGGCGCGCCTGCTGGGGCAGCACTTGCAACATCGCTTCGATAACGCCGAACTGGAGCGCCCCGACTGCCTGCTACCGGTGCCCATGGCGCGCAAACGCCTGTGCGAACGCGGCTTTAATCAAGCGTTGATGCTGGCCCGCTGGCTCAATCACACCCTCGACATTCCCTTTGATGAACACGCGCTCTTACGCCCCCATGAAACCGTGGCGCAGCAAGACCTCGATGCCAAGACCCGCAAACGCAACCTGCTCAACGCCTTCGCACTGGCCCCCGGCATCCAGGTTGCAGGGCAACATCTGGCGCTGGTAGACGACGTCCTCACCACCGGCGCCACGGCCCACAGCCTGGCGCGCTTGTTGATAAACGCCGGCGCGCGCCAGGTGGATGTGTATTGCCTGGCCCGTACGCCCAAACCCGGCAGCTGACTTGACTCCCCTGCGCCAGCGCGGCAACGTCGGCGCATCTCACCCAAGCGTATCTGCCATGTCTGTGCCCAGCCCTCTCAGCCAACACATCATCCGCCGCCCCCAGCGTATTGCCTTGCTGGGGCATATCGCCGAGCAGGGCTCCATCACCCGTGCGGCCAAGAGTGCCGGGTTGAGTTACAAGGCCGCCTGGGACGCCATTGATGAACTGAACAACCTGGCGCAAAAACCGCTGGTGCAACGCAGCGTCGGTGGCAAGGGCGGTGGCGGCGCCAAACTGACTCAGGAAGGCGAACGGGTGCTGCGCCTCTATCAGCGCCTGCAACTGCTTCAGGCCGAGATCCTTGGCTCGGACGAAGCGGCCAGCGACTTCAACCTGCTGGGCCGCTTGATGCTGCGCTCCAGCGCGCGCAACCAATTGCACGGCCAGGTCAGCACCATAGAGAGCCATGGCCACAACGACATGATCCGCCTGCAATTGGCCGGCGGCCTGCACCTCGACGCACAGATCACCCACGACAGCACCCTGCGCCTGGAGCTGCAGACCGGTGTGGAAGTAGTGGCCCTGATCAAGGCCGGGTGGCTTGAATTACTGGCGGACGGACAAGCTGAAACACTTGGACACAATTGCCTGGAAGGCAGGATCGAGACCATTCTCGCCGCCGACGACGGCCCCAGCGAGGTGTGTATTGCCCTGCCCAACGGCCAAGTGTTGTGCGCGCTGGCGCCGCCCGTCGCACTCAAGGCCATTGATGCGGCGCAGGGCCAGCCGATCCGCGTGCAGTTTGCACCCAGCCATGTGTTGCTTGGCACCCCGGTGTAACGGGCGCGCGTCTTCAAGCTGCAACAATTCGGTCACAAGCGCTGCTTAAGGTGTCTGCAAAAACCTTAAGGAGCCTGTGATGAGCCTATTAGAAGAAAACCAAGCCACCGACCTTGAACAGATGGTGGGCCTGACCCGCCGTCGCTTTATCGGCGCAGGCGCCCTGTGCGGCGCCGCGATGTTTCTCGGCGGCAACCTGCTGAGCCGCAGCGCCCTGGCCGTGAATGCCGCTACCGCCAGCCCGTTGCTGGGGTTCACCAGCATCGCCGCCGCCACCAGCGACACCATCACCCTGCCACCGGGCTACAGTGCTTCGGTGTTGATCAGTTGGGGCCAGCCCCTGCACAACAACGCCCCGGCTTTCGACCCGTCCGGCCATGGCACCGCCAAGGCTCAGGAACAACAGTTCGGCGACAACAACGACGGCATGAGCCTGTTTCCATTCCCCGGTGACGACAACCGCGCGCTGATGGCGATCAACAACGAATACACCAACTATCGCTACCTCTACGCCCACGGCGGCGCGCCTCAATCGGCCGAAGACGTGCGCAAGGCCCTGGCCAGCGAAGGCGTGTCGGTGATCGAAGTACACCGCAAGGGCGACACCTGGCAGTTCGTCCAGGATTCGCGCTACAACCGGCGCATCCACGGCAATTCATCGATCCGTTTGAGTGGCCCTGCCGCCGGCCATGACTGGCTGAAAACCGGCGCCGACAAGACCGGCAAAAAAGTCCTCGGCACGTTCCAGAACTGCGCCAACGGCAAGACGCCGTGGGGCACCTACCTGACCTGCGAAGAAAACTTCACCGACTGCTTCGGCAGCAGCAACCCGCAGCAAACCTTCGACGCAGGGCAGAAGCGCTACGGCGTGGTGGCCGCCAGCAAAGACATCAACTGGCATCAGCACGACCCGCGCTTTGACATGGCCAAGAACCCCAACGAACTCAATCGCCATGGTTGGGTGGTGGAAATCGACCCGTTCGATCCGCAATCCACCCCAGTCAAACGCACGGCCCTGGGGCGCTTCAAACACGAAAACGCGGCCCTCGCCGAAACCCGTGACGGTCGCGCCGTGGTGTACATGGGCGACGATGAACGCGGTGAATTCATCTACAAGTTCATCAGCCGCGATCAGATCAACCACAACAACCCTAAGGCCAACAAAGACCTGCTCGACCACGGCACCTTGTACGTGGCGATCTTCGACGCAGGCGACGGTGATGCCGACCACCCCAAGGGCAAAGGCCAGTGGGTTGAACTCACCCATGGCAAAAACGGCATCGACGCGAGCAGCGGTTTCGCCAACCAGGCCGAGGTGCTGATTCATGCGCGCCTGGCCGCCAGCGTGGTGAAAGCCACACGCATGGACCGCCCGGAATGGATCGTGGTCAGCCCCACCGACGGCCAGGTCTATTGCACCCTGACCAACAACGCCAAGCGCGGCGAAGAGGGCCAGCCGGTAGGCGGCCCCAACCCACGGGAGAAGAACGTCTACGGCCAGATCCTGCGCTGGAAAGCCGACGCCGATAACCACGGTGCCACGGACTTCACCTGGGACCTGTTCGTGGTGGCCGGCAACCCCGGCGTGCATGCCGGTAACCCCAAGGGCGGCTCGTCCAACATCAACCCGCAAAACATGTTCAACAGCCCCGACGGCCTGGGCTTCGACAAAGCCGGGCGCCTGTGGATCCTGACCGATGGCGACTACAGCAACGCCGGCGACTTTGCGGGCATGGGCAATAACCAGATGCTGTGCGCCGACCCGAGCACTGGAGAAATCCGTCGCTTCATGGTGGGGCCGGTGGCGTGTGAAGTGACGGGGATCAGCTTTTCGCCGGACCAGAAAACCTTGTTCGTGGGCATTCAGCACCCAGGGGAAACCGGTGGCTCGACCTGGCCGGAACACCTGCCCAATGGCAAACCGCGGTCGTCGGTGATGGCGATTCGGCGGGATGATGGCGGGATCGTAGGCGCCTGATAGACCGCTATCGCAGGCAAGCCAGCTCCCACATCTCGATGTGTAAATACATGCCAGTGTGGGAGCTGGCTTGCCTGCGAAGGCGTCCGCACAGCCACCGCCTATCTATGCTGTTACCATACCCGGCCGGACGCGGCGCCCTGCTGCGCGCAGGAGTTCGCATGGCCCACCCGTTTGAAACACTCACCCCAGACCTGGTGCTCGACGCCGTCGAAAGCATCGGTTTCCTCAGCGACGCGCGGGTTCTGGCGCTCAACAGCTACGAAAACCGCGTGTACCAAGTGGGCATCGAAGACGCCGAACCGCTGATCGCCAAGTTCTATCGCCCCCAGCGCTGGACAAACGAGGCGATCCTGGAAGAACACCGCTTCACCTTCGAACTGGCCGAGTGCGATGTACCGGTGGTCGCCCCATTGATCCACAACGGCGAGAGCCTGTTCGAACACGCAGGTTTCCGCTTCACCCTGTTTCCGCGCCGTGGCGGCCGTGCGCCGGAGCCGGGCAACCTCGATCAGCTTTACCGGCTCGGGCAACTGCTGGGGCGTCTGCACGCGGTGGGCTCCACCCGCCCGTTCGAACACCGCGAAGCCCTGGGGGTGAAGAATTTCGGTCACGACTCCCTCACCACCTTGCTTGAAGGCAACTTCATTCCCAAAAGCCTGTTGCCGGCCTACGAGTCCGTGGCCCGCGACCTGCTCAAGCGTGTGGAAGAGGTTTACAAGGCCACGCCGCACAAGAACATCCGCATGCACGGTGACTGCCACCCCGGCAACATGATGTGCCGCGACGAGATGTTCCATATCGTCGACCTGGATGACTGCCGCATGGGCCCGGCGGTGCAAGACCTGTGGATGATGCTGGCTGGCGACCGCCAGGAATGCCTCGGCCAGCTCTCGGAACTGATGGACGGTTATCAGGAGTTCCACGACTTCGACCCGCGCGAACTGGCGCTGATCGAGCCGCTGCGCGCCCTGCGCCTGATGCACTACAGTGCCTGGCTCGCACGACGCTGGGACGACCCGGCGTTTCCCCATAGCTTTCCGTGGTTTGGCAGCGAGCGGTATTGGGGCGACCAGGTGCTGGCGTTGCGTGAGCAACTGTCGGCGCTCAATGAAGAACCGCTAAAACTCTTCTGAACGCGTTCCATCATCGCGCCCACGCTCTGCGTGGGCGCGCATCCTGTGACGCTCCGCGTCACGATTTAAGAACAAACGCAGAGCGTCCAAGGCGGCGTTACCACGCAGAGCGTGGGAACGAGCGTTGTCTGACAAATATCCTTACAATTGCGCTTTGTTAGCTGCCTAAGCAAGGATTCTGCAATGCAAGCCGCCAACCCCCGCAAGGGGTACATCCTGGGCCTGAGCGCCTATGTCATCTGGGGTCTATTCCCGCTCTACTTCAAAGCCATCGCCAGCGTGCCCGCCGCCGAGATCATTGTGCATCGCGTATTGTGGTCGGCACTGTTCGGTGGGCTGTTGCTGATGGTGTGGAAACATCCCGGCTGGTTTCGCGAACTGCGCGACAACCCCAAGCGCCTGGCGATCCTGGCCCTCAGCGGTTCGTTGATCGCCGCTAACTGGCTGACCTATGTGTGGTCGGTGAACACCGGGCGCATGCTCGAAGCGAGCCTGGGTTACTACATCAATCCGCTGGTGAATGTGCTGCTGGGCATGCTGATCCTCGGCGAGCGACTGCGCCGTTTGCAATGGGTGGCGGTGGGGTTGGCAGCGGTAGGTGTGGCGCAGCAGGTGTGGCAAGTCGGTAGCCTGCCGTGGGTGTCGCTGGCGCTGGCGTTGACGTTCGGCTTCTACGGTTTGATCCGCAAGCAGGCGCCGGTCAAGGCGCTGCCAGGCCTGGTGGTGGAAACCTGGATGCTGGTACCCATTGCCGTCGCCTGGTTGCTGTTCAACCCGACCGCCCACAGCGCGCAACTGGCGTTCTGGAGCACCTCCGAAGCCTGGTGGCTGGTGGCCGCAGGCCCGGTGACGCTGATTCCCCTGGTGTGCTTCAACGCCGCTGCACGGCACTTGCCCTACACCGCCCTGGGCTTTTTGCAGTATGTGGCGCCGACGCTAGTGTTGCTCGAAGCCGTGCTGTTGTTCGGTGAACACCTGGCGCCGAGCACCCTGATCGCCTTCGCCTTCATCTGGGCCGGGTTGGTGGTGTACAGCCTGGATGCCTGGCTGACCGTGCGCAAACGCTGATCAAATAACGTACAAACCTCTGCAAGCCACGGCTTTCGTGGCTTGCAGCGTTCCACCCCAAGGTTATCCACAACCTGATCCCCGCCATTTGTGCACAAGCCCTTGAAACTGCTCGTTTTTTGCTCAACTTGCGCAGAAGGCCGGCGGGCGTGGCCTGGCGTCGGGTCTCTACAGGTTATCCACAGGCCCATGCAAGATTTCCCTGCATAACCTTGTGGATCGTTATTCCTCCTGACGCAACTCCACCATCAAGTCATCGGCCAAGGTTTCCAAAGCCTCTTGCAGGGTTTCCAGCGACAGCGTGGCCGGCACTTGCAACAACGCCTCGGCATTGAACAGCGGATCACCGCTCATGGGCGCCGGGCGCACATCGGTGCTCAGGCGTTCCAGGTTGACGCCCTGCTGGCTCAGCAGCGCGGTGATCTCACGCACGATGCCCGAGCGGTCATTGCCCACCAGGGTCATCAGGATCGGCTTGGACGCCGATGCCTGCCCGCTGCTGCCCTCACCCACCAACACGCGAATGCCATGGGTGGATAAATCCTCCAATGCCCCCACCAATGCCTGTCGCTGCTCGCTCGGCACGCTCACCCGCAGGATCCCGGCAAACTGCCCGGCCATGTGCGCCATGCGGCTTTCCAGCCAGTTACCACCATGACTGGCAATGTTCTGCGCGATGCGTTCAACCAGGCCGGGTTTGTCGGCGGCGATAATAGTGAGTACAAGATGGTCCATGGCGCAGTCCCTCGGTTGGTTGATCCTCGATTATAGACATGCCGCGTATATCCAGAAGGTACGCATGATCGTTAACGTCCATCCCAGGCAAGCCAGCTCTCACAGACAAATCGTGTACCATTTTGATATTTATCTGGAACAATCCAATAGTTTTTTGAGAACATCCTGTTCTCCGCTGTGACCGTACGACCAAAGTGGGTCGCTAAACGACGTATTTAGTCTAATTTTCACAACCGCAAGTCATCATGTAGTATGCCCAACCGTGCACTACATAATGAAAATCTGAAAAAGCGCATAAGCTCCGCAGAGTGAGGCAAGCAATGACTGAACACGTTCAAGTCGGTGGCCTGCAGGTCGCCAAAGTCCTGTTCGACTTCGTGAACAACGAAGCCATTCCCGGTACCGGCATCACTGCCGACCAGTTCTGGGCCGGTGCCGACAAGGTCATCCATGACCTGGCCCCGAAGAACAAAGCCCTACTCGCCAAACGCGACGACTTCCAGGCGCGGATCGATACCTGGCACCAGACCCACGCCGGCCAGGCCCATGACCCGGTGGCCTACAAAGCCTTCCTGCAAGACATCGGCTACCTGTTGCCAGAAGCCGCAGACTTTGAGGCCTCGACCCAAAACGTCGATGATGAGATCGCACGCATGGCCGGCCCACAGCTGGTCGTGCCGGTGATGAACGCCCGCTTCGCCCTCAATGCCTCGAATGCGCGCTGGGGCTCGCTGTACGACGCGCTCTATGGCACCGACGCCATCAGCGAAGCCAACGGCGCCGAGAAGGGCAAGGGCTATAACAAAGTGCGTGGCGACAAGGTCATTGCCTTCGCCCGCGCTTTCCTCGACGAGGCCGCACCGCTCAGCGCCGGCAGCCATGTCGATTCCACCGGCTACAAAATCGTCGATGGCAAGCTGATCGTCAGCCTCAAAGGCGGCAGCAACAGCGGCCTGCGTGACGATGCCCAGTTGATCGGTTTCCAGGGCCCTGCGGCCGAGCCGATTGCGATCCTGCTCAAGCACAATGGCCTGCACTTCGAAATCCAGATCGACGCCAGCACCCCAGTCGGCCAAACCGACGCTGCCGGCGTCAAAGACGTGCTGATGGAAGCCGCGCTGACCACCATCATGGACTGCGAAGACTCCGTCGCCGCCGTCGACGCCGATGACAAAGTGGTGATCTACCGCAACTGGCTCGGCCTGATGAAGGGCGACCTGGCCGAAGAAGTGGCCAAGGGCGGCCAGACCTTCACCCGCACCATGAACCCTGACCGCGTCTACACCGGCGTGGATGGCAGCGACGTGACCCTGCACGGCCGTTCGCTGTTGTTCGTGCGCAACGTTGGCCACTTGATGACCATCGACGCGATCCTCGATAAAGACGGCAACGAAGTACCCGAAGGCATCCTCGACGGCCTGATCACCAGCCTGGCGGCGATCCACAGCCTCAACGGCAACAACACCCGCAAGAACAGCCGCACCGGTTCCGTATACATCGTGAAACCGAAGATGCACGGCCCGGAAGAAGCCGCGTTCACCAACGAACTGTTCGGTCGCATCGAAGAGGTGCTGAACCTGGCGCGCAACACCCTCAAGGTCGGGATCATGGACGAGGAGCGCCGCACCACGGTCAACCTCAAGGCCTGCATCAAGGCGGCCAGTGAGCGCGTGGTGTTTATCAACACCGGTTTCCTCGACCGCACTGGCGATGAAATCCACACCTCCATGGAAGCCGGCGCGATGGTGCGCAAGGCGGCCATGAAGGCAGAAAAGTGGATCGGCGCCTATGAGAACTGGAACGTCGATATCGGCCTGAGCACCGGCCTGCAAGGTCGTGCACAGATCGGTAAAGGCATGTGGGCCATGCCCGACCTGATGGCGGCGATGCTCGAGCAGAAAATCGCCCACCCGTTGGCCGGTGCCAACACCGCCTGGGTACCGTCGCCGACCGCCGCAGCCCTGCATGCGTTGCACTACCACAAGGTTGATGTGTTCGCCCGTCAGGCCGAGCTGGCCAAACGCGAGCGCGCTTCGGTGGACGATATCCTCACCATTCCTCTGGCCAGCAACACCGATTGGTCCGAGGAAGAGATCCGCAACGAGCTGGACAACAACGCCCAGGGCATCCTCGGCTATGTGGTGCGTTGGATCGACCAGGGTGTGGGCTGCTCCAAGGTGCCGGACATCAACGATGTCGGCCTGATGGAAGACCGCGCCACCCTGCGTATTTCCAGCCAGCACATCGCCAACTGGCTGCGCCACGGCATTGTCAACGAAGACCAGGTGATGGAAAGCCTCAAGCGCATGGCGCCCGTGGTAGACCGCCAGAATGCCGGGGATGCGTTGTACCGCCCACTGGCTCCGGACTTCGACAGCAACATCGCATTCCAGGCAGCGGTGGAGTTGGTGATTGAAGGGACCAAGCAGCCTAATGGCTATACCGAGCCGGTGTTGCACCGCAGGCGTCGGGAGTTCAAGGCCAAGAACGGCCTGTAATGGAAAAAGCCCTGATCGAAAGATCGGGGCTTTTTTATCAGTGTCAGTTAGACCGCGTTGCCTGAATCGCAGGCAAGCCAGCTCCCACAGGGAGTGCATTTCAAATGTGGGAGCCGGGCTTGCCCGCGAAGAGGCCAGGCCAGTCACCCCACACTCAGGGCACCATCCCCAACTCCCGCTTCACCAACTTCGCCAACTTCACGCTATCAATCGGCTTGAGCAAGAAATCCACCACGCTCAAATGCATCGCATCAATCACATCCGGCGCTTCCGCGTCTCCAGACATGATGATGATCGGCAACGCCGCACGGGTGGACTCACGCACCTGGCGGATCAATTCCAGGCCATTGCTGGGCGCCATACGCAGGTCGGTGATCAGCAAACCGATGGAACTGCTCGTCTTCAACAAATCCCACGCAGCCTCGCCACTTTCGGCAGTCATGCAGCGAATACCATCGAGCCCAAGGATTTCCGCCAGCAATTCACGCGCGTCCTTGTCGTCGTCCACGATCAAAACGCGTTGGGGGGGTAAATCGGGCTCCAGCATCACGGCGCTCAGCGCCTCGCGCTCGGCATCACTCAAAATATCGTGGTCGGACATACGTTTCTCAGCAGTTCTCATCAATCTCCCAGCACACTCGTCAGACATCTGCGGAAGGGCGAACAATGTGCACTTCGTCGGAAAGTTTGCCTAGTGGGCTTTCTACGGGTTTTGGACGATTGTCATGTAAGGTTTTTCCCTAGTTTTGCGCGGTACTCCTCGACCTAGACTTACGTCCAATGGGCACCCACTGCGCAGGAGTCGACCATGCAGCACGATAACGACAAAAACACTGCGGTCACTGTTATGAGTAAAGCTGATGCATTCGCACAGGCGGGTAAAACCGCTGTGTTGCAGAACATCCACGGCACCCTGCAATTCCTGCAACGCTTCCCGCCGTTCAACCAGATGGAACAGGCGCACCTGGCTTTCCTGGTGGAGCAGTGCCAACTGCGTTTCTACGGCCCCGGCGACAGCATCCTCAAACCGTCGGGCGGCCCGGTCGAGCACTTTTATATCGTCAAGCAGGGCCGGGTCGTGGGTGAGCGTCCAGACTCGGCGGACACCACCTTTGAAATCGCCACCGGCGAATGCTTCCCCCTCGCCGCCTTGCTGGGTGAGCGCGCGACCCGTACAGAACACAAAGCCGCTGAAGACACCTTCTGCCTGCAATTGAACAAACCGGCCTTTATCAAGCTGTTCGCGCTGTCCAGCCCGTTTCGTGATTTCGCCTTGCGCGGGGTCAGCAGCCTGCTCGACCAGGTCAACCAGCAGGTACAGCAAAAAGCCGTGGAAACCCTCGGCACCCAATACTCCTTGAATACCCGCCTGGGTGAATTGGCCATGCGCCACCCGGTCACCTGCAGCCCGCACACACCGTTGCGCGAAGCGGTGACCTTGATGCACGAACAACAGGTCGGCAGCATTGTGATCGTCAACGAACACAAGGCGCCCCTGGGCATCTTCACTCTGCGCGATCTGCGTCAGGTGGTCGCCGATGGCGCCAGCGACTTCGGCCAGAGCATTGCCGGGCACATGACCCAGGCGCCGTTTTACTTGAGCCCGGAGCACAGCGCTTTCGACGCAGCCATCGCCATGACCGAGCGGCATATCGCCCATGTGTGCCTGGTGCAAGACCAGCGCCTGTGTGGCGTGGTCTCCGAGCGTGACTTATTTTCCTTGCAGCGTGTGGACCTGGTGCACTTGGCCCGCACCATCCGCAACGCGCCCCGGGTGGAAAACCTGGTGGCGATTCGCGGTGAAATCGGCCAGTTGGTGGAGCGCATGCTCGCCCATGGCGCCTCATCCACCCAGATCACCCACATCATTACGCTGCTCAACGACCACACCGTGTGCCGGGTGATCGAGCTGACCCTCGCGGAAAAAGGCGACCCCGGCGTGCCCTTCAGTTGGCTGTGCTTTGGCAGTGAAGGCCGCCGCGAACAAACGCTGTACACCGACCAGGACAACGGCATCCTGTTCGAGGCCAAGGACGCCGTCGAAGCCGCCGAAAGGCGTGAGCGCTTGCTACCGCTGGCGCAGCACATCAACCAAAGCCTGGCGCTGTGCGGCTTCAGCCTGTGCAAGGGCAATATCATGGCCGGCAACCCCGAGCTGTGCTTGTCCCGCGTGGAGTGGGCGCGGCGCTTCGGCGCGTTCATTCGTGAGGCGACGCCGGAAAACCTGCTGGGCTCAAGCATCTATTTTGACTTGCGCGTGGTATGGGGCGACGAGCGCGGGTGCGAGCAACTGCGTCAGGGCATTCTCGATCAGGTGGCGGATAACCGCTTGTTCCAACGGATGCTGGCCGAAAATGCACTACTGCGGCGCCCGCCGGTGGGGCGTTTCCGCGAGTTCGTGCTGACCCGCAAAAATGGCGAAAAGGCCACCCTCGACCTCAAGGTGCAGGGCCTTACACCTTTTGTAGATGGCGCGCGCCTGTTGGCCCTGGCCAATGGCATCCACGCCAACAACACCCTGGAACGCCTGCGCCAGTTGGTGGACAAGGCCGTGATCGAACCCCTGGATGGCGCCGCCTATGAAGAGGCCTACCACTTTATCCAGCAGACCCGCATGCAGCAGCACCAATTGCAGACCCGCGAGAACCTGCCCTATTCCAACCGCGTCGACCCCGACAGCCTCAACCACCTGGACCGGCGCATCCTGCGTGAGTCCCTGCGCCAGGCCCAACGCCTGCAAAGCAGCCTGAGCTTGCGGTATCAGCTATGAGTTTGTTTGGCTGGCTGCGCGCGAAAAAGCCCGGGCTCAACGCTGCGCAACAGCAGCGCCTGGAGCATTTACCCAAGCCCGCCGAACTGGGCAACGGCCCATTGCGCAGCCAGCGCTGGGTAGTGGTGGACCTGGAAACCAGCGGCCTGAACCTTCACCGCGACCAGGTGCTGTCCATCGGCGCCGTGGTCATCGAAGACGGTGCGGTGGATTTCTCCCAACTGTTCGAACGTACCCTGCAGCGCACCGACACCAAGCTCAGCCCCAGTGTGCTGATCCACGGGCTGGGGCCCAGTGCAATTGCCGCCGGCAGCGACCCGGCCGAGGCGTTGCTGGATTTCATGGCGTTCGTGGGCGATAGTCCGCTGCTGGCCTTCCATGCGCCGTTTGATCAACACATGCTGTGCCGGGCGCTCAAGGACAGCCTGGGTTATCGCCTGGCCCATCCGTTCCTGGATGTAGCAGACCTGGCCCCGCTGTTATGCCCAGAGGCGCATATCCGCGAAGCCGGGCTGGACGACTGGCTCAACCACTTCAGGCTACAGGCCGGCGAACGCCACCATGCCAGCGCCGATGCACTGGCGACGGCGGAGCTGATGTTGATCCTGTTCAGCCGGGCGCGGCAGCAACAGATCGATACGCCCCAGGCGCTGTATGAGCGTTTGGCCCAATGGAAACGACGCAAGCAGTCCCCTTCCCTTTAACGCTTCGCGCCCGACGCGGAGCATCGCGGGATGCATTCCTACGCAGAGCGCGGGAACGATCACCCGACAGACGCCAATTGCGCCCACCCTACGCCTCTGACACAATCGCGAATAATTCTCGTTAGTTTAAACCTTATTCGGTGATGCCTTGTCGTCGGTCCATACCCCACGCAGTGAGCTTGTTGGTGCGTTGTATCGCGACCACCGTGGCTGGCTGTTGGCGTGGCTGCGACGTAATGTGGCGTGCCCAAGCCGTGCCGAAGACCTGAGCCAGGACACCTTCATGCGCCTGCTGGGCCGTGATGAGTTGCGCGAGCCCCGCGAACCGCGGGCGTTCCTGGTGGCCATCGCCAAGGGTTTGCTGTTCGACTATTTCCGTCGTGCGGCCCTGGAACAGGCCTACCTCACCGAATTGATGCTGATCCCGGAAAACGAACAGCCTTCGCCGGAAGCCCAGCAACTGATCCTCGAAGACCTCAAGGCCATCGACCGCCTGCTCGGCAAGTTGTCGAGCAAGGCCCGCGCCGCGTTCCTCTATAACCGCCTCGACGGCCTGGGCCATGCCGAGATCGCCCAGCGCCTGGGGGTTTCGGTGCCGCGCGTGCGCCAATACCTGGCCCAGGGCATTCGCCAGTGCTACATCGCACTGTATGGCGAGCCGTCGTGACCGCGATCGGCTCCAAACCGGTGTCGTCGCGCGTGCTGGATGCCGCGATTGCCTGGCAACTGTCCCTCGACTCGGGCGACGGCAGCGCGGTGGAACAGGAAGAGTTCAACAAGTGGCTGGCCAGCGATGAGGAACACGCTCGCGCCTGGCGCCAGTTGGGCATGCTCGACCAGCGTTTCAGTGTGGCCTCGGGCCCGGCTCGGGCGGCGCTGCTGCAGTCGCGCCACGGCATTCGCCAGCGCGTGCGCAAGCTGGGCCGGGGCCTGGCCAGTATCGTGCTGGTGTGCGGCCTGGCGCTGTTTGCCGGTGAGCGTTACGTGCCTATTCACTATTGGCTGGCCGACCAGCGCACCGCCACCGGTGAACAGCGCACGCTGAAGCTGGCGGACGGCACGCGAATAAACCTCAACACCCACAGCGCCATTGATGTGCGCTTCGACGAAACACGCCGCTTGATCGTGTTGCAGGCAGGCGAAATTCTCGTCGAAACCGGCCACGACGATTCGCGCCCTTTCTACGTGCAAACCCGCGACGGCAGCCTGCGGGCGCTGGGTACCCGGTTTATCGTCAAGCGCGAAGACGACGCTACGCGCCTGAGTGTGTTGCAGTCTGCCGTGGCCGCCCAGCCCGAGGCGCTGCACCAGGAACAAGTGTTCAAGGCGGGCCAGCAAGTGCTGATGCGCAGCGACGGGCTCGGGCCACTGTTGGCCGTCACCCCCGCCACCGATGCCTGGACCCGCGGCATGCTGGTAGTGGACAACGCTCGGCTGGGGGATGTGATCGAGGAATTGGCGCGCTATCGCACCGGCTACCTGGGGGTGGATAAGAACGTGGCCGACCTGCGCATCACCGGCAGTTTCCCGCTGCACGACACCACGTTGGCATTGAATGCGCTGTTGCCGACTTTGCCGGTGCAGATCGAGCAGCACACGCCGTGGTGGGTGACCGTCAAGGGTAAGCCTTAGGCTTGATCGTTCCCACGCTCCGCGTGGTAATGCAGCCCGGACGCTCTGCGTCCCAGGCCGTGACGCAGAGCGTCACACGAGGCGTTCCCACGCGGAGCTTGGGAACGATCACACCCTCAAGCACACCTGCGAGAAATATTTTCACTCACCCCTATCACTTTTCGATTCTCGCTCGGCACCTAGGCAATTGAGAAATATTTCCATTCAGGAGCCGCCCTTATGTCCCGCACGCTAGACACCTTGTTGCGCCCCAGCCTGTTAGCCATGGCGATCGCCCTCAGCGCCCCGCTCGCCAGCACCCCGCTGATCGCCGCCGAACAAGCCTCCAGCGTGCGCGCCTATAACCTGCCGGCTGCGCCCCTGGCCACCACCCTGAACCAGATCGCCAGCCAGGCCGGCCTGGCGCTGACCCTCAACCCCGCACTCGCCGCCGGCAAGACCTCGGCGCCGGTCAAAGGCCAGTTCGATGCGCAGGGCGCGTTGCGTGAGGCCTTGCGCGGTACTGGCTTGCAGTTGGAACAAAGCAGTGTGGGCACTTACACCCTGATGCCGGTTCCGGAGGGCGTCGTTGCCTTGCCGACCACCAACATCACCGGCCAAGGCAGCTATGAAAGCGCCTGGGGGCCGGTGGATGGCTATGTCGCTACTCGAACAGCGGCGGGCACAAAGACTGATACTCCTATCGCCGAGCTGCCCCGTTCCGTCACGGTCATTACTCGCCAGCAAATGGAAGACCGCTCCGTTCTCAACCTTAATGACGCCCTGCGCTACACGGCCGGCGTGCAGAGCAGTGGCTATGGCTCCGATTCGCGCAGTGATTGGTTACTGGTTCGCGGTTTTGTCCCGACCCAATTCCTCGATGGTCTGCCTTTGCCCAAGGGTAACTACGCGACGCCGAAAATCGATACTTGGAATCTGGAACGCATCGCCGTGCTGCGAGGCCCCGCTTCGTCGGTCTACGGGCAAACCCCACCCGGCGGCTTGCTGGATATGGTTAGCCGTCGCCCCGAGGCCGAAAGCTCAAACGAAATTGAAGTGCAGGCAGGCAGCAACAACCACAAGCAGATCAACTTCGATAGCACCGGCAAAATCGACGACGAAGGCCAGTTCCTCTACCGAATCAGTGGCGTCGTGCGCGACAGCAATACGGCGGTGGACCACATCCCGGACAAGCGGTACAACGTTGCGCCCAGTCTCACGTGGAATATCAACGACGACACCAGGCTGACCTTGCTCACACAATTTACTCGCGACGATACCGGTATCACCGGTCAGTTCCTGCCGCTGCAAGGCACCAAATTGAGCTCGCCAGCCGGCAAGATTTCCCATCATAAGAACCTGGGCGATCCCGACTGGGAGTTCTACGACCGTACTTACTATGCACTGGGCTACGCGTTTGAAACGCGCCTGAACGACACTTGGCAGTTCCGCCAGAACCTGCGCTATACCAAGAACGACTTGTCGTTCCAGGGCCTTACCGCAGGGGGAGCGTTTTTCCCGAATGGCCCGGAAGCTGCGGTCGATGCCGACGGCAACGTGAGCCGCTCCGCCGGCAAGGTCGATGAGGACATCGGCCAGTTCGCAGTCGATAACAATTTTCAAGCTAACTTCCAGACCGGTCCTGTAAGTCATACCCTATTGCTTGGTCTCGACCACCAGCGCTCCGACAGCAATGCCCGCTGGCTATGGGGTTCAGCCGGTGTACCCACCATTAACTTCAATCGACCGGTGTACGGACAGGACTTTTCCAAGGTCCAGTACTTCACCATGTATGACTACAACCAAAAAACCCAACAGACCGGTCTGTACGTTCAAGACCAAATGGCCCTCGATAACTGGCGCTTGACCCTCGGCGGACGTGAAGACTGGGTACACACTGGCACTACCTTCCACAACATCAACGACGCCACCAATACTCAACGTGACAAGCATTTCAGCGGTAACGCGGCGTTGAGCTACGTCTTCGACAATGGCATTACTCCGTACCTGTCTTACGCCGAGTCATTCCAGGCGGGTTCAGGCACTCAAGTAGCCAGCACAGGGGCTTTCAAGCCAACTGAGGGCAAGCAATACGAAGCAGGCGTCAAATACCAACCACCGGGCACCAAAGCCTTGTATACCGCAGCGGTATTCGACCTGACTCAACAAAACACCTCGGTTACAGAAGGCAGCATCACGCGCCAAGTTGGCGAGGTTCGGGTTCGCGGCCTGGAACTCGAAGCCAGTGCAGACGTTACTGAAAGCCTAAAGCTGGTGGGTTCCTATACCTATAACGATAGCGAAATCACCCAAGGCGCAGTCGCTGAAAAAGGAAATCGTCTGAACCAGTTGCCTCGCAACCAAGCCACAGGATGGGCCGACTACACTTGGCGCAGCGGCCCGCTGGACGGTTTCGGTGTAGGTGCGGGCGTACGGTATGTCGGTGATACTTACGGCAACGCTGCCAACACCGAGCTCGGCCACGTAGGGTCCTATACCGTTTACGACGCCTCGGTGCATTACGACCTTGGCCGTGTAAGCAATGTCATGAAGGGCGTAACGGTGGCCGTCGACGCCAAGAACATCTTCAACAAGGACTATCTGTCCACCTGCGATGGTTTCTACTGCTACTACGGCGACCAACGTAACGTCGTAGCCAGCGTGAACTACAAATTCTAAGACGGTGAAAAACCGCTGATAAAGGGCTGCCTGAACCGCGGCCCTTTTGCCTTTGGAGCCGTGATGAAAAGCAAAACCATCCGCCGCTGGTCCTTCATCCACACCTGGACCAGCCTGATCTGCACCGTATTCCTGCTGCTGCTCGCCCTCACCGGCCTGCCGTTGGTGTTTCACCACGAGATCGACCACCTGCTGGGCAATGAGCCCGAACTGGCGCAGATGCCTGCCGATACGCCCCGGCTCAACCTTGAGCAGCTTGTGGCCAAAGCCCAGGCCCATCGCCCCGGTGAGGCCATGCAGTACCTTGCCTGGGACGAAGACGACAACAACGGCGTAATTGCGATCATGGCGGCCACAGCCGGCACTGAGCCGAATTCGTCGCACACCTTCATGCTCGATGCCCGCACTGGCGAAACCGTCGAAATGCCGTCTGCCAATGGGGGCTTCACTCTGTTCCTGCTGCGCCTGCATGTGGATATGTTTGCCGGACTGCCGGGCAAGTTATTGCTGGCGTTCATGGGCCTTCTGTTTGTGCTGGCGATTATCTCGGGCACGGTGTTGTACCTGCCATTCATGCGTCGCTTGAAGTTCGCCACCGTGCGCCAGGACAAGTCCACCCGTTTGCGCTGGCTCGACCTGCACAACCTGATCGGCGCGGTCACTTTGACCTGGGCGCTGGTAGTGGGGGTAACCGGCGTGATCAGCGCCTGCGCCGACTTGATCATCGCGGCGTGGCGCGAGGACAGCCTCAGCGCCATGATCGAACCCTACAAGAACGCCCCGCCACTGACCCAACGCGCGCCCGCCACGGAGCTGTTGAGCATTGCCGCCAAGGCCGCGCCCGGTATGGAGCCGGACTTTATCGCCTTCCCCGGCACGCGTTTTTCCAGCGAACATCACTACGCCGTGTTCATGAAGGGCAGCACCCACCTGACCTCCCATTTGCTGACACCGGTGCTGATCGACGCCAGCACCCTGGCCGTCACCGCCATCGCCGAACGGCCGTGGTACATGGATGCCATGGGCATGTCCCAACCCCTGCATTTCGGTGATTACGGCGGCATGCCAATGAAGGTGCTGTGGGCGGTGCTGGATGTGCTGACCATCATCGTGCTGGTGAGCGGCATTTACTTATGGATCGTACGGCGCAAGGCGGCCAAAGTATGAAGCCACGGCAGTCGAATTTCTGGAAGGTCTTTGCCATACCGCTGGGGATTGGCCTGCTCAGTGCCGCCGGGTTGTTTGCGGCGTTGCTGGGCGATGGGTGGTGGGATTCGTTGAGTTGGATCGGGCTGGGCATACCCGCGGCCATTGCCGTCTACAAACTACTGTAGGAGCGAGCTTGCTCGCGAAAAACCTGAGAGCACCGCGTTAAACCAGGCGAGCTGCGTTATCGTTGGCGTTATTCGCGAGCAAGCTCGCTCCTACAGAGGAATGCCCATGTCCGCCCCCAGCATGACCTTGTTCCACAACCCCGCTTCGCCCTTCGTGCGTAAAGTGCGCGTGCTGCTGATCGAGACCGGCCAGCAGGATCGTGTGGCCCTGCACGCGTGCCTGCCCACGCCGGTCAACCCGGATGCCGAAGTGCTGCAAGGCAACCCCGTGGGCAAGATCCCGGCCCTGCGCCTGGCCGACGGTTCGGTATTGCACGACAGCCGGGTGATTCTCGACTATCTCGACCACCAGCATGTCGGCAACCCGCTGATCCCCCGCGACGGCTCGGCCCGCTGGCGGCGCCTGACCCTGGCCTCGATGGCTGACGGCATCATGGATGCCGCCGTGCTGGTACGTTACGAGACCGCCATGCGTCCGCCAGAAAAACACTGGGCTCCCTGGCTGGATGAGCAGCGCAACAAGATCCGCCGCGCCCTCGCCGAGCTGGAGCGGGACGCCATTGCCGAACTGGCCAGCCACTTTGACGTCGCCGCCATCAGCGTGGCCTGTGCCCTGGGCTATATCGACTTTCGCCACCCGGATATTCAGTGGCGCTCGGACACTCCCAAGCTCGCCGCCTGGTACGCCGAAGTCAGCCAGCGGGCTTCGATGCAGCAGACCCAACCCCCGGTTTGACCAGTCCCCTGCAGGAGCGAGTTTGTTGTGGCGAGGGAGCTTGCTCCCGCTCGACAGCGCAGCTGGAGCCGGCTTTATCAGGGGCGCTTCGCACCCCAGCGCAAGCAAGCTTGCTCGCCACCACAAGCTCGCTCCTACAGTGAGAGGCGGTGTGATTGAGGAAGTTGACCATCCTCGCTTTCATCCGCTGATCTTCGCGCAGCCCGATCATTGCACTTCCCCCACCTTACGCTTGCCCACCCCATACCAATCCAGTTTGCGCGTCAGCACCATCACCGTGCCCAGCAGGCCAAACAGCAGCAGCGAGCCCATCAACAGCGCGTAATCCTCGGCACTGAGCAAGCCGTACAGCAAGCCATACAACGCCGCCAGCCCGGCCGAAAACCCCACGCCGTGGGCGACGCTACGCAGCACATGGCATACGTAGAAGCCGATCAACACCACACAGGCGCTGGCGGATATCAGGTAGGCCAGGGCAAAGCCCAGATGCTCGGACAACGACAACAGCAGCAGGTAGAAGAACGCCAGCGCCACGCCCACCAGGGCGTACTGGATAGGGTGCACCGCCAGACTCTTGAGCACCTCGAAGAGAAAGAAGCCGGCAAAGGTCAGGGCGATAAACAACAGCGCATATTTGATCGCCCGATCGCTCTTGAGGTACTGGTCTACCGGGTCGATGAAGTTCACCCCAAAGCTGCGGTTGCTGAAGTCTTCACAGCCTTGCCCGTCCAGGCAGTTCTGCAGGGCTTGTTCGAGGTTGGTGGAGAAGAATGTCGTCTGCCAATTGGCGCTGAAGCCCTGGTCGGTCACCTCACGTTGAGCCGGCAGGAAGTTGCCGACAAAGCTCGGGTGCGGCCAGTTGGACGCCAGTGTTACCTGGCTGGTCTTGCCCACCGGCACCACTTGCAGTTGCTCGGTGCCTTGCAGGCGCAGGTCGAAGGCGAACTCCAGCACGGCGGGTTTCTTGCCGTCCTGCGCCGGCAGCGTCACATGCACGCCCTCGCCCAGCCAGTCGACTTGGGAGCCTGGCGAGAACTCCAGCCGCTGGTCACCCAGCTCCAGTTTCAGCGCGTTTTCAATACCACGAATATCACTGATGCCCACCGCCAGAAACGCCGGCTCAAAGCGGTAGTCGGCAAAGTCTTCGGTGATCCCCAACTGCGCCGGCAAGTCGAAACGCCCGCTGATACGGTTGTCGGCATGGAACAGCCGCGCCTGGTAAATGCCCCGCGCACGCAGTTCGGTTTGCACCTTGCCGTCGAGCTCAAACCGGTCCGGCAGGAAATACAGACGGCCGCGTTCTTCACGGGTTTCTTCGTAGCGCTTGTTGAGCTTTTCATTGAGCTTCCACTCACGCACGGTCTTGCGATAAGGCACCACCATCACCGGCCCGGTGAGGCGCTGGGCAAAGCTCGAACTGCGGGCAATGTCCATCAGTACGCCGTCGCGCAGCTGCTGGCGGTCGCTGATGATGCCGTTGATCATCAGCAACGGAATCAGCAACAGCAGGATCAGCAGCGCAATCGCGCCCAATTTGAAAAGCAGGTTGCGGTTCATGGGTCTCTCCCTGTTTTGATGGGGAGAGTCTGCCCAGTGGGTATGGGAGATTTATGTGGGCAATGTGGAGACTGTGTGGAGATGCAGCACCGCTTGCACGCCGCCCGGTACGTTGTCGATCTGCAACGAGCCGCCGTGCAGCTTCATCACCTCCTCGACAAAGTTGAGCCCCAGGCCCGTACTTTTGCGCCCGCTGGCCGGGCGCGGCAGCGAGTAGAAGCGCTCGCTCAGGCGCGGCAAGGCGTAATCGGGAATCGCCTCAGCCTGGTTGAACAGGCTGACCTGCACCTCGTTATGCCGCACCTGCGCGCTGAACCTCAGCGTGCCGCCGGGAGGGGTGAAATCCAGAGCATTGTCGAGCAGGTTACCCAGGGCCTGGCGTAGCAGGAAGGGTTCGCCAAACACCCGCACATCGGCGGCGATGACCTGCTGGACGTGCAAGCCAGCGCCTTCGGTCCGCGCACATTGAGCCTTGAGCACATCCTCAACCAGGGCGGCCAAAGGAATGCTCGACTGCTCTTCCAGACCTTGTCGCTGCTCCACCTGGGCCAGGTTCAACAGGCGTTCGATCAACTGTTGCAGGCGCGCACTTTCGCTGTCGATATTGCCGACAAACCGCTGCTGCTGCTCGCGGCTCATGTCACCCTGCAACAGCTCTGCTGCACCGCGAATCGCCGCCAACGGGCTCTTCAGTTCATGGGTCAGCGTATGCACGTAGCGCTCTACGTAAGCCTTGCCTTCCAGCTGCGTGCGCATGTGTTCCACGGCGGTGGATAACTGCTTGAGCTCGCCGCCGCGATAATGCGGCAACTCCGCGCGGCGGCCCTCGCTCACGGCTTCGGCATAGGCGGTAAGGCGCCTGAGGGCCGCCGTCAGCCACCACGACAATAGCGCGCCCAGCAGCAGCCCCAGGGTGACCAGCCCGGCGCCGTACCACAGCAGGCGCCGCTCGGTGCGATCCACGTAGGGTTGCAACGAGCTGTTGGGCTTGGCCACCGTGACCACGCCGATGATCTGGCCGTTATCGCGAATCGGCGCCCCCACGTGCATCACCGATGAGGTGGGGTCGTCTGCATCGCTGCGGGTGGAGCGCGCACCGTATTCGCCGCGCAGGGTCAGGTACACGTCGTTCCATTTCGAATAGTCCTGGCCGACTGCTTCACCGCTGGAATCGAGCAATACCCTGCCTGTAGCGTCGGTCACATAGATGCGATGGTTGACCTGGTTTTTCGGAAGCCCCCAGATCACCGCACCCGGCTGACGGTTGCCATAGGCCTTGAGCAGCTTTGGCCAATGGCTCTGGCCGAGGGTGCCGTTTTTAACGTCTGCACGCAGGATTTCAGCCAGCAGGTTGGCGGTGTCCACCAATGTTTCTTCGGTGGACTGGCGCACGCCGGGGCGGATTTCCTTCATCACGGTGTTGAGCACGAAGTAGCCGGTCAGGCCGATAAACAGCGCATACACCAGGAAAATCCGCAGCCCAAGACGCATCAGCTGTGGCTCGGGCTGTAGCTATAGCCGAGGCCACGATGGGTCTGGATCGGCTCGGCATCCGCCGCCACACTCCTGAGTTTGCTGCGCACACTCTTGATATGGCTGTCGATATTGCGCTCGTAACCGGCATCAACGGTTACGCCCACCGCGTCCAGCAGTTGCTCGCGGCTGAACACGCGCTCGGGTTGGTCCAGCAGACTTTGCAGCAGGCGGAACTCATGCCGCGTGAGGCTCAAGGGTTGGCCGCGATAAAGAATCTGCATGCGTTCCAGATCCACTTGGAACAGGGTTGGCGCCACACACGGGCCGACCCGCTTGAGAATCGCCCTGACCCTCGCCGCCACTTCCCGCGGGCTGAAAGGCTTGACCACATAATCGTCGGCACCGATCTCCAGCCCTACCACCCGGTCGATCTCCGCATCCCGGGCACTGAGGAACATCACCGGCACTTCGCTGAAGCGGCGCAATTGCTTGCAGGTTTCAAAGCCGGTGATGTCCGGCAGGCCGATGTCGAGGATGACCAGGTCGGCCGGGGTCTGGCGCTGATGCTCCAGCGCCGCCTGGCCGAGCGTCAGCCAGGTGGTGGTGAAGCCTTCGCCTTGCAGGGCAAAGATCAGCGTGTCGGCTATCGCCGCTTCGTCTTCGACAATCAGGATGTGCGGCATGGGTTCAATCAGCAGTCCGGTTTGTCGGCAGTGTAGCGACGTGCCGGGTTTACCGCAGCGCCAAATTCACGCAGGGCCTTGGCGCCGATCAGCAGCGGGTAGTTGAAGCTGCTGCGGTCGGTGAGGTTGACCTCGACGGTGCGCTTGACGTCGCCCAGGCACATCTCCAGATCGATCACCGGGCGCTTGGCCACACTGGCTTCGTCCTTGTCATCATCTTCGTCGGCGCGGCTCTTGATCTTGCTGATGCGCGACACCTTGTGCTCATAGACCTTGTTACCCGCGTCTTCACCGCCGAGGCGGAAGCGCACCCAGTCATCGCCGTCGCGCTGAAAGGTTTCGATGTCGCGCGCCGACAGCGAGGCGGTCAGCGCGCCGGTGTCCATCTTGGCCTTGAACGTCTGGCCGATCTCCGGCAACTGGATGTATTCGTAGCGACCGTAAAGGGTCGGTTCGGCGGCCATGACAGGCACAGCAACCAGGGCGAACGCGGCAAGGAGCAATTTCACGGCAGGATTTCCTCGAAAGAAGTGGGCGGAGTCTAGACCGCAAACACAGCACTTAGTTGGATGACCGAGCATATCGCGCACAGTGTGAAACATTCGTCGGGCAATTTGCGATTTGGCCTCTAGACTCACCTTGCTTATCATGGCCCGCCCACAGAATTCCAAGAGTTGCTTATGCGCCGCCTGCTCACCGGCTGTCTGGTTACACTGCTGCTGTTAGTCAACACGCTGATCCTGATCGGCCCCTTGATGGTCTTCGCCCTGCTCAAGCTGGTGGCGCCAGGGCGCTCGCGTGACTATGCCTCATGGGCGGTGATGTGGATCGCCGAAACCTGGGCCGAGATCGACAAGCTGATCTTCGCCGCGTGCATCCCCACCCAATGGGATATTCGCGGTGGCGAAGACCTGCGCGGCGATACCTCTTACCTGGTGATCAGCAACCACCAATCCTGGGTCGATATTCCCGCGCTGATCCAGGCATTGAACCGGCGCACGCCGTTCTTCAAGTTCTTCCTGAAAAAAGAACTGATCTGGGTGCCCTTCCTCGGCCTGGCCTGGTGGGCGCTGGATTACCCCTTCATGAAACGCTACACCAAGGCGTTCCTGGCCAAGCACCCGGAGCTGGCGGGGCAGGATTTGAAGATCACCAAAGAGGCCTGCGAGCTGTTCAAGCGCCAGCCGGTCACGGTGGTCAATTACCTGGAGGGCACGCGGTTCAACGAGGCCAAGCGCAAGCAGCAGGCGTCACCGTTTACCCGATTGCTCAAGCCCAAGGCGGGCGGCGTGGCATTTGTGCTGGCGGCGATGGGCGAACAACTGGACGCGATCCTCGACGTGACCGTGGTGTATCCGCAGCAAAAGATTCCGGGGTTCTGGGACTTGATCAGCGGCGCAGTGCCGAAGGTGATCGTGGATATCCGTACCCGCGAACTGGACCCGGCGTTGTGGCAAGGGGATTACGAGAACGATCCGGCGTTTCGCCAGACCGTCCAGAACTGGGTCAACCAGCTCTGGATGGAAAAGGATGCGCGCATCGAACAACTGCGCCAAGAGCCTTAGCTGCCGGTACCCCAGGCCTGAGCCAATTTGCCCAGCACGGAACTGCTGGCCCCCTCGCCGCCCAGGTATTTCAGGATCACCGGGGCAAACTGGCCGACCATGCCGCTGTCCATGCCCAATGCGCTGAAGGCGGTGTTCAAGTCATTGGTGCTTTTCACGTTGCCCAACAGGCCGTCCAGGCCGCTGGTCTTGCTGCCACCGGTTTGGCCGAGCATGCCGCTCAAGGCACCGAGGCTGCCCAATGCGTTATCACCTGACAGCTTGTCGAGGCCCGGTACAGTGCTGCTCAACTGCGAGAAGTCGTTGCCGCTGAGTTTGTTCTTGGCCAGACCCAGCATGGCGCCCGTGCCGCCCACTGCTTGCTCGGGGGTGATGTTCAGTTGCGAGGTCAAGGCCGTCAGCAGGTCGGCCGTCTCCGAGGTGGGCGCGGCGGCGGCAGCCTTGTTGTTGCCACCCTGCATGCCGGAAATGGCATTGGCTGCATCGCCAAGGCTGAAACCTGCGGCGAACACCGGGCCGGCGGCCACGGTCAACAGGCAGGACAGGGCAAAACCGCGTGAAATCTTCATCGAAACAACCTCTGGGTATAGGGGTAAACGCAGGCGTTGGACTGGGTATCCCGTCGGTTGTTCCGGAGC
Source organism: Pseudomonas sp. Pse35 (assembly GCF_024519715.1). NCBI lineage: Bacteria > Pseudomonadati > Pseudomonadota > Gammaproteobacteria > Pseudomonadales > Pseudomonadaceae > Pseudomonas > Pseudomonas sp. Pse35. The sequence goes on along the minus strand of NZ_JALJRP010000005.1, from coordinate 287,107 downwards.
CCCTGAGGAACCCATCGGGGATAAGCGGGTCCATGAACTGACTACAAAATTTGTCGAGAAGAGACTTATGACTGCGATCCAACCCCCAGTGATTGAGCACAAGCCTGCGTTCTGGAGCCGCCCTCGCCTGTTCATCGGCGCCTGCGTGGTGGTGGTTGCCGGTATCGGCGGCGCGCTCTACACCCAGGACAGCGTCAAATCCGCGGCGACATTGGTGACCACGACCCAGCAGCCAGCCGCACAAATCATGGCCCACAAGGATTACCTGGAAGTGCAGCCGATTGCCTCCACGGCGCCAGCACCGGACCAAAGCCTTGAACTCTGGGCGATTCCCAAAGACGGCACACCGGTATCCCTTGGCCTGCTGCCGGAGGATGGCAAAGGCATCATCGGCCTGAATCCGCGCCAGCAAGAAAGCATCAGCAAGCCGGTGGAGCTGATGGTGAGTTCGGAAACCAAGGGTGGCTCGGTGAGCAAGCAACCGACAGGGCCGACCGTCTACCAAGGCGCCCTGGCCACGCGCTAATCACCGGCTGACACTCGGTTTAAATGTAGGAGTGGGCTTGCCCTGATGCCGATCCGTTAAGCGAACGCAATGTTCAAAGCAACAAAGATCAAATGTGGGAACTGGCTTGCCTGCGAAAGCGATAATGCAGTGACTGACACATCGCCTTCGCGGGCGAGCCTGCTCCCAGAGATGGTCTCATTTGCAGACTCACCGGCCGACCCGTTGCATGCCCCGTAACCTGCTGTAGCAGCTTCCAAGGAACCTAACCCGTGTAACGCCCCACCCAGATCGGCCTCCCAACGCAGAGCAGGGAGGACTACCTCGTGGACAAGGAGTTATAACGATGATCGGATGGGTACCTAATCTCTTTTCCCTAGTCACCGCCTACAACCTGCCAGCCAGCAACGCAGCCGTCGACACGGGCCAATGCCCTGCCGTCAGCGACATCCATTCAAAACCCTACACAGACCCCGACCTGCCGCCGCCTTATGGCGAGGGCTATCAGTATTCAGCCCAAACCCAAGGCAAAACATGGACGGGGCAAACCGCCGGGACCAACGATGATTTTCTGGACCCGGAATACGCATTGCAGGCAGAAGCCATCAACGTGCGCGACGGTAAGGTGCACTGTGATTACGGTGGAAAACGTTTGATAAAAAACGGTGAGGTGGCCGATCCCTATTTGCGGTTGACGGCGCTTAAGTGATGCACAGGGCGACTCGCAGGTCGCCCTTTGTTTGCTTGCGCATCAACTGGCAGTTTCCAAAGAACCTGTAGAAGCGGGTTTGCTGGAAATAGCAAACCTCAGACAAGTCCTACTTAACTAACAATAGAAAACTATCAAACTGCAGCCAACCCGTTCTAACAACAACCAAGCCACGGGCCAGGCCCCTCACGAAGTGCCGAAAACAGCAATGAATTTTTCGGAGAACGACATGTTTAAATCCTTCTTAAAACCCGGACTACTTGCAATTGCGCTGTTCGGCCTTCCGGCCGTTGCAAGTGCGAGCGGGTTAGCGAGCGCTATCGGCACCATCACTGTTCCGATTGGAAACTCTTTCTCAAATCAAGCTGTCACTGAATCAGCATTTTCTCATTCATGCAGCACTGGGAAGTTTGTCGGCTACGTTCAAGGCGTTATTGCCGGTAGCGGAAGTACCATACATTACGTGCGCGTAGACAGGTACCGAATTGTGAAAACCGACGGGCACACCGACAGAAGCAAAGCCAATGTCAATATCAAGACCGTCAGCCGAAATGGAACCCGCGTGACAAAGTCAGCAGATGCCATGAAGCAGGACAGGCAATGGCATGATTTGAAAATGGCCAACTATAACCCCGGTTTGCGAAGTGCGGAAATTGAGATGATATTTGATAAGTCCGGGTCCGACCCTAGATGCTTTATCTCGATCTAAGCCGCTGATTGTTCGCCGCTGGTGCTCTTGCATTTACAAAAGCACCGGCGTCAGGCACCTAGCCAAATGAAAAGACAACTCGCACACGGTTTTTTGTTTGCATGCGAACAGTCAAATACATTGTCGCCATCCCGCCTCTTTTATCGAACATCCTGAACTTCAAATGCTCGTGATCCCTGCCCCCCCGCTCGCCCTCTCGCTGCAGGGCGTATGCAAGTATTATCAACTTGCCAAACAGCCCATCTCAATTCTTGAGAACATAAACTTGCAGATAAACGCAGGTGACCACTGTGCCGTGCTCGGCACTTCGGGCTCAGGTAAGAGCACATTACTTAACATACTCGGCCTCTTGGACCGGGCTGATGAAGGGCGGTATGAGTTTTACGGACACGACACATCCAAGGCGACACCGGATCAACTGGCCGTGTTACGCAACCGACACCTAGGTTTCATCTACCAGAACTTCAACCTGATGCCACGCCTCAGCGCACTGGACAACGTCGCCTTGCCTCTCTCCTACCGTGGCCTTGGCCGGCGAGTAGCCCTGCAGCGTGCCATGCACAGACTCGACCAGGTCGGCCTCAGCCACCGGGCACATCACCTCCCCGCCGATCTGTCTGGCGGCCAACGACAGCGAGTCGCAATTGCGCGAGCTCTCGTGGGGGAGCCTTCCCTGATTCTCGCGGACGAGCCCACTGGCAATCTGGACAGCCGCACGGCAAACGACATTCTGGAGTTGTTGCTGGCAATCAATCGTGAGCACCGCGTCACGCTGATTGTCGTCACCCATGATTTAGACATCGCCGCGCGCCTGGACAGACAAATCTTCGTTCAGGACCGAACCCTGCGTGAGCACGAACCGTGTCAGAACTGATGAGCGGCGGGAGCCAAACTTTTCGCGACCTGATACATGACGTCAGAACAAACCTGCGGACCTTGGGCAAACGCGCAGTGCTCACCCTTCTCGGCGTCGTCATGGGGAGCTGCTCGGTGGTCGCCCTCATCAATATCGGTCACAACGCCGCCGAAGAAGCCGCTGCAATCTTCCAGGGAATGGGTGTCGATACACTAGTTGCACAGGTTTCAAATGCCGCAGATACGAGGCAAACCTCGCCGCTGCCCGCAGGCATTACTCAACTGCGCAATAAAGTCCCTGATTTAGTGAACATTGCACCCGTTGCCCTGATGGGCAACTCAGTGACGTTCAAGGGGCGCGACATTTCTATCCAACTGATCGGCTCAACGCCCCCACTGAAACAGGCGTTGGGCTTGGAAGTGCATGAAGGGCGTTTTCTGAGCGAATTCGATGACCAAGCCACTCATGCAGTGATAGGCCGCCAGCTCGCCGATGAACTCTCCAGCGCTGGCACGCCGGTGCGCATAGGCGACACACTACGAGTGCAACATGCACTGTTCCAAGTCATAGGCGTTCTGCATCCACGGTTTGCGTCGGCGATTGCTCCGTTCGACCCCAACACCTCCATGTTTATTCCACTGCAAGGTGTCAGCCGACTACAAGCTTGGGCGCCAGTCACCCACGTTTTCGCACGTGCTCCGGGCGCGCGTCCTATTGGTAGCGTGGCGTCCGACTTCAAACACGGATTAAGACAGCTATTTCCCGGCCAGGACATCGACGTTCTGGTCCCCCAGCAGATCATCGACGGCCTGTCCCAACAGAATCGAACCTTCACCTATCTGCTAGCCGCCCTCGCTGGCATTTCGCTTATCACCAGTGGTGTCGGGGTGATGAACGTCATGCTGATGAGCATCGCGCAACGGCGTCGAGAAATCGGTTTGCGCATGGCCATGGGCGCTCGTCCCCGCGATATCCGCAACCTGTTCATGATCGAAGCACTGACCTTGACCACCTTGGGAGCACTTACCGGAGCCATCCTGGGCGTCGGCTTGGCCCTCATTTATGCCCGTGTATCGGGATGGAGCTTCGCGCTGTCGCCAATGTCGGTGCCGTTGGGCATTGGCAGCGCGATAGTAGTCGGTATGTTTTTTGGGCTTTACCCCGCCCTTTCCGCCTCGCGGCTACAACCTGTGGAAGCGCTGCGTGAAGACGAGTAGATACCTGGTGCTGACCGCAGCGTTTTTCTTGTGTGTCCAGAATGCCAAAGCCTCCTCGCTGTTAAGCGAGCAGACTATCGGCATGAGTCTGGCGGATGCCCTTTACCTTGGCCTGCGCAACAACCGTGAAATACGCAGCGCTTACTTGCAAAGGGAGGGCCAAAAATTCGACCTGCGCGTGGCTGAGGACGCGTTCAAGCCAAAACTCTTGCTCAAGAGTGAATACACAAACATCAGAAGCAGCGAAGACCAAGCTCGTCAACTCGCACTTACCCCCACGGCTACGTTGCTCGGACAGTACGGCACGCGCTTGAACGTGGGATGGACCCAGCAGCTCAACCATTCCGAGCAGGTGGGCCACCTGCGCAGCGACGGGATAAACCTGGAAATAATCCAACCGTTATTGCGCGGATCCGGCCCGGATGTCACCACCGCCCCCCTGCGGCTCGCAAGACTGTCAGAGCAAGCCAACCGCCTGAACCTCAAGGCGAATGTTTCTCAAACGGTCTCCACCATCATCACAACCTATCGGGAGCTGATCAGGGCTCAGGAGCAACTGGGCATCGTCCAGGCGTCGCTTCAAAGGGCGCAGGCCTTGTTGACGGTGAACAAAGCACTGATCAACGCCGGGCGCATGGCTCAATTTGAAATCGTGCAGACCGAAGCTGACATCGCCGTCCAGGAACTGAGTGTCGAAGAAGCGCAAAACCAGCTGGATATTCAACGCCTCGCCCTGCTGCGTCTGCTGGCACTGGATTTGTCCACGAACATTCAGGCCACCGAGGCCGTACAGGCAACTCCACTGGAGGTCGATCTGCCACAAGCCATACACCTGGCGCAAGCTCAGCAACCTCAGTACCTCTCCACATTGCTCAATGGCCAGCAGGCCGCGTTGGACATGATCCTCGCCAAGGATGCCGCTCGCTGGGACCTCTCTCTGGTGGCGGGTGCCAGTCAGGTGCGTGAGCACCCAGGCACCGGCTCTGCTCGGCGCTGGGAAAGCTATACCGGCCTTCAGTTGGAAATCCCCATCGGCGACATCAGCACCCGCCAAGCGCAGACACGTGCGCGTATCAATGTAGAACAACAGCAGTTGCTAATCGCCGACGCCCGTCAAGAATTGGAACGCAACGTCAGCAACGTAGTGCGCGAACTTGGCACCCGCTGGCGTCAATATGAAATCGCCCTGCGTGCCAACGAACTGTCCACGCGCAAGCTGGACATCGAGCGCGAAAAACTCAGCGTCGGGCGCTCCAGCAATTTTCAAATCATCAGTTTCGAAAACGATCTGCGCGATGCGGAAAATGCACGTATCAACGCACTCATCGCTTATCTGAACGCCCAGACGCAATTGGACGAAACCCTCGGCATGACCTTGGAAAAATGGGAGATTGCACTTGAAGGCCCACACTGAAAAGGCCTGTCACTCGCACTATTGGCGCATAGGTTCGATGATGCTGATAGCGTTGATTGGCGCTGCATTGATCGTGAAAAAAGTTGCGATTGCGCCGCCCCCCGCACCGCAATGGGTGAGCGTGCAAACCAAGCCAATGACGCTACATATCGGCCTGGTCGGAAAATTCGAGCCTATCCAAACCATCGTGCTCAACGCACCATTCGAAGGCGTTATCCAGTCCCTCGAAGCCGAACAGGGCCAGTGGGTACAGAAAGGCCAAGCGCTTCTGAGCATGGACCCTACGCTGATCGAGCTGCAGTTACGCGAAGCCCTGTCCGGGCAACTCAAAGCCCAACGAACCGTGCACGAGTTGAACAATTGGGAAAACGGCACTCAAGTCACACGAGCGCGTCGTGCGTTACGCACCGCCGACATCTCACTGAGCAACCTGGAAGGCAGGCTACGAGAAAACCGCCATCTGTTCGAACGCGGCATTATTGCGCGCAACGAACTTGACGAACTAGAGCAGCAAACGAAGTTGCAACGACTTGAACGCAGCAGCGCTCAAAACGAGCTGAACGCGTTATTAGACGAAGGGAAAGGCCAGGCTCGGCAGATTGCCGAAATGGAGCTGACCAATGCCACGGTGAGGTACGAACAGCTGCAACGGTTGATTGCCAAACAAGTCGTGGTAGCACCGTTCACCGGCGTTATTGTTCCTGTAAATGCCGCACAAGGGGCCGGAGTAACGCCTCTCGTACAGACCGGCTCAAGGGTCAGTCAGAATCAGGCTCTGCTGGGTTTGGCCAATACCGAAACACTCAAGATCGTCACTACGGCATCCGAGCTGGATATCAACCAGCTGCAACCGGGACAGCGCGTTGAAATCCTGGGTGATGGATTTCTCGGCGAGCCGCTGCTTGGCCATGTGCAAGCGGTCGGCAACCTGGCCTTGCCCAGCGATGACCCCGGCGACAGTGCACTGTTTCCCGTCACACTGAGCGTGGCGGCATTGACGCCAGGACAGGCCAAGCGTATCCGTCCCGGTATGAGCGCACGCCTGAACATCACGGCCTACCACAATGAACAGGCCATCATCGTGGCGCCCGAAGCGATAAGCCAGGAAGGCAGTGAAATGGTCGTGATTTACCGTAAAGGCGAGGGCCAGCCGATTGAACGCCGGATCGTAGAGGTGGGCCATGCCAACGCCGAGGGCGTAGAAGTTTTTGGTCTTGCACCCGGGCAGGTGAGCCTTGGCAGCTCATCGCGAGAATGATGCGCGTCTTTGTTAAACAAAGGGCGACCCGCGGGTCGCCCTTTGTTTGCTTTGCCTTTACGCCGCACTGAACAGCTTGTGCGGATCAATCACAAACTTCTTCGGTACACCCGCATCGAACTCGCCATAGCCACGTGGCGCATCATCAAGGCTGATCACCTGCACGCCGACGATCTCAGCGATGTTGATACGGTCCCACATGATCGCCTGCATCAGTTGGCGGTTGTACTTCATCACTGGCGTCTGCCCGGTGTGGAAGCTGTGGGATTTGGCCCAGCCCAGACCAAAGCGAATGCTCAGGCTGCCCATTTTTGCGGCGGCATCGACAGCACCTGGATCTTCGGTCACATACAGGCCTGGGATACCGATCTTGCCTGCCACACGTACCACGCCCATCAGCGAGTTGAGCACGGTGGCCGGGGCTTCGGCCTTGACGCCGTCGTGGCCGTGGCCGCGTGCTTCGAAGCCCACGCAGTCAACGGCGCAGTCCACTTCGGGCTCGCCCAATAACGCGGCGATTTGTTCGTGCAGCGGGGTGTCGGTGGACAGGTCGACCACTTCAAAACCCTGGGCCTTGGCGTGGGCCAGGCGGATCGAGTTGACGTCGCCGATGATCACCACCGCTGCACCCAGCAAGCGAGCGGAGGCGGCAGCCGCCAGACCCACCGGGCCGGCACCCGCGATGTAGACAGTGCTGCCTGGGCCGACGCCGGCAGTAACAGCGCCATGGTAGCCAGTGGGCAGGATGTCGGAAAGGCAGGTCAGGTCACGGATTTTCTCCATGGCCTTGTCACGGTCCGGCAGTTTCAGCAGGTTGAAGTCGGCATACGGCACCAGCACGTACTCGGCCTGGCCGCCGGTCCAGTCGCCCATGTCCACGTAGCCGTAGGCGCCACCGGCACGGGCCGGGTTGACGGTCAGGCAGACGCCGGTGTGTTGTTCCTTGCACGAACGGCAGCGGCCGCACGCGACGTTGAACGGCACGGACACCAGGTCGCCGATTTTCAGGTTCTCGACGTCGCTGCCCTTCTCGATGACTTCACCGGTGATTTCATGACCGAGCACCAGGCCGGTCTGGGCCGTGGTGCGCCCACGCACCATGTGTTGGTCGGAGCCGCAGATGTTGGTGGAGACCACGCGCAGGATGACGCCGTGCTCAATCTTCCTGCCACGGGGGTCCTGCATTTTGGGATAGTCGATTTTCTGTACTTCGACCTTGCCGTTGCCGAGATACACGACACCACGATTACCAGACATGCTTTCACCTCGCTGTTGTTTTTATGGAACTGCGTTGCCCTTGGGGCAGCGCGTTAAGTGCTCGGGTACAGATGCTGTTTCTTGTGTTGCTTGTAAGGGCCTCATCGCAGGCAAGCCAGCTCCCACAGTGGATCGGGTTCACACATCCAGGAATGGGAGCTGGCTTGCCTGCGATAGGGATCTAAAGAACGACGGTGCGATTGGCGTTCAAGAACACCCGCCGCTCGATGTGATACCCCACCGCCCGCGCCAATGTGAGCCCTTCGATATCCCGCCCCTTGGCAATCAAATCTTCGGGATAGTGGCTGTGATCCACCACTTCCACGCCCTGGGCGATGATCGGCCCTTCATCCAGATCGTTGTTGATGTAATGCGCCGTGGCGCCCACCAGTTTCACACCCTTGTTGTACGCCTGGTGATAAGGCTTGGCGCCCTTGAAGCCCGGCAGCAATGAGTGGTGAATGTTGATGGCCTTGCCGTCCAGCTTGCGGCACAGCTCCGGTGACAGCACTTGCATGTAGCGCGCAAGGATCACCAATTCGGCGCCGGTGTCTTCAATTACCTGCCACACCTGACGCTCCTGGGACGGTTTGTCGTTGGGGTCCAGGGGGAAATGGTAGTAGGGAATCTGGTGCCAGTCGGCCAACGGTTTCAGATCAGGGTGGTTGGACACCACCGCGACCACATCCATCAATAATTGGCCGATACGCTGGCGGTACAGCAGGTCGTTCAGGCAGTGATCGGCCTTGGAGACCATGATCACCACTTTGGGCCGATAGTTCGGTGCCGTCAGTTCGAAGATCATGCCAAAGGCTTCGCCACGGGTCGCCAGGCCTGCGCGAAAGGCTTGCTCGTCAAAACCGTCGGGCTGGCGGAATTCCACACGAATGAAAAACCGGCCGGAAAGACGGTCATCGAAAGAATGGTGCTCGGTGACGTAGCAGCCCTGCTCGAACAGGTAGCGGGTGACCGCGTCCACCGTGCCGAGCACGCTGGGGCAGTCGGCGGTCAAAATCCATGTATCGGGTGCGCGGCTCATGGGTCACTCCTCAGGCTGATCATTCCCACGCTTTGCGTGGGAATGATCATCATGCGACAACGCTCAGGCCGAACTCAGCCGAGGCATCCTGCAACCACAACCACCAGTAATCCGAGAAGCTGCGACGGATCAGCAGTTCCCAGGTGTCTTCAGCCGTATGACGGATCACCAGTTGCGACTTGGCGAACACCGTACCCACGGCTTTGCCGACCGGGAAGTTGTTGGGGTGTACGTCGTAGCTGGTGGACTTCATCAGCACATCGCGCACATTCGGGCCGCTCAGTTCAAGAATCTGCTGGCCGCCGCTGACGTTGACGATCTGGATATGCAGGTCGCCCAGGGCGGCGCGCAGGTTTTGCTCGGCGGCAAACTCTTCACCGCTCGGCACAATCAACAGCCACTCATCCGGGCCGAGCCACTGAAGGCTGGTTTCACCTTTGAAGACCACGCTCAGCGGGCCGGGCAGTTCGATACCGACGGCCTTGTGTACGCCGGCGGCGAAGGCGGCGTCGTGGCCATCGCCACGGATAGTCAGGTGGCCGAGGAGTTTCTTTTCACGCACGGTCACGCCGGCATTCTTGCGGCCCTTGCCGACCAGGCTGGCAAGGTCGGCATGGTGCAGCGACGACTCGGCCTTGGCGCCGGTGGTGGGGCGTTGTTGGTAAACATTGGCTGCTGTCATAAAGCACCTGTTCTGAATTCTGTTGATCGTTCCCACGCTCCGCGTGGGAATGCCGCCATGGACGCTCTGCGTCCGCCCTTGGGGCGCAGAGCGCCCCGGAATGCATTCCCACGCAGAGCGTGGGAACGATCAGGTGTCAGACGTTCTGCCGATCACCTTTGGGGTCAAAGAACACCGAAGACACAATCTCGGCTTCGATCACGCTGCCATCCGCTTGCGGCGAGAACACCCGCTCACCGATGCGCTTCAAGCCGCCCTTCACCACACCCATGGCAAACGAATAGCCCAGGGAGTTATGCGCATAACTTGAGGTAACGTGACCCACCATCTTCATCGGAATCGTCTGCTTCGGATCGAACACCAACTGCGCGCCTTCCGGCAGCCACACGTTCGGGTCGATCGGCTTGAGCCCCACCAACTGCTTGCGCTCTTCACGCACGCAGTCTTCACGGTTCATCCCGCGCCAGCCGATCCACGAGAACGGCTTGGTACGGCCAACGCACCAGCCCATGTTCAGGTCGTCCGGGGTCATCGAGCCGTCGGTGTCTTGCCCGACGATGATGAAGCCCTTCTCAGCGCGCAGGACGTGCATGGTCTCGGTGCCGTACGGGGTCAGGTTGTACTTTTTGCCGGCCTCGACGATCTTTTCCAGCACACCCATGGCGTAGTCGGCCTGCACGTTGACTTCGTACGACAGCTCACCGGTAAACGAGATACGGAACACCCGCGCCGGCACGCCGCCCACCAGGCCTTCCTTCCAGGTCATGAACGGGAAGCCGTCCTTGTCCAGGTCGATGTCGGTGACTTCACTGAGCAGCTTGCGGCTGTTGGGGCCCGACAGGGTCATGGTTGCCCAATGGTCGGTGACCGAGGTGAAGTACACCTTGAGGTCCGGCCATTCGGTCTGCTGGTAGATTTCCAGCCACTGCAGCACGCGGGCGGCGCCGCCGGTGGTGGTGGTCATCAGGAAGTGGTTATCGGCCAGACAGGCCGTCACGCCGTCGTCGAAGACCATGCCATCTTCCTTGCACATCAGGCCGTAGCGCGCCTTGCCCACATCGAGCTTGGTCCAGGCGTTGCTGTAGATGCGGTTAAGGAACTCACGGGCATCCGGACCTTGAATGTCGATCTTGCCGAGGGTGGAGGCATCCAGCAGGCCGACGCTGTCACGCACCGCCAGGCATTCACGCTTCACGGCGGCGTGCAGGTCTTCACCGTTACGCGGAAAATACCAGGGGCGTTTCCACTGGCCAACGTCCTCAAACTCGGCGCCGTTCTTAACGTGCCAGGCTTGCAGCGCGGTGTAGCGTACCGGCTCGAAGATATGCCCACAGTGACGGCCCGCTACGGCGCCGAACGTCACCGGCGTGTAGTTGGGACGGAACATGGTGGTGCCCATCTGCGGGATGGTCACGTTCAACGAACGGGCGGCGATGGCCAGGCCGTTGACGTTACCCAGCTTGCCCTGGTCAGTGCCGAAGCCCAGCGCGGTGTAGCGTTTGACGTGCTCCACCGACTCGAAACCTTCGCGGGTGGCCAGTTCGATGGCGGCGGCGGTCACGTCGTTTTGCAGGTCGACAAATTGCTTTGGCGCTCGTGCGGTAGCTTTTTCGTGGGGTACCTGGAACAGCGCCAGGGTGGGTTCTTCAAGACGACTCAAGGCTTTTGGCAGCGTGCCTTCAACCGGGGCAAAACCGGCTTCGCTGGCCGCACGCACGCCGCCTTCAAAGCCATCGGCGAGGGAGTCGCCAAGGCCGTAGACACCGTTGATGCCACCCACGCACACGCGCTTTTGCGGTGCTTCGCCGGGTACAAACCCGAGAATATCTTCACGCCAGGTCGGCTTGCCGCCCAGGTGCGAGGCCAGGTGCACCACCGGGCTGTAACCGCCGGAGCTGGCGACCAGGTCGCAGTCCAGCCACTCGCCGGGGCTGGTGACTTTGTGCGCCTTGACGTCGATGGCTGCCACGCGGGCACCGGTCACGTGCTTACTGCCACGGGCCTCGATCACGGCGCTGCCGGTGAGGATGCGAATGCCTTTGGCGCGAGCTTCTTCAACCAGAGCCCCGCGTGGGTTGTGGCGCGCATCGGCCACCGCAACAACGGTGAGGCCCGCATCGAACCAATCCAGCGCAACGCGGTAGGCATGATCGTTGTTGGTCGACAGCAGCAGCTTTTTACCCGGTGCCACGCCGTAGCGACGCACGTAGGTAGACACCGCACCCGCGAGCATATTGCCCGGCACATCGTTGTTGCCATACACCAGCGGACGCTCGCACGCACCGGTGGCCAGCACCACACGCTTGGCACGCACACGGTGGATACGCTGACGCACCACGCCAATCGGCGCACGATCACCGAGATGGTCGGTGAGACGCTCGTGAATGGTCAGGAAGTTATGGTCGTGGTAACCGTTGACGGTGGCGCGGGGCAGCAGCACCACGTCCGGCAGGGCTTTCAATTCGGCAATGACGCTGGCAACCCATTCAGTGGCCGGCTTGCCGTCGAGGCTTTCGCGCGAATCGAGCAGCGAACCACCGAACTCTTCCTGCTCGTCGGCGATGATCACACGGGCACCGCTGCGCGCAGCGGCCAGCGCAGCCGCAAGGCCCGCAGGGCCTGCGCCCACGACCAGCACGTCGCAATGACGGTTGAAGTTGTCGTAGGTGTCCGGGTCGTTCTCGGTGGGCGAACGGCCAAGGCCCGCCGCCTTGCGGATGTACTTCTCGTAGGTCATCCAGAACGATTGCGGGTACATGAAGGTTTTGTAGTAGAAACCCGGCGGCATCAGCTTGCCGCCGACCTTGCCGAGAATCCCCATCATGTCGTTGTTCACGCTCGGCCAGCCGTTGGTGCTGGTAGCAACCAAGCCTTGGTACAGCGCCTGTTGGGTGGCGCGCACGTTGGGGATCTGCGTGGCTTCGGTGGCGCCGATCTGCAGCACCGCGTTCGGCTCTTCGGCGCCCGCGGCAAAGATGCCCCTTGGGCGCGAGTACTTGAAGCTGCGGCCAATGATGTCGACACCGTTGGCCAGCAGGGCTGCGGCCAGGGTGTCGCCTTCAAAACCCTTGTAGCTCTGACCGTTGAACGTAAACGTCAGGACTTTATTACGGTCGATGCGGCCACCGTTGGACAGGCGATTGATCTGGCTCATACCTTCTCTCCAGAGGCCTTGGCGGTGAACTGAGGCTTCTCACCGATCTTGTAGGTTTCAAGAATTTCGTAGGTCACAGTGTCGCGGGTGGCGTTGAAATACTGGCGGCAACCGGCGGCATGGATCCACAGTTCGTGGTGCAGGCCGCGCGGGTTATCGCGAAAGAACATGTAGTCGCCCCACTGCTCGTCGGTGCAGGCATTCGGGTCCAGCGGGCGCGGGATGTGCGCTTGGCCGGACGCGTGGAATTCCTCTTCGGAGCGCAGTTCGCCACAGTGAGGACAGAAGATATGCAACATAGGGGATTTCTCCTGTTAGTGGGCGACGGCCGCAGCGCCGTGTTCGTCGATCAGCGCACCGTTGTGGAAACGGTCGATGGAAAAAGGTGCGGCCAGCGGGTGCATTTCACCCTTGGCCAGGCTGGCGGCAAACACGTTGCCTGAGCCTGGGGTGGCCTTGAAGCCGCCCGTACCCCAACCGCAGTTGAAGAACATGTTCGGTACCGGGGTTTTGGAGATGATCGGGCAGGCATCCGGCGTGGTGTCGACGATGCCGCCCCACTGGCGGTTCATGCGCACCCGTGACAGCACCGGGAACATCTCGACGATGGCCTGGATGGTGTGCTCGATCACCGGGTACGAACCGCGCTGGCCGTAGCCGTTGTAGCCGTCGATACCGGCGCCGATCACCAGGTCGCCCTTGTCGGATTGGCTGATGTAGCCATGCACGGCGTTGGACATGATCACGCTGTCGATAATCGGCTTGATCGGCTCCGACACCAACGCTTGCAGCGGGTGGGATTCGATCGGCAGGCGAAAGCCCGCCAGCGAGGCCATGTGCCCGGAGTTACCGGCAGTGACCACACCGACGCGCTTGGCGCCGATAAAGCCCTTGTTGGTTTCCACACCGATGCACACGCCGTTTTCCTTGCGGAACCCGATCACTTCGGTCTGCTGGATCAGGTCCACGCCCAAGGCGTCGGCAGCGCGAGCAAAGCCCCAGGCCACGGCATCGTGACGGGCCACGCCGCCGCGACGTTGCACGGTGGCGCCGAGCACGGGGTAACGGGTGTTCTTGGAGCAATCCAGATACGGGATTTCGTCGGCCACTTGCTGGGCATTCAGCAGCTCGCCGTCCACACCGTTGAGGCGGTTGGCGCTCACGCGGCGTTCGGAGTCACGGATGTCCTGCAGGGTGTGGCACAGGTTGTACACGCCACGCTGGGAGAACATCACGTTGTAGTTCAGGTCCTGGGACAAACCTTCCCAGAGTTTCATAGCGTGTTCGTACAGGTGCGCCGACTCGTCCCACAGGTAGTTGGAACGCACGATGGTGGTGTTGCGCGCGGTGTTACCGCCGCCCAGCCAGCCTTTCTCGACCACCGCCACGTTGGTGATGCCGTGTTCCTTGGCCAGGTAGTAAGCGGTCGCCAGACCATGCCCGCCGCCGCCGACGATGACCACGTCGTAGACCTTTTTAGGGGTCGGCGTGCGCCACATCTTCTGCCAGTTTTCGTGATGGCTGAGGGAGTGCTTGAAGAGGCCGAAGCCTGAGTAGCGTTGCATAGTCATTACTCCAAAACCGCGCTCAGCGATAAACCGGGAAATCAGCGCACAGGGCAGACACGTGCTTGGCCACGTTCGCCTCGACATCGGCGTCGCCGAGGTTGTCGAGGATGTCGCAGATCCAGCCGGCCAGTTCGACGCACTGCGGCACCTTGAAGCCACGGGTGGTCACCGCCGGGGTACCGATGCGCAGGCCCGAGGTCACGAACGGCGACTGCGGGTCATTCGGCACCGCGTTCTTGTTGACCGTAATGTGGGCGCGACCCAGGGCGGCATCCGCCTCTTTGCCGGTGAGGCCCTGGCGGATCAGGCTGACCAGGAACAGGTGGTTATCGGTGCCGCCGGAGACCACGTCGTAGCCACGTTTGATGAACACTTCGGCCATGGCCTGGGCGTTATCGATCACTTGCTGCTGGTAAGCCTTGAAGCCGGGCTCCAGCGCTTCCTTGAAGCACACGGCCTTGCCGGCGATCACGTGCATCAGCGGGCCGCCCTGGGCGCCGGGGAATACCGCAGCGTTGAGTTTCTTTTCGATTTCTTCGTTGGCCTTGGCCAGGATCAGGCCGCCCCGTGGACCGCGCAGGGTCTTGTGGGTGGTGGTGGTGACCACGTCGGCATAAGGCAGCGGGTTCGGGTACAGGCCGGCGGCGACCAGCCCGGCGACGTGGGCCATGTCGACGAACAGCAGCGCGCCAACCTTGTCGGCAATCTGACGGAAGCGTGGGAAATCAAGGGTCTTGGAGTAGGCCGAGAAACCTGCCACCACCATCTTCGGCTTGTGCTCGACCGCCAGGCGCTCGACTTCGTCGTAGTCGATCAGGCCGGTGTCGGTGTTGATGCCGTACTGCACCGCGTTATACAGCTTGCCCGAGGACGACACTTTGGCGCCGTGGGTCAGGTGACCGCCGTGGGCCAGGCTCATGCCCAGAATGGTGTCGCCGGCATTGATCAGCGCCAGGTACACGGCGCTGTTGGCGGAGGAACCGGAGTGCGGTTGCACGTTGGCGTAATCGGCACCGAACAGCTGCTTGGCGCGCTCGATGGCCAGGGCTTCGACCTTGTCCACATGCTCGCAGCCGCCGTAGTAGCGCTTGCCCGGGTAGCCTTCGGCGTATTTGTTGGTAAGGCCACTGCCTTGAGCTTCCATCACGCGCTTGCTGGTGTAGTTCTCCGACGCGATCAGCTCGATATGATCTTCCTGGCGCTGCTCCTCGGCATTCATCGCCGCCAGCAGTGCGTCGTCATATCCCTGGATCTGGTCTTGTTTGCTGAACATCGCGTCTCTCCCAGCCTTTCGTATTGTTGAGGCCCTCGCAGGGCCCTTTGATGCGATGGTAGGGCTGGCGCGTGCGGGCCAAATGCCTGCGCACGCCACGCAAAGGTGCGTTTACGACATGGCCTGAGCAAATGCTAACTGGGTGCCTACAAACTGTAGGAGCGAGCTTGCTCGCGAAAAACCTGAGGGCGCCGCGTTCAATCAGGCAGCCCGCGTTATTGTTGACGTTTTTCGCGAGCAAGCTCGCTCCTACAAGGGCTAGGCAATGAGCTTGCGAACGAGTAGCAACAGAAGAAAATGCATGGGATACAGGGCATAGGCCCAGCGTCGCATGGCGGGGGGGTTGGCGTTTTTGCCATGTCGCAATAAGACCAATCCTGCCAGCGGCGCAATCAGACATGCAGCCAACCCCGACAGCGCCACAAGCGTGCCGCTATTGAGCAGAATCTGCCACTGATTGGCGGCGACGCAGACTAAACCCGGCAGCACGCTGAAATACCAGGGCCGGCGAAACACCAGCAATATCGCCAGTGGCAGCAATACACCAAAGAAACCGAACATCAACTGGTGTGAAAACACGGCCGCCATGGTGACGGCGATCAGCGCCAATCCTCGATCAACCAACGTCTTTTGCTGCCAACCTCGGGCAACCAGCATGCCCAGCGCCAGGGTCGGCAACACGTTCAAGGTATCGGCATCTTCGATGAACATCCGATAAGGCACTTCGCTGATCACGCTGAACAGCAGCAACCAACCCAGGTAGCGCCAATGGCCCGTCACTGGGGCGTAACGGACACGGTGCAAATTAGCCGCAATCGCCAGGCAAAACCATGGAAACGCCAGGCGCCCCGGCACGTATAGCCCATCCAGACTCAGCCCCACATAGCGCAAATGATCGAGCACCATACTCAACAGCGCCAGCCACTTGAGCAGATCCAAAGCGCCATCTCGGACAGGTCCGACAGGCAAGGTTTCAGTACCGTGCATAATTCCCCAACGACTTTGCATTTACAGTGCGTGCGTGCCCCCGGCAATCTTGGGTAAAGTGCGCACCAACATCGACCACAGGAACGGGCCATGACCGACAAGAGCCAACAATTTGCCAGCGACAACTATTCCGGCATCTGCCCGGAAGCCTGGGCCGCCATGGAACAAGCCAACCAGGGCCATCAACGTGCCTACGGCGATGATGAATGGACCCACCGCGCCGCCGACGGTTTCCGCAATCTGTTCGAGACCGACTGCGAGGTGTTCTTCGCCTTCAACGGTACGGCTGCCAACTCCCTGGCGCTGTCCTCGTTGTGCCAGAGCTACCATAGCGTGATTTGCTCGGAAACTGCCCACGTCGAGACCGACGAATGCGGCGCGCCGGAGTTTTTCTCCAACGGCTCCAAATTGTTGGTTGCCCGCACCGAAAACGGCAAGCTGACCCCGGAGTCGATCCGTGAGATCGCCCTCAAGCGCCAGGACATCCACTACCCCAAACCCCGCGTCGTGACCCTGACCCAGGCCACCGAAGTCGGCAGCGTGTACACCCCGGAAGAAATCCGTGCCATCAGCGCCACCTGCAAGGAGCTGGGCCTGAACCTGCACATGGACGGTGCCCGCTTCGCCAATGCCTGTGCATTCCTGGGTTGCTCACCGGCCGACCTGACCTGGAAAGCCGGCGTCGACGTGCTGTGCTTTGGTGGTACCAAAAACGGCATGGCGGTGGGTGAAGCCATCCTGTTCTTCAATCACAAACTGGCTGAAGACTTCGACTACCGCTGCAAACAGGCCGGTCAGTTGGCGTCGAAAATGCGCTTCCTTTCTGCGCCATGGGTGGGCCTGCTGGAAAATGACGCCTGGCTCAAGCATGCGCGCCACGCTAACCATTGCGCGCAATTGTTGAGCAGCCTGGTGGCGGATATTCCCGGTGTGGAATTGATGTTCCCGGTACAGGCCAACGGCGTGTTCCTGCAACTCTCCGAACCCGCGATTGCAGCGCTGACCGCCAAGGGCTGGCGTTTCTACACCTTCATCGGCAAAGGTGGTGCGCGCTTCATGTGTGCGTGGGATACCGAGGAAGAGCGTGTAAGGGAATTGGCTGCCGATATTCGGGAAGTGATGAACGCTTAAAGCAGGGCCCCGGCCAGTCCTTACTGGCCGATTGCCGAGACTGTTTTTTGATATTTCTGACAGCTACGTAGCTCGCATTCATTGTCTAGCCTCTTGTTACCCGCAAGGAAAACGCAGCGATAACTGCCACCTTTCGGGTTTCACCGCCAGCCGAATAATCGGCGGCAAAGGCACATCAATGGAGAGCTTTATCATGGAATATCAAAGCAATAGCAACACACTGCAAAGCGGCGGCAGCACTAGCACCACGGTCATTGACTGGGATGAGTTCAGGAAACACGCCAAGGTCGGGGACACCATTCAGGAGTCATCAAGGACGCTGACCATCTACGACAAAGCCTACGAATTGACAAACTCAGGCCAGCACTTCGTTGTCCATATCTATGCCCAATAACTGTTAACACCTAAGGCTCGCGTCGCAGATTCCCGACCTGCGACGCGACGCTGAATCATGATCGTTCCCACGCTCTGCGTGGGAATGCCTCCTCGGACGCTCCGCGTCCACCCGAAATCAAGGATGAACACGTGGGCAGAAGCCGCTATGTCATCACCGAACCCGAAAAACCCCACTTCCTCACCTGCACTGTCATGGAATGGCTCCCTCTCTTCACCCGCAACTACCTGGTGGACCATCTTCTGGATTGCTGGCGATATCAACAAAGCAACCACGCTTTAAACTTGTTTGGTTACATCATCCTGGAAAATCACTTGCACTTTATTGCTCAAGCGCCCGATCTGGGAAAGTGCGTCAGCCAATTCAAATCCTTCACCGCCCGCACCATCATTGACGACCTGCAAAGCAAAGGCGCGGAGCGGATATTGCAGCGCCTGCGTTTCTGCAAGCGTGCACACAAGACAGATCGTGTTTATCAACTGTGGCAGGAAGGTTCACATGCGGAGTTGGTTTACAGCGAGGCAGTCATGCGCCAGAAGCTTGATTACATCCATCACAACCCCATAAAGCGGGGCTATGTGGACCTGGCTGAACACTGGCGTTACTCCAGCGCGCGCAACTATGCAGGTATGCCAGGCCTGATCGACATCCAACCTTGGCTCTGAAGATCCGCGTGCCCCTTCCCTTACGACGGGACGCGGAGCGTCCTGGGAGGCGTTACCACGCAGCGCGTGGGAACGAGCATGTGCCTGCTGCCGGAAAGATCATTCCCGCGCTCCGCGTGGGAATGCAGCCCGTGACGCTCCGCGTCACCCTTCATGTGCGACGGGACGCGGAGCGTCCTGGGAGGCGTTACCACGCAGAGCGTGGGAACGAGCATGTGCCTGCTGCCGGAAAGATCGTTCCCGCGCTCCGCGTGGGAATGCAGCCCGTGACGCTCCGCGTCACCCTTCAGTTGCGACGGGACGCGGAGCGTCCTGGGAGGCGTTACCACGCAGAGCGTGGGAACGAGCAGATCAGAACTCGATGCGTACATCACCCTTCGGCACACTGCAGCACGACAGGATATAGCCTTCGGCTTCGTCCTCTTCGGTAATCCCGCCGTTGTGCTCCATCTCTACTTCGCCGCCCAGCTTCATGACCTTGCACGTACCGCAGATGCCCATGCCGCAGGCCTTGGGGATCAGCAGGCCGAGCTTGGCCGCCGCAGCATGCACCGTTTCCCCCGGCGCCACGCGAATGCTCTTGCCGGACGCGATAAATTCCACTTGAT
The DNA here is from genome assembly GCF_024519715.1 of Pseudomonas sp. Pse35. Taxonomy (NCBI): domain Bacteria; kingdom Pseudomonadati; phylum Pseudomonadota; class Gammaproteobacteria; order Pseudomonadales; family Pseudomonadaceae; genus Pseudomonas; species Pseudomonas sp. Pse35. The sequence goes on along the minus strand of NZ_JALJRP010000005.1, from coordinate 267,681 downwards.
GCAGGTCTGCCAGGTCGATCTCCGGCGCATCCGCCGCTTGCTCGGCCTGCTCCACCGCATCGGCACGGGCTTCGGGCGGTGTCGCGCCAAAGGATTCTTCGTGATAACGCGTCATGTCGAAACCGGCAACTTCCAGCAAACGCTTCACCGCGTTCATGTACGGCGTAGGGCCGCAGCAGAACACTTCGCGCTCCAGGAAGTCCGGCACCATCAGCTCCAGCATCTTGTGGTTCAGATAGCCGCGATACCCGGCCCAAGGCTCGCCCAGGCCGTGTTTTTCGCAAATCAGGTGCAGGCTGAAGTTGTCGATCCGCGACGCCATGTGCTCCAGCTCGCGGTGATAGATGATGTCCTTGGGCGAGCGGGCGCTGTGGATAAAGGTCATGTCGACGTTCGCATTGGTGTCGTAGAACCAGCGCGCCATGGACATCACCGGCGTGATCCCAACGCCGCCGCTGAGGTAAAGCACTTTCGGGCTCGGGAAGTCGATGGCATTGAACAGCCCGACCGGCCCGTGCACCGCCAGCTCCTGGCCTTCGTGCAAAGTGTCGTGCAGCCAATTGGAAACCCGACCGCCCGGCACACGCTTGATGGTCACCGAAAAGCTGTAAGGCACCGACGGTGAGCTGGAAATCGTGTACGAACGCATGATCGGCTGGCCTTCGATTTCCAGCTCCAGGGTGACGAATTGCCCTGGCTTGAAAAAGAACAGGATCGGCTGATCGGCCATGAAGCAGAAGGTGCGCACATCCCAGGTTTCCTGGATGACTTTGACGCAGCGGACGATGTGCCGACCATTGGCCCAGGTCTGGGTGGTTACCGGATTCAGGAAATTATTGGACATGTTGCTCTCCACCGCCGACGTCGGCCTTATGGTGACGATTCTGCGTAACGCGAGAACCACCCATTTACCTATCTGCGACATTCACATACTTACGGCGACCAGCCCCCAAAGACAGGGGCTTGCGCGTCGGGATCAGATTGGGCCATGTCGCCCATGGATAAGGTTCGACGTTACGCCGGGCCCACACTCGCTCCCAACAAAGACGCGTTCTTTACGCCTTGCACAGCACCAACCGTAGCCACTATTCGCCGGCCACACAGAATGGCCATGAGGACACACACGATGGACGTCACCGCAACCTTAAGCTTGGGCGATCCGCTGGAACCCGCACGCAAGGCCACTGCGCAAATGCTGCAAGAGCGCGAGCGCACTTTTTCGCTGCCGCAGCCGTTCTACTCTGATGAGCGGTTGTTTGATATCGACATGCAGGAGATCTTCCAGAAAGAGTGGTTGATCGCCGGCATGACCTGCGAAATCCCCACCAAGGGCAACTACCTGACCCTGCAAGTGGGCAAGAACCCAATCATCGTGATCCGGGGTGCCGACGGCGTGGTGCATGCGTTCCACAACGTCTGCCGCCACCGTGGTTCGCGCTTGTGCACCAGCGAGAAGGGCAAGGTCGCCAAATTGGTGTGCCACTACCACCAGTGGACCTACGAGCTGGACGGCCGCCTGCTGTTCGCCGGCACCGAGATGGGCGCCGATTTCGACATGAAGCAGTACGGCCTCAAGCCGGTGAACGTGAAGACTGCTGGCGGCTACATCTTTATCAGCCTGGCCGAAAATCCACCGGCCATTGATGACTTCCTGTCGACGCTCAGCCATTACATGGAGCCCTACGACATGGAGAACACCAAGGTGGCGATCCAGACCACCTTGTTCGAAAAAGCCAACTGGAAGCTGGTGCTGGAAAACAACCGCGAGTGCTACCACTGCAACGCCTCGCACCCGGAACTGCTGAAAACCCTGCTGGAGTGGGACGACGTTACCGACCCGCGCGCCGACCAGGCGTTCAAGGATCACGTAGCCGCGTCCGCCGCCGCTTGGAATGCCGAAAAAATCCCTTACGCCCACGCCAGCTTCGGCCTGCGTAACCGCATCGTGCGCATGCCACTGCTCAAGGGCACTGTGTCGATGACCCTGGACGGCAAGCAGGGCTGCGCCAAACTGATGGGCCGCATCAAGAACCCGGACCTGGGTTCGATGCGCATCCTGCACCTGCCGCACTCCTGGAACCACTGCATGGGCGACCACATCATTGTGTTCACCGTGTGGCCGATCAGCGCCCAGGAAACCATGGTCACCACCAAGTGGATCGTGCATAAGGACGCGGTGGAAGGCGTGGACTACGACGTGGAGCGCATGCGCCAGGTGTGGGATGCCACCAACGACCAGGATCGCCGCCTGGCCGAAGAGAACCAGCGCGGCATCAACTCCACCGCCTACCAGCCAGGCCCTTACTCCAAGACCTATGAGTTTGGCGTGGTGAATTTTGTGGATTGGTACAGCGAGCGGATGCTCAACAACCTGGGCGCGGCGCCAGCGCCTTATCTCAAAGGCGTAGCTGCTCACGAATAACGCTTGTGTGGGAGCGGGCTTGCCCGCGATGGCATTGTGTCTGTCAAAGCCTGTATTGGCTGACAGACCGCTATCGCAGGCAAGCCAGCTCCCACATTTGGACAGGTTAACTGTTCAAAATTCGATCAGTTCCGATGCAGCCCTTTACCACCCTGCCCTCCAGCCTTTCCCCAACAACTTATCCACAAAGCCACCCACAGCAATTGTGGGCAAGTGCGCCGTGCTCACAAATTAAATCAAGAAAATCCGTGACTTATTTAAACTTGCGGGTTTTATCTTGAGCTGTTCATTTATTGACCAAACCTCCAAGAGCCTTGTTTGGCGTGGCTTGCAGCGGTAAGCGAACACCTTATCCACAGATGCGCCAACAGAATTCGGGGGCAACTTTGTTCGGGTTGTGGAAAAGCCCTTGAAACCCTCATGAATCGGGGATATCCAGCCGTTTAAACGGCGAATATGTGAGATTTGCTCAATTATTGACCAACCCCTCGAAAGCCACGTTTTATAAGGCTTGTAGCGGATAGCGAACATCTTATCCACAAAAGCGCCAACAGACTTTGGGGGCAAGTCGAGGCCTCAACCCGGTGAAAACCCGAGCAAAAACCGCGAGTTAGGCTGGTTGTTTTTCGTACAGAGGGCTGCAGAGCTTGATATGCCGGGCTTGTGGACACCCGCGAACAGGTTATCCACAGGCGGATCAACAGGCATTGTGGGTAAGCCCAAGATAAAGCAGGAAAATGTGGAAGCGGGCTTGCCCGCGATTGCAATACGTCAACGGATGCATGGGTTGCTGACCTACCGCTATCGCAGGCAAGCCAGCTACCACAAGGTTTGGTGGTGGTCAGGGTTCAGCGTACGACGCCCTCTTCTACCAGAAGCTTGAGAATCGCTTGCGCGCCCTCTTCAGCGCTCACGCCCTTGAGCACCTGCCCACCGCCGCCACTGGACTTGGCCGTTGCGGCCTTCATACGGTCGGCACCACTCTTGGCCTTGATCACCTTGAGGCGCTTTGGCCGTGGCTTGGCCGGTTGCAACAGTGCGCCTGTGAATAACTCGTCGTGTTCAATCTCAACGTCATGGGCGGCCAGTTCACCCCGTTGCGCCGGGCCGTAGGCGCTCTGACGTGGCTTGGGCGCGGCGTTATCCACAGTGGCGAGAAACGGCAGGCGCACCTTCAAGCGCCGTCGCTGGCCGCGAGGCAGCGCCTGCAGCACCAGGGCTACGCCGGCGTCGATGGACTCCACCTGGGCCAGCCCCACAATCAGCGGCCAGCCCAGTTGCTCGGCCAAGAGGAACGGCAGCATTCCCGAACCTTCGCCGGTTTCTGCCTGGCTCCCGGTCAGTACCACCTGAGCACCGGCGTCGCGCAGATACTCACTGAGCACCGGCAAGGCATCCGAGCCGGCCGGTTGTTCCAGTACCTGCAGTTGCGGCAGGCCCATGCCCAGGTAGCTGCGCAGGGTCGGCTCGCTGACATCACCAGCGTGCAGCACCTGCAACTTATCCCCAGCCAGTTGCAGCCCCAGCTCAACCGCGCGCGCATCCTGCTCGGCGCGGCGTGGACGCCCGGAGGTGGGGTGAGCACCGATGGACACCAGGCTGAATACAGTGTTCGTCATGGTCATATCCTCAGGCTGCATCGCGCTTGGCGCCGTTGCGGTAGGTCTCGACCGCCGCGATCAAGGCGTGCAGTATCGCGGCGCTTTCGCCGATCACCGACAGGTCGGCACGCTTGATCATGTCGCACCCTGGGTCGAGGTTGATCGCCACCACCTTGTCGCAGGCACCGATGCCTTGCAGGTGCTGGATCGCCCCGGAAATGCCCACTGCCACGTACACCCGCGCAGTCACCCAGGTGCCGCTGGCGCCGACCTGGCGATCACGCGCCATGAAGCCATCGTCCACTGCCACCCGCGAGGCGCCTTCGGTAGCGCCCAGGGCCGCGGCGGTCTGGTGGAACAGCGCCCAGTCCTTCACGCCGTTGCCACCGGAGAAAATGAACTCTGCCTCGGCCATCGGAATCGCTGCCGGGTCGACCGCCACCGCGCCGAGGTCTTCGATACGCGGCAGACTACGCGCCAGGCTTGTGGATAACTCCACGGGCAAGACTTCGTGGCGGGTCTCGCTGACCGGATCGGCACATTCGGCGGCAGCGAGGATCAGACGGGGCAACGGCCGCGCCAGGTCTTCCTGGCCGGCACCGGCACGGCCGATGCATTCCTCGCCCTTGATCTGCCACACCCGCGTCGCCGGGCGTTCCTTGAGGCTGGCGGCAAAGCGTCGCCCCAGCTCACCACCACCGCTGCGGCTGTCTGGCAGCAACCAGTGGCGCGGGCTGAATTGGTTATCCACAGCGCGCAGGCCCTGCACGCGTTGCTCCGGTGCATAACCCTCGAACTCATGCCCCTCCAGCACCAGCAGACGGTCGACGCCGGCCGTGGCAAACGCGCTTTCCTTGTGTTCACCGAACACCACCGCCAACACCGCGCCGTCATTGCCGGCCAGTTGGCGCGCCAGGCCAAGCAGGTCACGGTCGTGGCTGCTCAGGCGGCCACCGACCATGTCCGGCACCACGTTGATGTAGAACGCCGGGGTCGGCACTTGATGCAGCGGCAATTGCACTTCCACTGCCGCGGTGCGCTTGGCCGCGCCGCCCTGCTGGGCACCGCTGCGGTCGATACGCTTGATGCCGTTGGGCCCGATAAAACCGACACCATGCACGTTTTTGCGAATGATGCCGTTGGGCCCCATCCAGCTGTGTTGCACCGGCTGCATCGCCGCGTGCAACGGGTGCAGGCGGTTACGGGCGATCCATTCGGCCCGGGGGTCGCGGCGGATAATATCGCTCATTAGTGCACCTCCGCAGGTTCACGCTTGACGGGGGCTTTGGCCGGCGCGGCGTCTTCAAGCAACGCGTCGGCTACCAGTTCGGCGATGTCCTTGATCAACGGGCGCGGTTCGACCACGCCTTCAAGCATCGCCGTGCATTGCGGGCAACCCACGGCCACCAGTTCGGCGCCGGTCTCGCGGATGTCGTCCATACGCATATCGGGGATACGTTGCTTGCCGGGGATGTCAGTGATCGGCGCACCGCCACCGCCACCGCAGCAGCGTGAACGGAAGCCCGAGCGTTGCATTTCCTTGACCTCGATACCCAAAGCCCGCAGCACTTGGCGCGGCGCCTCGTATTCGCCGTTGTAGCGGCCCAGGTAGCACGGGTCGTGGTAGGTCACGCTGTTGCCTTTGTGCTGGCCCAGGTTCAGCGCGCCCTCGCCGATCAGCTCGGCCATGAAGGTGCTGTGGTGCTGCACGCGGTAGTTGCCGTTGAAGGCGCCGTATTCGTTTTTCAGCACATGGAAGCTGTGCGGATCGCAGGTGACGATGCGCTTGAAGCTGTACTTGGCCAGGGTCTGGATATTGCGCGTGGCCAGCAACTGGAATGTCGCTTCGTCACCGAGGCGCCGCGCCACGTCACCGCTGTCGCGTTCTTCCAGGCCGAGCACGGCGAAATCGACCTTGGCGGCCTTGAGCACTTTGACGAAAGCGCGCAGGGTACGCTGGTTACGCATGTCGAAGGCGCCATCGCCGACCCAGAACAGCACATCGCAACTGCCTTTGTCGCTGAGCAACGGCAGGTTCAGGTCTGCCGCCCAGTTCAGGCGCCCACCGGGGGCAAACCCGCCGGGGTTGTCGGTAGCGATCAGGTTTTCCAGGACTTCAGCGCCCTTGTTCGGCGTGGCGCCTTTTTCCAGGGTGAGGTGGCGGCGCATGTCGACGATAGCGTCCACATGCTCGATCATCATCGGGCACTCTTCCACGCAAGCGCGGCAGGTGGTGCACGACCACAGGGTCTCGGCGTCCACCAGGCCGTTGACGATCGGCTGGTGCGGGTTGCCGCCGTGTTCGCCCACCGGTTTGCCGGGGTACGGGCTGCCGGCGAACTTGGCATCGGTGCCACCGGCCAAACCGACCACCATGTCCTGGATGAGTTTTTTCGGGTTCAGTGGCTGGCCGGCGGCAAACGCCGGGCACGCCGCTTCGCACTTGCCGCACTGCACGCAGGCGTCGAAGCCGAGCAGTTGGTTCCAGGTGAAGTCCTTGGGTTTTTCCACGCCCAGTGGCGCGGTTTTATCGCTCAGGTCCAAGGGTTTCAAACCGGTGGAGCGGCCACCGCCAAAGCGTTCGGCGCGACGGTGCCAGGCCAGGTGCAGGGCTCCGGCAAACGCGTGTTTCATCGGCCCACCCCAGGTCATGCCGAAGAACATTTCGGACACGCCCCACAACACGCCCACGCTCAGCAATGCCGCGAGCAGCCAGCCGCCGAAGTCGACGGGCAGAATCCCGGCCACCGGCAAGGTCACCAGGAAGAAGCTCACCGAGAAGGCCATCAGGCTTTTCGGCAGGCGCATCCACGGGCCTTTTGACAGGCGAGCAGGCGGATTGCGGCGGCGCAGGTACATGAAGATCGCGCCGACAAACATCAATGTCGACGCCAGCAGCAGGGCATAACCAAGAATGCGGCTCTGCAGGCCGAAACCGTGCACCACAATCGCCAGCAGCGCCGACAGCACAAAGCCCAGCGCCGTCGCTACGTGGGTGTTGGCGATGTATTTGTCACGGGCGACCACGTGGTGCAGGTCGACCATGTAGCGCTTGGGCATGGCCAAGAGGCCACCCAGCAGGTCGACTTTGGATGAGCGGCCACGGCGCCACATGTTCACCCGGCGCAAGGCGCCGAGGACGGCGAGGCCCAGGGCGGCAAAAAGCAGGATGGGAAGAAGGGTATTCAGCATGGTGAAGCTCCCACTAAGATCGTTCCCACGCTCTGCGTGGGCATGCATCCTGTGACGCTCTGCGTCACTACCTTAAAAGCAGACGCGGAGCGTCCAGGGCGGCATTCCCACGCAGAGCGTGGGAACGATCAGGTGCGTCAGAAATCCTTGCACAAGCGCAGGGCGTCATAGATGGCGGCGTGGGTATTGCGCTGGGCCACACAGTCACCAATGCGGAACAGCAAGTACCCCTCGCCCGCCTCGCTCAGGCATGGCTGCGGCTTGATCGCAAACAGCGCTTCAACGTCGATCTGGCCCTTGTTGCGCGAACCTTCCTTGAGCCCGTAGTAAATGGCCTCGTCCGGACGCACGCCGTTCTCCACCACGACCTGGTCGACCACCCGCTCCTCTTTGGCGCCGGTGTATTCGTTCTCCAGCACGGCCACCAGCTTGTCGCCCTCGCGGTAGACCTTTTCCAGCATCATGTCGCCGGTCATGATCACTTCCTTGGGGTACATGCTGCGGTAGTACGTGGGGAACGACGTACCGCCGATTGCCACGCCTGGCTTGATGTCGTCGGTGACGATCTCCACCTGGCTGCCTTTGTCGGCCAGGAAGTCGGCCACCGACATCCCGGTGAATTCACAGATGGTGTCGTACACCAGCACGTTCTTGCCAGGCAGCACCTTGCCGTCGAGCACGTCCCAACTGCTCACTACCAAGCCTTCGGCGGCGCCCCAGTGTTCGTTCTGCTCGATGAACGGGTGCCCGCCCACCGCCAGCACCACCACGTCCGGACGCACGTCCAGGATGGTCTCGGCATCGGCTGCAACACCCAGGCGCAGGTCGACTTTCAAACGCGCCAGCTCCAGTTGATACCAACGGGTGATACCGGCGATCTGGTCACGCTGCGGCGCTTTCGATGCCGTGGTGATTTGCCCGCCGATAAACTCCTTTTTCTCGAACAGCGTCACGTCGTGGCCACGTTCAGCCGCCACGCGCGCGGCTTCCATCCCGGCCGGGCCGGCCCCCACTACAACCACCTTGCGCTTGGGCCCGGTGGACTTCTCGATGATGTGCGGCACGCCCATGTATTCACGGGAGGTCGCAGCGTTCTGGATGCACAACACATCCAGGCCCTGGTACTGGCGGTCGATGCAGTAGTTGGCGCCCACGCACTGCTTGATCTGGTCGATCTGGCCCATCTTTATCTTGGCGATCAGATGCGGGTCGGCGATGTGCGCACGGGTCATGCCGACCATGTCCACATAGCCGCCTTCCAGAATACGCGTGGCCTGGTTCGGGTCCTTGATGTTCTGCGCGTGCAGCACCGGAACCTTGACCACTTCCTTGATGCCGGCCGCCAGGTGCAGGAACGGCTCCGGCGGGTAGCTCATGTTCGGGATGACGTTGGCCAGGGTGTTGTGGGTGTCGCAACCCGAGCCCACCACGCCGATGAAATCGAGCATGCCGGTGTCATCGTAGTACTTGGCGATTTGCTTCATGTCCTCGTGGGACAAGCCGTCCGGGTGGAACTCGTCACCGCACAGGCGCATGCCCACACAGAAGTCATCCCCCACTTCGGCACGCACGGCCTTCAACACTTCCAGGCCGAACTTCATGCGGCCCTCGAAGCTGCCGCCCCACTCGTCGGTACGCTTGTTGACCCGCGGGCTCCAGAACTGGTCGATCATGTGCTGGTGCACGGCCGACAATTCCACCCCGTCCAGGCCACCGGCCTTGGCCCGACGCGCAGCCTGGGCGTAGTTGCCGATCACACGCCAGATTTCTTCTGGCTCGATGGTCTTGCAGGTGGCACGGTGCACCGGCTCACGCACGCCGGACGGCGACATCAGGGTCGGCCAGTTGAAGCCGTCCCAACGCGAGCGCCGGCCCATGTGGGTAATCTGGATCATGATCTTGGCGCCATGCTTGTGCATGGCATCGGCCAGATTCTGGAAGTGCGGGATGATGCGGTCGGTGGACAGGTTCACCGACGCCCACCATTCCTGCGGGCTGTCGATGGCCACCACGGAGGAGCCACCGCAGATCGCCAGGCCAATACCGCCCTTGGCTTTCTCTTCGTAGTACTTCACATAGCGGTCGGTGGTCATGCCGCCATCGGTGGCATACACCTCGGCATGCGCAGTGCTGAGCACCCGGTTGCGGATGGTCAGTTTGCCGATCTGGATCGGCTGGAACATTGCTTCGAAAGCCATGGCACGGTCCTCGGCTTACAACGGTTTGACGGTGAACAAACCATCATCGTGGCCCTCTTCGGAGCCTCCGTAGACTTGTTCGGCCACAGTGCGGATCTTGCTGCCACGCGCTTGAAGGATCTGGTCCATGGCGCCGGCAAACCAGCCGGTGAACATGTAGTCCACTTTGCGTCCGACCTTGCCGTAGACATACACAAAAGCTGAATGCTCAAGCTTGACGCTGGCGGTGCCTTTATCGAGGTCGATGTCCTGGATCTTGAACAGGCCCCAGCCGCGTTGCGACAGGCGCTTCATGTAGTGCTCGAACACCGCGACGCCTTCCAGGCCGTGGCATTCAGCTTCTTTTTCACACCAGTGCCAGGCGGATTTGTAGCCGGCCTTGTAGAGGATCTCGGCGTAGGCGTCGGCCCCCAGTACTTCTTCGATACCCATGTGGTTGTTGACGAAGAAATGACGCGGCACGTACAGCATCGGCAGGGCGTCGGAGGTCCAGACACCGGTTTCGCTGTCGACTTCAATTGGCAATTGCGGGGCGATCTTGGCCATGGAAACTTAACTCCAGAAAATTCGTTTTGATGCCCGCCACGCGGATGGCGGCGGGTGAAGGATTAAGCGAGCAGTGGCTTATTCGCCCCAGACGTCCTTGAGCACGTTGACCCAGTTCTCGCCCATGATCTTGCGCACCACACGCTCGCTGTGGCCGCGCTTGAGCAGGGTCTCGGTGAGGTTGGGGAACTCACCCACGGTGCGGATGCCCAGCGGGTTGATGATCTTGCCGAAGCTGGTCAGGCGGCGGGCGTAGCCCTTGTCATGGGTGAGCATTTCGAAGAAATCCTGACCATGGCCCTGGGTGAAGTCGGTGCCGATGCCGATGGCGTCTTCGCCGACGATGTTCATGGTGTATTCGATGGCTTCGGCGTAGTCGTCGATAGTCGAGTCGATGCCCTTGGCCAGGAACGGCGCGAACATGGTCACGCCGACAAAACCGCCATGGTCGGCGATGAACTTCAGCTCTTCATCGGACTTGTTGCGCGGGTGCTCTTTAAGCCCGGACGGTAGGCAGTGGGAGTAGCACACCGGCTTTTTCGATTCGAGGATGACCTCTTCGCTGGTCTTGGAGCCCACGTGGGACAGGTCGCACATAATGCCGACGCGGTTCATCTCGGCGACGATCTCACGCCCGAAACCCGACAGGCCGCCATCACGCTCGTAGCAGCCGGTGCCCACCAGGTTCTGGGTGTTGTAGCACATCTGCACCACCCCCACGCCGAGCTGCTTGAAGATCTCGACATAGCCGAGCTGGTCCTCAAAGGCATGGGCATTCTGGAAGCCGAAGATGATGCCGGTCTTGCCCTGCTCCTTGGCGCGGCGGATGTCGGCGGTGGTTTTCACCGGGATCACCAGGTCGCTGTTCTCACGGATCAGGGTCTGGCTGGCGACAATGTTATTGATCGTGGCCTGGAAGCCTTCCCACACCGACACCGTGCAGTTGGCGGCGGTGAGGCCACCTTTGCGCATGTCTTCGAACAGGTCGCGGTTCCACTTGGCAATAATCAGACCGTCGATAACGATGCTGTCGGCGTGCAACTCGGCTGGGCTCATCAGGCGTCCCCTTATTGGCGATTCATGCGCCGAATCGTCTGCCGGCGCTTTGGGGCCAGCATATGCCCAGGGACCGACGGAGCCGGGTGCAAAAACGACAGGGGAATTGCCGAAAGCGTCAATCCGCGACAAAGCCTGCGAAGACAGGCCCCACGGTCGGCTGTTCTTTGTCTTACGCTTGAGCCAGAATTGCGCATCACGTGATATGAGACGGCGCAATGAAATCGATTTTCCTGGCTTTGGCACTCATCGCAACCACCGCCCACGCGGCCGAAGACACCGACAGCACGCCGTGCGACGGTATCGAGAACGACCAGCAAACCTTGGAATGCGCCACCTACAACAAGACCACCGCCGAGCAATTGCTCAAAGATAACTATCAGGGGTTGCTGGAGCGCATGGGTTCGACCTACGGCAGCGACAAGACCAAACTGGCGGACATTACCGCCCGTCTGAAGGATGCGCAGCAGAAGTGGGAAAAACTGCGCGACGCCGATTGTGCAGTGGACACCTTCCCGGCAGTGACCGGCACCAAGGCCTATGCGATTGCGCACAACGACTGCCTGGCGCGCATGAGTGATGAGCGGTCGGAGTTTCTGGAGTCGATTGGCCAAGAATAGTAACTATATTCCTACAATAGAAGCGTCCCACTGTCGCTTTTCGCTACCTGACGCTGATTTAAGGAATTTTCGGCATGCAATGGCTTCCATCCCCACCCACCGACAATATTTATAAGTTGCTTGCTGTATTTGGTTTATGGCTAATTGCAGGTGCGCTGACACTGGTGTCTATTTTTTCTTATCTGGACTACAGATTCCAAAAAGAAACACGCGAGGAAAGCCACCATTCGCAAACGGAGCAAATGGTAAACGACTTCACTAAACGCATTGAAGCACTTGAGAAAGGCACACCGGAGCTGCATAAAATCGCAGATCTGCCGGAGTCATTCAACAACGACGTCACCTTCCTGAAGAACAGCCTCGCTATACAAGAAAGAAAACTTTCTACATACAAAGAACGAGAGAAAGATAACCTCGACACGTTCATGGACTATCTGCTCGTCCACGAAAAAGAGTTTTATATTTTCATCGGTCTGTACGCGACGCTCACGTCACTGTGCACGGTGATAGGTTTTAGCCGCTGGTTTCAGAAAATACAAAAGCCCGGCGAAGTACTGAATGAGCTAGATATTAAAATCAAAGAAGCAAGCTTATTGAAACTTAAGATAGAAATTTCCCAACTTCAACCAATGAGCAAGACAATAGAGCAGCTCTTTGAATTGCATTTCAATAAGCCCTTTCCTGAAGCCTCTCCCTCGCAAAGGACCCGCTCATGACCATCTGCGGCATCGAAATCAAAGGCAGCGAAGCCATCATCGCCGTCGCCTCCCTGGACAACCAGACGCTGACCCACGTCGCCCTGGCCACCAAGAAAATCGCCCTCGACGATGACGACGAAGCGGCCAACGTAAAAGCTTTCGCCGCCCAGGTGAAGGCGTTCGTTCAAGCCAACGGCATCACGCGCATTGCCATCAAGAAACGCAGTAAAAAAGGCGAGTTCGCCGGTGGCCCGACGACGTTCAAGATCGAAGGGGTGTTTCAGTTGCTGGATGGGGTGGAGGTGACGCTGCTGTCGCCGCAGACCATCAATGCGCAAAACAAGAAGCACAGCTTTGATCTGCCGACGACGTTGAACAAGTATCAGCATGAAGCTTATAAAACAGCCTGCTCAACCCTGATGAAAAAGTAATTACCCATCAGCTTTTGACGCAGTGTTCCAAGCCGTGACCACCGCCTTCGTATTCAGGCGTGTAGTAGTACTTAACGAAAGACACTTTGCCCTCCGGGGTTGACGTCATTTGTGCGACCCCCACGCCGAAGTCTTTCAAGACAGGGTCGGTGTGAGCAAAATAAACGCCCAGCGCGTCCGAAGTCCCGGCGGCCATTCCGTCATAACGGGACTTGTCTTCCAAGGTCAAGGTGAAGGTGTAGGCGGCGTACTTGCCAGTACTTTGCTTGGCGTCGAGTGCCATATCAACAACACCCTTATAGCTGCCTATATGTTTATCCTGGCCGGTACATTCATAGCGTCCGCTGTAGTCGGCTCCGGTGAAAGGTGCAGACGCCTGGGCTGCCCACGCCGGGGTGGTCGCTAACGCGATGACAGTAACTAGTTTTCTAAGCATGCCAACCTCTTCTGGTTAAGTAGTGACTTCCTGGCCTGCGTGCTTCATTTCAAAAGCATTTGGTCAAGAGCCACTTCTAAGACCCATAGGACGTTAGCAGTCCTTGGCTATAAGTCTCCGTTAGCGATGAAAAAAAAGAAACTTCCTACACCTTCCATGATTCCCTTATAAACTGCGCTACATCGGGTTTCACTCGTTAGTCGGTATGCGGGTTTTGTACAGCAGCCAATCCCCGAACGACTTGTCTTCCAGGGCATACCCTCCCCGGCTCGACTTCCATACCAATTCCTTGTCGCGCAGGGCATCGATACAGGCCTGAATGGTCTGGGTCCCGGGCACCACATCGCTGCGCATAACCTCCAATGCCTTGCTGACTGCGGTAATCGTGCTGTCGGTAAACGGCGCAAATGGCTCATTGCTTTGCGAACGCACCACCATCACCTGCAACACCGCACGCTGCGGGATGGTCAGGGCGTTCCAGGCGCTTTCGAACTCGGTCCATACACCCGCGCGCAGCAGTTCTGCGCGACTGTGCAGCAGTTGGCCAAGATTGCTCGCCTCGCCCAGCTCCAATGCGACTTCACCGATGATCGTGCGCAACATCTCGGGACGCCGACCTACCAGCTCAAACGCCTCATCAATGTCAGCCGCGTTGAATTGGTTGTTCTTGGCCAGGTGCGCGTTGAGGTGCACGGTGTAGGCCTGGGTGAACGCTTTGCCCAGCAGCGGAAACGGCGTGATGCTGGAACCGAAGAATGGCTGGCTTTTACCCAATACCAAATGGGCGAGTTTGTCGCGATTGGAGCCGGTAAACACCAGGCGCAAACCGCTGCCCTCCTCGTCACGGCCTTGGTTGAGCTGATCCCGGGCAGCCTTCAACGCGAACATCGCATTGATACCTGACTCGGTGGTTAATGCGTGCTGTGCTTCGTCAATCACCAGTACAACGGGTTTTTCTGCAGCCCTATGGAGCAATTCCAACGCTTGGGTCAGCGTCGCACCGACCGGCAATTGTGGCTTGGTAAAGTCCCAGGAAAGCGTACGCAGAAAGCTTAGTTTCTCGATGCCAATGCTCTTTGCCAGTTTGCGAATGCCCTTTTCAAACGGCACCAACGCCCCCGCAATGGCACCTGCGATCAGCTCGGCGGGGTCTTTTTCCTTGTCGGCCCACAGGTCGACATACACCGCCAGCCAGCCCCGCAGCTGACATTCCGGAATCAGGTCTTCGCGCAAAAAAGTGCTTTTGCCCGTGCGTCGGGGCGCCGCGAGAAACAGGCCGGAGGTGAAATCCTGAATACCGGCCCCCACCAGGCCATCGGCAATACTGCTTGCCAGGGTGGGGCGGCGAAACACAAAGCCGCTGTGCTTGGACATGGTTTTATACTCAATTATGGGAATGACTATAAATTATAGTAAAGAGTATAATTGACTATAATTGTCCGTCAAACCACCTCCCGCCGCCGATCCTCCCGCGGGCATTTGGCAAACCTTGCGCGATAGCTCCTGGTGAAATACGACGGTGACTCAAACCCGCACGCAATACTCACTTCCAGTACGCTCATGTCGCTCTGGCGCAGCAGTTTGCGGGCTTTTTCCAGGCGCAGGCCCAGGTAGAAATTGCTCGGCGTATCGTTCAGGTGCAGGCGAAACAGCCGCTCCAGTTGGCGCCGGGTGACCTTGATCGTTTCGGCCAGGGCCAAGGTGCTCAGGGGCGGTTCGGTGTGCTGTTCCATTTCGCCGATCACGTGCACCAGTTTCTTGTTATTGATGCCGTAGCGCGTGGCGATCTGCATGCGCTGGTGGTCCTTGCGCGGGCGGATGCGGCCGAGTACGAATTGCTCGGAAACCTGGATCGCCAGTTCCGGGCCGTGGGCCTGGGCGATGAGATCGAGCATCAAGTCGATGGACGCGGTGCCGCCGGCGCAGGTGATGCGGCGCCGGTCGATTTCGAACAGTTCCTGGGTCACGCTCAGGTGCGGATAGGCCTCCTTGAAGGCGTCGATGGCTTCCCAGTGCAAGGTCAGGCGGTGGCCGTCAAGCAGGCCCGCCTCGGCCAGCACGCAGGCGCCGGTGTCGATGGCACCGAGGGTCACACCCTCATGGTCGAGGCGGCGCAGCCAATGCTCCAGGGCGGGCGTGGCGAACTGCAGGGGTTCGAAGCCGGCCACCACCAGTAAGGTCGCGCCTTTTTTCAACGGTTCCAGCGCGGCATCGGCGTTGACCGACATGCCGTTGCTCGCCAGTACCGCGCCGCCATCGGCACTCAAGATGTGCCAGCGGTACAGCTCGCCGCGAAAGCGATTGGCCACGCGTAACGGTTCCAGCGCGGAGATAAAACCGAGGGCCGAGAACCCCGGCATCAGCAAGAAATAGACATCCTGGGACATGGTGGCGCTCTCGTCATACGGGCAGCGTGCTCACTGTGATACGCCAGTTCAACCGGCCATTCAAGAGCCCAGGTCGCTGCAGTGCAAGAGTGGGTCGCCGCCGTGCGCTTTGCGGGGCGCCAAGCTGCGTAACGTGATCCCACGGCGCACAAAGACGCCGGCACCCACAATAACGACTGCCGAGGGCTCCACCCATGAACCGACTGATCAGCCGCTGCGTACTTGCACTCAGCGCCAGCGCCATTTTGAGCACTAACGCCCTGGCAGCGGATGCCGCTTCATGCCAGAACGTACGCATGGGCGTGGTCAACTGGACCGACGTCATCGCCACCAGCGCCATGGCCCAGGTGCTGCTCGATGGCCTCGGCTACAAGACCAAACAAACCAGCGCCTCGCAGCAAATCATCTTTGCCGGCATCCGCGACCAGCGCCTGGACCTGTTTCTGGGTTACTGGAACCCGCTGATGACCCAGACCATCACGCCGTTCGTCGACGCCAAGCAAGTCAAGGTCCTCGAAAAACCCAGCCTGGAAGACGCCCGCGCCACCCTGGCGGTGCCGACTTATCTGGCCGACAAGGGCCTGAAAACCTTTGCTGACATCGCCAGGTTCGAAAAAGAGCTGGGCGGCAAGATTTATGGCATCGAGCCGGGCTCGGGGGCCAATACGCAGATCAAGGCGATGATCGCCAAAAACCAGTTCGGCCTGGGCAAGTTCCAGTTGGTGGAGTCCAGCGAAGCCGGCATGTTGGCGGCCGTAGACCGTGCCGTGCGCCGCAAGGAAGCCGTGGTGTTCTTTGGTTGGGCACCGCACCCGATGAACGTCAATGTGGCGATGACTTACCTCACCGGCAGCGAAGGCGCCCTGGGCCCGAACGAAGGCATGGCCACCGTGTGGACCGTGACCGCGCCGGCCTACGCCGAGCAGTGCCCCAACGTGCATAAGCTGCTGACCAACCTGACGTTCACCGCCGCCGACGAGAGCCGCATGATGCAACCGCTGCTGGACCACAAGGATGCCATCGAATCCGCCAAGCAGTGGCTCAAGGATCACCCGCAAGACCAGGCGCGCTGGCTGGAGGGTGTGACCACCTTCGACGGCAAACCGGCTGCCGCCAACCTGCAATTGACCACGAAATAACCCATCCAGATCACCGCTTCGCAACCCCTGAAGGTTGCGAACGGCGCCCTGCGCCTTGAAATCACCCGCCTGTAAGGAACCGCCCCATGAACCACGACGTCATCATCACCTGCGCACTCACCGGTGCTGGCGACACGACCGCCAGAAGCCCCCACGTGCCGGTCACTCCCAAGCAAATCGCCGCCGCTGCCGTGGAAGCCGCCAAGGCCGGCGCCACGGTCGTGCATTGCCACGTACGCGACCCCGAGACCGGCAAGTTCAGTCGCGACGTTGCGCTGTACCGCGAAGTGATGGAGCGCATCCGCGAGGCCGACATCGACATCATCGTCAACCTCACCGCCGGCATGGGTGGCGACCTGGAGATCGGTGGCGGCGAGAATCCCATGGAGTTCGGGCCCAATACCGACCTGGTGGGCCCGCTGACCCGCCTGGCCCACGTCGAAGAACTGCTGCCGGAAATCTGCACCCTGGACTGCGGCACGCTGAACTTCGGCGATGGCGACACCATTTACGTGTCCACCCCGGCGCAGCTGCGTGCCGGCGCCAAACGTATCCAGGAACTGGGCGTAAAGGCCGAGCTGGAAATTTTCGACACCGGCCACCTGTGGTTCGCCAAGCAGATGATCAAGGAAGGGCTGCTGGATAACCCGCTGTTCCAACTGTGCCTGGGCATTCCCTGGGGGGCACCGGCCGACACCACCACCATGAAAGCCATGGTCGATAACCTGCCCGCCGACGCGGTGTGGGCCGGCTTCGGCATTGGCCGCATGCAAATGCCAATGGCCGCGCAGGCGGTGCTGCTGGGCGGCAACGTACGGGTGGGCCTGGAAGACAACCTGTGGCTGGACAAAGGCGTGCTCGCCACCAATGGGCAGTTGGTGGAGCGCGCCAGTGAAATTCTCAGCCGGTTAGGCGCGAGGGTCCTGACCCCAGCCGAAGGCCGCATCAAGATGGGCCTGACCCAACGCGGCTAACACAGACACCACCACTCCTGTGGGAGCCGGGCTTGCCCGCGATGAGGCCAGTAAATCTGCCACATCTTTGTAGCCTGCAATGCCGCCATCGCGGGCAAGCCCGGCTCCCACAACGGATCATCGAACACTTTAGGAATATGCCATGCGCTTTATCACCGAAATCAAAACCTTTGCTGCGTTGGGCAGCGGTGTCATCGGCAGCGGCTGGGTGTCCCGTGCCCTTGCCCATGGTCTGGATGTGGTGGCCTGGGACCCCGCGCCCGGTGCCGAGGCGGCCTTGCGCAAACGCGTCGCCAACGCCTGGCCCGCCCTTGAACAACAGGGCCTGGCGGCAGGTGCCTCCCAGGACCGCCTGCGCTTTGTCACTACCATCGAAGACTGCGTAAAAGACGCCGACTTCATCCAGGAAAGCGCCCCAGAACGCCTGGAGCTGAAGCTGCAATTGCACCGCCAGATCAGCGCCGCGGCCAAGCCGAACGCATTGATCGGCTCCAGCACCTCAGGGCTATTGCCCAGCGAATTCTATGAAAGCTCTACCCACCCGGAACGGTGCGTGGTCGGCCACCCCTTCAACCCCGTCTACCTGTTGCCACTGGTAGAAGTGGTGGGCGGCAAAAACACCGCGCCAGAGGCGATCCAGGCAGCGATCAAGGTGTATGAATCCCTCGGCATGCGCCCTTTGCATGTGCGCAAGGAAGTGCCGGGGTTTATTGCCGACCGCCTACTGGAAGCGCTGTGGCGTGAGGCGCTGCACCTGGTCAATGACGGGGTGGCGACCACCGGCGAAATCGACGACGCCATTCGTTTTGGTGCCGGGTTGCGCTGGTCGTTCATGGGCACTTTCCTCACTTACACACTGGCGGGCGGCGACGCCGGCATGCGCCACTTCATGGCACAGTTCGGCCCGGCGTTGCAGCTGCCGTGGACTTATCTACCGGCGCCTGAATTGACTGAAAAGCTGATTGATGATGTGGTCGATGGCACCGCTGAGCAGTTGGGTAACCACAGCATCTCGGCGCTGGAGCGCTATCGTGATGACTGCCTGCTGGCGGTGCTGGAAGCCGTAAAAACAACCAAGGCCAAGCACGGCATGAACTTCGCCGAATAACCCTGTGGGAGCTGGCTTGCCTGCGATGGCGGTGTTGGCCTCACCATTGCTATCGCAGACCGGCCAGCACATTTGACCGCACACTGAATTGGATTCATGCCATGCCCGCACTGACCACCTACACCACCAAAATCCTGCCCGACTGGGTCGACTACAACGGCCATCTGCGTGACGCGTTCTATCTGCTGATCTTCAGCTACGCCACCGATGCGCTGATGGACACCCTGGGGCTGGACGGCGAAAACCGCGAAGCCAGTGGCCACTCGCTGTTCACCCTGGAGCTGCACCTGAACTACCTGCATGAGGTGAAGCTCGGGGCCGAGGTTGAGGTGCATACCCAACTGATCGCCTATGACGCCAAGCGCCTGCACCTTTATCACAGCCTGCACCGGGTGGGAGACGACAAGGAACTGGCCGGCAATGAACAGATGCTGTTGCACGTCGACCTGGCCGGGCCGCAGGCCACGCTGTTCACCGAGGCCACGCTGCAACGGCTTGCGGCGATCAGCGCTGCCCAGGCCGAGCTGCCAAGGCCTGCCCTGCTTGGCCGTGTCATCGGTTTACCGGCAAAAAAAGCCCCGAGCCAGCCGTGACTGGATCGGGGCAGAGGGGCCTTGTGTGAGCTGTGCATCTGGAGGGTGACCAAACCGTCAAGCTGCGTGCCTGGGTTCAGTGTGCCTATTAACCGTATTGCCAAGTGACCCGAAAACGACCTGTTCATAGCCATCCAAGCCATCGCTCGATTCTGCTCTTGCCCACCCAGCAAGGGCCTACCAGAATCCAGGTCAATCCCTGTTCCCTACACCAGGATAAACGTCATGATGCACGCGGATTTGATTGATCAGGATGACCTGCTGAGCCAACTGCGCTCACTGGGTTTTGAAGTGTCCAGCGGCGCCAGCGCCGAGCAGGCGTGTGAATGTGCAGTGCGCGGTTTGAGCGAAGCGCGGGCCAAGGCGCTCAAGGGAATGGTGGAGCAAATGTACACCGGCAAGGCGACCATTTTGCCGGCCGTGCGCCAGGCGATCGACAAGCAGTTGTTGCCGGCGCTGATGCAATTCAAACAGAACTCCGGCGCCTGAAAATACCGCTATCGCAGGCAAGCCAGCGCCCACAGGAGAACGCATTCCAAGGTGGGAGCTGGCTTGCCTGCGATGCAGACGACTCGGTTTAGAGCCTTACACTGGCAAACGTCGACTCGTTCCTGGCCTGGCTCAACGCCGACATCGGCCCCGACAACGGTGACAACACCAACGCCTGCGGAATCGGCATCATCGCCACTTGCTGGGTGGTGTTGGAGCCGACACGTTCATCCCGTGGCGGAATGCCGAAATATTCTCGGTAGCACTTGGAAAAGTGCGGCGTAGACACAAACCCGCACACCGAGGCGACTTCGATGATCGACATCGGCGTTTGCTTGAGCAACTGCCGCGCACGAATCAGGCGCAGCTTGAGGTAGTAGCGCGACGGCGAGCAGTGCAGGTATTTCTGGAACAGCCGCTCCAACTGCCGGCGCGACACGGCGACATACACCGCCAGTTCGTCCAGGTCGATTGGCTCTTCGAGGTTGGCCTCCATCAGCGCGACGATTTCCTGCAGCTTCGGCTGGTTGGTGCCAAGCATGTGCTTGAGCGGCACACGCTGGTGATCCTGTTCGTTGCGGATGCGTTCGTACACGAACATCTCGGAGATGGCGGCCGACAATTCACGGCCGTGGTCGCGGCTGATCAGGTGCAACATCATGTCCAGGGGCGCGGTACCACCGGAGCTGGTGAAGCGGTTGCGGTCGAGGGTGAACAGGCGCGTGCTCATGGCCACCCGCGGGAAGGCTTCCTGCATCGACGCCAGGCATTCCCAGTGCACGCTGCAATCAAAGCCGTCGAGCAAGCCGGCGCAGGCCAGGGCCCAGCTGCCGGTGCACACTGCGCCGAGGCGACGAGACTGGCGTGCCTGGCTTTGCAGCCACGACACATGTTCACGGGTGACGGTGCGCTGGATACCCACGCCGCCGCACACGATGACCGTGTCCAGCACGGGTGCTTTGTGCATGGAGGCATCGGGTGTGATTTGCAGGCCATCGCTGGCCCACACCTGGTTGCCGTCGACACTCAGGGTTGTCCAGCGATACAGCTCGCGGCCGGACAGCTGGTTGGCCATGCGCAGTGGCTCCACGGCTGACGCCAGGGAAATCAGCGTGAAATTGTCCAGCAGCAAAAAGCCGATGGATTGAGGCGCACGGTTCTGGGGTTGGGCCCCGGAGTTGGTCGACGTCATCGCGGTATCTCCTCACATCACACAAAGCGGGTGGCGGCCTCAGGCGAGGCTCTTGTTATTGCGCTCGTCCTGAAAAGGAGAGGCTTTGTAATTGATAGAGCAAATGCCATGCCTAAAATTGAATGGCTATTCAAGAACTCCTGAAAACGACCTGTTTATGCGTCTATATGAGCCCACGCGTGAAGTGCGGGATATGACGCATAACGGGCGGGGTTCAAGGGGGGTGAGCAGATCGGTAGCACTTGTGGGAAGGCGCTTTGCGGGCGTAGGAGGAGTCTGTCACCCAAAGCACATCAGGCGTGTGATCGTGTAGGAATTCGTTCGGAAGCTACTTATCTATTTGCGACGCGCTAAAAGGTGGCGATTTTGGCTGGGGTGTTCACTTTGTGAGCAATGATGCTCCTCTGTTCAGCTCGTTCCCACGCTCTGCGTGGGCATGCATCCTGTGACGCTCTGCGTCACCCATGGGCGGAGCGTCCGGGGCGGCATTCCCACGCGGAGCGTGGGAACGATCATGTCACTGACTCAACATTCAACCGCACTCACCGCCAACCCACCGCGTGATGTCTCTTTGTACTTGTCATGCATATCGGCCCCGGTATCACGCATGGTGCGGATCACCCGGTCCAACGAGATGAAGTGCTGGCCATCGCCCCGCAACGCCATTTGCGCCGCGTTGATCGCCTTCACCGCCGCAATTGCATTGCGCTCGATACACGGCACTTGCACCAGGCCGCCCACCGGGTCGCAGGTCAGGCCGAGGTTGTGTTCCAAGCCGATTTCGGCAGCGTTGCACAGTTGCTCCGGCGTGGCACCAAGGATCTCCGCCAGCCCGGCTGCGGCCATGGCACACGCGGAACCGACCTCGCCCTGGCAACCGACTTCGGCACCGGAGATCGAGGCGTTCTTTTTACACAGGATGCCCACCGCCGCCGCGCCCAACAGGTAGTCGACCACGTTGGCTTCGGTGACTTCTTCACTGAACTTCATGAAGTAGTGCAACACCGCCGGGATGATTCCCGCCGCGCCGTTGGTGGGCGCCGTGACCATGCGCCCACCGGCGGCGTTTTCTTCGTTGACCGCCAGGGCGAACAGGTTGACCCATTCCATGGCGCTCAAGGTCGAGCCGATCACATTGGGCTTGTTCAGCTCCTGCAAGCTGCGGTGCAACTTGGCAGCGCGACGGCGCACGTTCAAGCCGCCGGGCAGGATGCCTTCGTGCTTGAGGCCCTGCTCCACGCAATCTTGCATGGCGCGCCAGAGCTTCATCAGGCCGCTGCGGATTTCTTCTTCGCTGCGCCAGGTTTTTTCATTCGCCAGCATCAGTTCGGCAACGCGCAGGTTGTGGGTCTTGCACAACTGCAACAGCTCCACGGCACTGGAAAAGTCATAAGGCAGCTCGGTGCGGTCCATGTCCGCCACACCGCTTTGGGCCTGAGCTTCATCCACCACAAAACCGCCGCCCACCGAGTAATAGGTGTCGCGGTGCAACTCGCCGTTTTCGCCAAACACCACCAGGGTCATGGCATTGGGATGGAACGGCAGGTTCTCATCGAGCAGGCGCATATCCCGCGCCCACACAAAGGGCACCGGCAAACGCCCGTCCAGCAGCAGCGTGTCGGTTTCGCGCAGGGTGTGGATACGGGCGCCGATTTGCGTGGGGTCGATTGCGTCTGGCCACTCGCCCATCAGGCCCATGATGGTGGCGGTGTCGCTGCCGTGGCCGATGCCGGTGGCCGACAACGAGCCGTACAGTTGCACTTCGACACGCTGCACCTGTTCCAGCCACCCACGCTCACGCAACCCTTGAACGAACAACGCCGCGGCGCGCATGGGCCCCACGGTGTGGGAACTCGAAGGCCCGATGCCGATCTTGAACAGGTCGAAAACGCTGATAGCCATTAACGTGGAACTCCTCGATAAGCACGGGCCGGGCTTGAACGAGGTGCTACGCTCAGATCGCCCAGATGGCGGCATCATCAAGCTTTTATTCGTCATCACGGCGTCTCACACCGACGCACTCATGCTCACCAGCGGCGCTCGCGTGCGAACGCCAGTTTTGGCCGTTTTTTGCGGTGCAGAAGGGTAAAAACAGCAGTTTTACCTTCGGAAAAACCTGTAAGCGACGTCATCGGTACTGGATGCGACCCTCCCTGTACTGGATACGACGCCCCCTGTAGGCGTCAGATTTTCACTGGTACATGATCAGTCTCGACTCGTTTGCAAGGCACCGCGCCAGAGCTGTTGTCGCACGCTCCAACCGCAACACTTATAAAGCGCGGCGAATGCCGCCAGAAAAGACACAGGAGTCTACCCACATGAAAGGTTCACCCTCGTTGTTGTTGGCCGCCATGCTGAGTCTGCCAGTCGTGGCACACGCCGCAGAACCGGAACAGTGCAAGACCGTCAACTTCTCCGATGTCGGCTGGACCGACATCACCGTCACCACCGCGACCACCAGCGAGATCCTCAAGGGCCTGGGCTACAAGCCGCGCACCACGATGATTTCGGTACCTGTGACTTACAAGTCCCTGGCCGACGGCAAGAACATGGATATCTTCCTCGGCAACTGGATGCCGACCATGGAAAACGACATCAAGCAGTACCGTGATGCCGGCACCGTGGAAACCGTGCGCGCCAACCTGGAGAACGCCAAGTACACCCTGGCGGTCCCAGAGGCGCTGTATGAGAAGGGCCTGAAAGACTTCGCCGACATCGCCAAATTCAAGGATGAGCTGGGCGGCAAGATCTACGGCATCGAGCCGGGCAACGATGGCAATCGCACCATCCAGACGCTGATCGACAAAGATGCCTTCGGCCTGAAAACCGCCGGTTTCAAGGTGGTCGAATCCAGCGAAGCCGGCATGCTCTCCCAGGTCGAACGCGCCTCCAAGCGCAACCAGGCCATCGTGTTCCTCGGCTGGGAACCGCACCCGATGAACACTCGCTTCAAGATGAAGTACCTGACCGGCGGTGACGACTCGTTCGGCCCCAACTACGGCCAGGCCACCATCTACACCAACACCCGCAAAGGCTACACCCAGGAATGCAGCAACGTTGGTCAGTTGCTGAAAAACCTGGTGTTCACGCTCGACATGGAAAGCACCCTGATGGGTAACGTCCTGGACGACAAGATGAAGGCCGATGCTGCCGCCAAGGCCTGGCTGCAGAAGAACCCGCAAGTGCTCGACACCTGGCTCGCCGGTGTCACCACCGTTGATGGCAAACCAGGGCTCGATGCCGTTAAAGCTTACCTCGCCAAATAGCACCCGCTGACCCCAGGCCGGTGCGCTGGCCTGGGATGTTTTCCCCTTCGCATGTGGACATTCACTACCATGCTGACTGAACAGAAAATCCCACTAGGCCAGTACATCGCTGCCTTCGTCGACTGGTTGACCCAACACGGTGCCAACTACTTCGACGCAATCGCATCGACACTGGAAACGATGATCCACGGCGTGACGTTTGCGCTGACCTGGTTCAATCCACTGGCATTGATCGGTCTGATTGCGCTGCTGGCTCACTTTATTCAACGTAAATGGGGACTGACTGTTTTTGTCATCGCCTCCTTCCTGCTGATCCTCAACCTGGGGTACTGGCAGGAAACCATGGAAACCCTCGCGCAGGTGCTGTTCGCCACCCTGGTCTGCGTGGTCATCGGTGTGCCGCTGGGCATTGTTGCCGCGCATAAGCCGATGTTCTACACCATGATGCGGCCGGTACTCGATCTGATGCAGACCGTGCCGACCTTCGTCTACCTCATCCCTACCCTGACCCTCTTCGGGCTGGGTGTGGTGCCTGGGCTGATTTCCACGGTGGTGTTCGCGATTGCCGCGCCGATCCGCCTGACCTACCTGGGTATCCGCGATGTGCCGCAAGAGCTGATGGACGCCGGCAAGGCCTTTGGCTGCTCGCGCCGCCAGTTGCTCTCACGCATTGAACTGCCCCACGCCATGCCGAGCATCGCCGCCGGCATTACCCAATGCATCATGCTGTCGCTGTCGATGGTGGTGATCGCCGCCCTGGTAGGCGCCGACGGCCTCGGCAAGCCAGTGGTCAACGCACTCAACACTGCCGATATTGCGCTGGGCTTTGAAGCGGGCCTGGCCATTGTGTTGCTCGCCATCATGCTCGACCGTATCTGCAAACAACCCGACGCTAAAGTAGGGGGTGATGCATGAGCATTATCCGATTCGACAAAGTCGACGTGATCTTTTCCAAAGACCCACGCGAAGCGCTCAAGCTGCTGGACCAGGGCATGAGCCGTAACGAAATCCTGAAGAAGACCGGGCAGATCGTCGGCGTCGAGAACGCCAGCCTGGATATCGAGAAAGGCGAGATCTGTGTGCTGATGGGCCTCTCGGGCTCAGGCAAATCCAGCTTGCTGCGCTGCATCAACGGCCTCAATACCGTCAGCCGTGGCCAGCTGTTTGTGGAGCATGAAGGGCGTCAGATCGACATCGCCTCCTGCACCCCCGCCGAGCTGAAAATGATGCGCACCAAACGCATCGCCATGGTGTTCCAGAAGTTCGCCCTGATGCCATGGCTGACGGTGCGCGAGAACATCAGCTTCGGCCTGGAGATGCAGGGCCGCCCAGAGAAAGAACGACGCACACTGGTGGACGAGAAACTCGAACTGGTGGGCCTGAGCCAATGGCGCAACAAGAAGCCCGACGAGTTGTCCGGCGGTATGCAGCAGCGCGTCGGCCTGGCTCGCGCCCTGGCGATGGACGCCGATATCCTGCTGATGGACGAACCCTTCTCGGCCCTCGACCCGCTGATCCGCCAAGGCTTGCAAGATGAGCTACTGGAACTGCAACGCAAATTGAGCAAGACCATCGTGTTCGTCAGCCACGACCTGGATGAAGCACTCAAGCTCGGCAGCCGTATCGCGATCATGAAAGACGGCAAGATCATCCAGTACAGCGTGCCGGAAGAGATCGTGCTGAACCCGGCGGACGACTATGTGCGCACCTTCGTCGCCCATACCAACCCGTTGAACGTGCTGTGCGGGCGCAGCCTGATGCGCACCCTGGATAACTGCACGCGTGTGAATGGTTCGGTATGCCTTGATCCGGGTGGCGACTCTTGGCTGGACCTGGCTGAAGGCAACACCATCCAGGGCGCACGCCAGAATGGCGTGACGATGAACCTGCAGAACTGGGCGCCAGGGCAAGCCGTGGAAGGCTTGGGCCGCGTACCGACGTTGGTGGACTCGAACATCGGCATGCGCGATGCACTGCAGATTCGCTACCAGACAGGCAACAAGCTGGTGCTGCACGACAACAACAAGGTGGTGGGGATTTTGGGAGACAGTGAGCTCTACCACGCCCTGCTGGGCAAAAACCTGGGTTAAGGCAACCCTGCAAAACCTACTGGATCGTTCCCACGCTCTGCGTGGGAATGCACCCTGTGACGCTCCGCGTCACGACTTCAAGAGCGGGACGCGGAGCGTCCATGGCGGTGTTCCCACGCAGAGCGTGGGAACGATCATGTCAGGGAAGACACCACCAGGCTTCAATTATCAGCTATAGACCCGGCCAAGGAGCTGCCGATGGCTTTCAAACTGATCGAGCACATCCCGGGTGATCTGCTCCTGGGTGAAGCCCATCAGGTCATACTCCTGCGGCCCGTTGTGCAGGTACACCTCGGCACGGTAGTAACGGGTGCGCTCTTCTTCAGGCAGGTCAGCCGGTGCCGCCGAGTAGCCATCCAGGCTCACTTCGTAGACAAACGAGTTGCCCTCGTCCATCTCGATCCGCACGCCGATGCAGCGCTTGGATTTGCCCAGCAGGGTCTGCACTTCCAGGCCCTGATCACGCAACGCACTCGCGGCTTCTTCCAACGCCGGCGTTACGTGCTTGTCCATAAAGCGCTGCACGGTGGCCTGGCTCGGTTGCAGGTCCAGCGCCGTCAAGCGCTCGCTGAAACCACGACGCCCGCGTTCAGCCAATTGCGCTTGCTCCTGTTCGGTGGCCACGTCCTGGCGCATGGCCTTGTGCAAACCGAACATAAAGAACACCAGCACCACAGAGAACGGCAGCCCCGCCAGCACCACCATGGTTTGCATGGCTTCGAAGTTGCCGGCAAACAGCAGGCCGATGGTCACCAGGGTGATCACCGCCGACCAGAAGATACGCAACCAGTGCGGCGCATCTTCATCCACATTGCCGCCTTTGCAGGAAAGGTTGGCCATCATCACCGCGCCGGAATCCGCAGGCGTCAGGAACAGCACGAAGCCCACGAAGATCGACACGCCGATCACCACTTTCGACGCTGGGTAATGCTCAAGCAGCTGGTAGATGGCCATGGACGGTTGCTCCAGCGCCGTCTTGCCCAACTCCACCGCCCCATGGTTCAACACCAGGTCCAGGGCCGAGTTGCCGAAGATCGACAGCCACGCCAGGGTAAAGCCCAGCGGGATCAGCAATACGCCAGCCACCAGTTCGCGCACGGTGCGACCACGGGAAATACGCGCGATGAACATGCCCACAAATGGCGCCCAGGAAATCCACCAGGCCCAGTAGAACAGAGTCCACAGGCCCATCCAGCGTTCGGTCTTGGCACCGTCGCCTTCGTACACATACAGGTCGAAGGTTTTCAGCACGATACCGTTGAGGTAATCACCGGTGTTCTGCACCAGGCCATTGAGCAGGTGCAAGGTGGGGCCGAACAGCAGCACGAAGATCAGCAAACCGCTGAACAGCACGATGTTGAGGTTGGACAGGCGGCGAATACCGTTTTCCACACCCGACACGGCGGCAATGGTCGCCACGGTGCTCATCACGATGATCACGATCAGCAAATTGGTATTGCTGTGCTCCATGCCGAACAGGTTTTCCAGCCCCGACGACACTTGCATCGAGCCGATCCCCAGGTTGGTCACCAGGCCCAGCAGGGTCACAAACATGCCGAAACCGTCTACCGCATGGCCAGCCGCGCCCTTCACCCAACGCTCGCCCACCAGCGGGTACAGCGCCGAACGCAGTGCCAGCGGTTGGTTGTGGCGGTACGCAAAGTACGCCACGGCCAGGCCGACCAGCGCATAGATCGCCCAGCCGTGCAGGCCCCAGTGCAGGAAGGTCAGCTGCAGCGCCTGGCGTGCCGCGCCATTGCTGGCGGCAGCGCCTTCGGGCGGGTTGAAGTAATGGTCCAACGGCTCGGACGCACCGAAATACAACAGCGAGATGCCGATACCCGACGAGAACAACATGCCGGCCCAGGCGCCGTAGCTGAAGTCTGGGGTATCGTCCTTCGCACCCAGCTTAAGTTTCCCATAGGACGAAAACGCCAGGCCGACCACAAACACCAGGTAGGCGGCGATGACCACCATGTAGTACCAGCCAAAGCTTTTCGACAGCCAGGCCTGGGCTACGCCGAGCATGCGCCCGGCCTCCTGCGGGGCGACGATCAGAATGGCGGTCAACAATAAAATCAGCGCGGTGGAGGTGTAGAACACCCAACCGTTGACCCGGACCTTTTCCGGTGGGGTCTTTATAAGAGAGGCAGAACTCATGGCGCAGATGCTCCAGGCAGTGCGAGAGAGAAACACAAGGCAACGGTTATCCCGGGACATCGATTTTTCGGCAGTCGACGGACGGGTGTTATAAAGACACCCCAAAATTCTTGAGCCCGCCTAAGCGGTGATCAGGCTCTGAAGTGGCCTGTTTCAAGGGTTTTTGCAGGTGTCGAAGGTTGCAGCTCGCAGGTAGGAAATATCTGTAGGCAGCGACCATTTGTCGCAGATCTTATTCTTTGTTGATTGAACGTTCAATCAAAACAAAATAGACTGGCCCTCAAGCCGACGGACGTGGATCGCCCATCGGCAGGCCTAAGGAGAGGTGCTACATGCCCAAGGTCGGTATGCAACCCATACGCCGCCAGCAGTTGATCGAAGCCACGTTGACGGCCATCGATCGGGTCGGGATGGGAGATGCCAGCATTGCGCTGATCGCCCGTCTGGCCGGCGTCTCGAACGGCATCATCAGCCACTACTTTCAGGACAAGAACGGCCTGATCGCAGCGACGATGCGCTACCTGATGAATGCGCTGATCGAGAACGTGCAAGAGCGCAGGCGTGCCTTGAAGGATGACAGCCCACGGGCGCACCTTCAGGTGATCATCGAAGGCAACTTCGACGCCAGCCAGGTCAACGGCCCGGCAATGAAAACCTGGCTGGCCTTCTGGGCCACCAGCATGCACCACCCGTCATTGCACAGGTTGCAGCGGATCAACGATCACCGTCTGTATT
Source organism: Pseudomonas sp. Pse35 (assembly GCF_024519715.1). Lineage (NCBI taxonomy): Bacteria > Pseudomonadati > Pseudomonadota > Gammaproteobacteria > Pseudomonadales > Pseudomonadaceae > Pseudomonas > Pseudomonas sp. Pse35. The sequence continues at coordinate 238,348 of NZ_JALJRP010000005.1, read as the reverse complement.
CCAACCTGTGTTGCCAGTTCCGCCGTGCGATGCCGTTACCCGAGGCACGCAGCGCAGCCCGCGGGCTGGCGGCTTTGATCGACGGTTTGTGGTTGCGCGGCGCCCTGTCGGGAGACGCTTTCGACACGGAGCAGGCGCAGCGGATCGCTTACGAATACATGGATTTCCAATTGGCCAAGCAGGTGAGTTAGAGCCCTTATAAATGCTCAACCCCTGAACGTCCGCCGCTCAGTGTTGCCACACCCCCATGGCCCACTGTTCGGCGGGTAACGCCAACCACTTATGCACTTGCGAGGACTTTATGGCCCGTTTCGACCTGCAAAAACTCTACATTGACGGCGGCTACAGCGACGCTGGCAGCGATGCCACCTTCGAAGCCATCAACCCGGCTAACGGTGAAGTTCTCGCCCAAGTGCAACGCGCCACCAAAGACGACGTTGAACGTGCCGTGGCCAGCGCTGAAAAAGGCCAGAAAATCTGGGCCGCCATGACCGCCATGGAACGTTCGCGCATCCTGCGCCGTGCCGTGGACATCCTGCGCGAGCGCAACGATGAACTGGCCGCCCTGGAAACCCTGGACACCGGTAAAGCCTTCTCCGAAACCAAGTACGTCGACATCGTCACCGGCGCTGACGTGCTGGAATACTACGCCGGCCTGGTACCTGCCATCGAAGGCGAGCAGATCCCACTGCGCGACACCTCGTTTGTCTACACCCGCCGCGAGCCGCTGGGCGTGGTTGCCGGTATCGGCGCGTGGAACTACCCGATCCAGATCGCCCTGTGGAAATCCGCACCGGCCCTGGCTGCCGGTAACGCGATGATCTTCAAGCCAAGCGAAGTCACCTCGCTGACCACCCTGAAACTGGCCGAGATCTACACCGAGGCTGGCGTTCCAGCGGGCGTGTTCAACGTACTGACCGGCAGCGGCCGTGAAGTCGGCACCTGGCTGACCGAGCACCCGCGCATTGAGAAAGTCTCCTTCACCGGCGGCACCGACACCGGCAAGAAAGTCATGGCCAGCGCGTCGAGCTCCTCGCTCAAGGACGTGACCATGGAGCTGGGCGGCAAGTCCCCGCTGATCATTTTCGACGACGCCGACCTCGACCGCGCCGCCGACACCGCCATGATGGCCAACTTCTACAGCTCCGGTCAGGTCTGCACCAACGGCACCCGCGTGTTCGTGCCCAAGCACCTGCAAGCCGCGTTCGAAGCCAAGATCGTCGAGCGTGTGGCGCGTATTCGCATCGGCAACCCGGAAGACGAAAACACCAACTTCGGCCCGCTGGTCAGCTTCGCCCACATGGAAAGCGTGCTGGGCTACATCGCCAAAGGCAAAGAGCAAGGCGCCCGCCTGCTGTGCGGCGGCGACCGCCTGACCGAGGGTGACTTCGCCAAAGGCGCCTTCGTGGCCCCGACCGTGTTCACCGACTGCACCGATGACATGGTGATCGTGCGTGAAGAAATCTTCGGCCCGGTGATGAGCATCCTCACCTACGAGACCGAAGAAGAAGTGATCCGCCGTGCCAACGACACCGACTTCGGCCTGGCCGCTGGCCTGGTGACCAAGGACCTGAACCGCGCCCACCGCGTGATTCATCAGTTGGAAGCCGGTATCTGCTGGATCAACGCCTGGGGCGAGTCCGACGCGAAGATGCCGGTTGGCGGCTACAAGCAGTCGGGGGTGGGCCGTGAGAACGGGATCAGCTCGCTGAACAACTTCACCCGCATCAAATCGGTACAGGTTGAGTTGGGCGATTACGCCTCGGTGTTCTAACACCTTATGGGCCTGGAATGCTCCTCTGTGGCGAGGGAGCTTGCTCCCGCTGGGCTGCGAAGCAGCCCCATTCCAGACCCAGTAGTTCTTTCAGACAGAACTCGAGCGCTGATTTTGCGACTGCTGACGGGAGCAAGCTCCCTCGCCACAAAAGCAGCCTGAACCCATTTTACGAGGGTACATTCATGTCCCAAGAATACGATTACATCATTGTGGGTGCCGGCTCTGCCGGTAACACCCTGGCGACCCGTCTGACCGAAGACGAAGGCGTCACTGTTTTGCTGCTGGAGGCCGGTGGCCCGGACTACCGCCTCGACTTCCGCACCCAGATGCCAGCCGCCCTGGCTTTCCCGCTGCAAGGCCGCCGCTACAACTGGGCCTACGAAACCGATCCAGAGCCACACATGGACGGCCGCCGGATGGAATGCGGGCGCGGCAAGGGCCTGGGTGGTTCTTCCCTGATCAACGGCATGTGCTACATCCGCGGCAACGCCATGGACTACGACAACTGGTCGAAGCTGCCGGGCCTGGAAGACTGGACCTACCTGGACTGCCTGCCGTATTTCCGCAAAGCCGAAACCCGCGACATCGGCCCCAACGATTGGCACGGTGGCGACGGCCCGGTCAGCGTGACCACGCCGAAAGCGGGCAACAACCCGCTGTTCCACGCCATGGTTGAAGCGGGCGTACAGGCCGGTTACCCACGTACCGAAGATTTGAACGGCTACCAGCAAGAAGGCTTCGGCCCGATGGACCGTACTGTCACGCCGAACGGCCGTCGCGCCAGCACCGCACGCGGCTACCTGGACACGGCTAAAAAGCGCTCGACCCTGACCATCGTCACCCATGCCCTCACCGACAAAGTCTTGTTCGAAGGCAAGCGTGCGGTCGGCGTGCGTTACCTGATCGGCGCTGCCGAAGAACGCGTTGAAGCCCGTGCGCGCAAAGAAGTGCTGGTGTGCAGTGGCGCAATCGCTTCGCCGCAACTGCTGCAACGCTCCGGTGTCGGCCCGGCCAAACTGCTGGAAAGCCTCGACATCCCGGTGGTTCACGACCTGCCTGGCGTGGGTGAAAACCTGCAGGACCACCTTGAGCTGTACCTGCAATACGCGTGCACCCAGCCAGTGTCGCTGTACCCCTCGCTGCTCTGGTACAACCAGCCGGCGATTGGTGCCGAATGGCTGTTCAACGGCACCGGCATCGGCGCCAGCAACCAGTTCGAAGCGGGCGGTTTTATCCGTACCCGTGAAGAGTTCGAGTGGCCAAACATCCAGTACCACTTCCTGCCGGTAGCGATTAACTACAACGGCAGCAACGGTGTGAAAGAGCACGGTTTCCAGGCGCACATGGGCTCCATGCGTTCGCCAAGCCGTGGCCGTATCCAGCTGAAGTCGAAGAACCCACGGGACTACCCGAGCATCCTCTTCAACTACATGGCCACCGAGCAGGACTGGCAGGAGTTCCGCGATGGCATCCGCCTGACCCGTGAAATCATGCAGCAGCCGGCACTGGACCCGTACCGTGGCCGCGAAATCAGCCCCGGCATTGAAGTGCAAACCGATGAACAGTTGGACAAGTTCATCCGCGAGCACGCCGAGACCGCGTTCCACCCGTCCTGCTCGTGCAAGATGGGCACCGACGAGATGGCCGTAGTCGATGGCGAAGGCCGCGTGCATGGCATGCAGGGCTTGCGTGTGGTCGATGCCTCGATCATGCCGATCATCACCACCGGCAACCTGAACGCGCCAACGATCATGATCGCCGAGAAAATCGCCGACAAGATCCGTGGCCGCAAGCCACTGCCGCGCAGCACCGCTGACTACTACGTAGCAGGCGATGCGCCGGTGCGTGGCAAGCCGATGCGTGAAGTAGGGCCATTGGCGCAGTAACCGAAACACCCCAGTGATTGATCGTTCCCACGCTCCGCGTGGGAACGCATCCTGTGATGCTCTGCGTCACGCCCTTCAAGAGCGGACGCAGAGCGTCCAGGGTGGCATTCCCACGCAGAGCGTGGGAACGATCACACAACAAAACCTCCCTTGATCAGCTCCCCGCCCAGGCCTACTCTGTTCGCCTGCCCGCGCCGAGCCGCCCACAAGGAAGGCCCCATGTTCGAACACCACGCCACGCTCAAGAAACACTTCGGTGCCCTGCGCACCACCGCCGAATTTTTCTCCCTGCGCTACGTGCGCGAATCCGGTCAGTACCTGTCAGTACGCAAGAACGTCGCCGAGCCGCCTCACCTGGGCCATGACGAAGGCGCCATGCTTACCGTGCGTCTCAACGGCGTGGAAGCCTACGCCGCGACCAACGACATTTCCCTTGCCGGCCTGCAAGCCGCCCTTGAGCGCGCTGAACAGCAAGCCCGGTTGATCAAGCCTCACGCCCTGCTCGACCTGCACCAGCAGCCAGTGTCCAGCGACGTCGCCGACTACCTGTCGCCCGACCTCGACCAGCCCTTCCCATCCCTGAGCGACTGCTACCAATTGCTCGGCGATGAGTCCGCCGCCGTGCCCAAGGATGAGCGCCTGGTGAGCTGGGAAGTCAGCCTGGGGACCACGCGGGTTGAACAGATCTATCTCAACAGCGCTGGCGCGCAATTGCGTCAGGCCCAGCGCTTTGTCTTTCCGGGCCTGAGTGTGACCGCCTTCGACGGCAACGACAGCCAGACCCGTACCCTGGGCGGTACCAACTTCGGCCAGCAAGGCAGTGCCGGGGTGATCCAGCGTTTTGGCCTGGTGGGCGCCGCCCGCAAGGTGGCCGACGAAGCCCTGCAATTGCTGCTCGCACCGAATACGCCCCACGGCCCGCGTGACCTGCTGCTGATGCCCGACCAAATGATCCTGCAGATCCACGAGTCGATCGGCCATCCGCTGGAGCTGGATCGCATCCTTGGTGACGAGCGCAATTACGCCGGCACCAGTTTTGTGAAAGCCAGCGACTTCGGCCACCTGCAATATGGCTCACCGCTGCTCAACGTCACCTTCGACCCGGACATCCCCGAACAGCTTGCCAGCTACGCTCATGACGACGACGGCACGCCTGCCAGCAAGCAATTTCTGATTCGCGAAGGCCTGCTGCTCAAGCCCTTGGGCGGGGCCTTATCGCAATTTCGCGCCAACCTGCCAGGCGTCGCCAACAGCCGCGCCTGCAGCTGGAACCGTGCGCCCATCGACCGCATGGCCAACCTGAATATCGAACCTGGGGATAAAAGCCTCGCGCAATTGGTGGGCGGCATTGAGAGCGGCATCCTGATGTCGACCAACCGTTCGTGGTCCATCGACGATGCGCGCAACAAGTTCCAGTTCGGCTGCGAGTGGGGCCAGTTGATCGAAAACGGCGAACTCAAGGGCGTGGTGAAGAACCCCAACTACCGCGCGATTTCCGCGCAGTTCTGGCGCAAGCTCAGCGCGGTAGGCGACGCCAGCACCTTCAAGGTCTTGGGCACGCCGAACTGCGGCAAGGGCGAACCCAACCAGGTGATCCGTGTCGGCCATGCGTCGCCGGCCTGTGTATTCAGCAATGTCGATGTATTTGGGGGAGATGCCTGATGAACCACTTCAAGGCTCTGGTGGATTGGCTCAAGCAGGCGGTCACCGATCAAGAACACTTTCAACTCGGCTACGCGGATGAAACGTCCGAGTTCGTGCGCTTCAACCACGCGCAGGTACGCCAGGCGGGCCAGGTACAGCAGGCCAGCCTGAACCTCAAGCTGATCAACGATGGGCGCCACGCCGACCTGGGTATCACCCTTTCCGGCGAGGCGCAGTTGGATCGCCAGCGCCTGGCGAATGGCCTGCAACAACTGCGCGAGACCTTGCCGCTGTTGCCGCCTGACCCGTACCTGCTGCTGAACCCCGACGCCTGGCACAGCCATAACGAACAGCTGCGCCCGCTGCCGGAACTGGCCCAAGTGCTGGACGACATCAGCCAGGCCGCCGATGGCGTGGACCTGGTTGGCTTCTACGCCGCCGGCCCGATCAGCCGTGGTTTCGCCAGCTCATCGGGGGCGTTCGGCTGGCACCGGGCTAACAGCTTCAATTTCGACTTCAGCCTGTTCCACGCCAATGGCGAAGCGGTAAAAGCCAGCTACGCCGGGCACACCTGGAACAGCGCCGAGTTCGCCGCCCGTTTCCAACAGGCCCGTGAGCAACTGGCGTTTCTCGGTCGCCCGCTCCACACCCTGGCGCCCGGCCAATACCGCGCCTACCTTGCGCCGGCAGCGCTGGAAGAAATCATCAGCATCATCACCTGGGGTGGTTTTTCGGCCCAGGCCATCGCGAGCAAAGGCAGTTCGTTGCAACGCCTGTACACGGGTGATCAGTCATTGAGCCCGCTGGTGACGGTGGATGAGCAGATCAGCGGCTCCCTGAGCCAGGCGTTTTCCACTGAAGGCTACCCGCGTGAGGATGTCACCCTGATCAACGCAGGCAAGGCCGAGGGCCAGTTGGTCAACTCGCGCAGCGCCGCCGAATACGGCTTGAGCACCAACGGCGCCAGCAGCGACGAGTCGCCCAGCGCCCTGCAAATGGCGGCCGGCAGCCTGGCCCAGGCCGATATTCTCAAGCAGTTGGGCACCGGTCTGTATATCAGCAACCTCTGGTACCTGAACTACTCCGACCTGCCGGCAGCGCGCCTGACCGGCATGACGCGCTTTGCGACCTTCTGGGTGGAAAACGGCGAGATCAAGGCGCCGGTCAGCACCATGCGCTTTGATGACAGTGTCTATCAGTTGCTCGGTTCGCAATTGGAAGCGCTGACCGCTGATCGGGAGCTGCTGTTGTCGGCCAGTACCTATGACCAGCGCAACACCGCTTCCAACCTGTTGCCAGGCGCTTTGGTAAACCGTTTGACGCTGACTTTATAAACTGTAGGAGCGAGCTTGCTCGCGAAGAACGTACAGACACCGCGGGCTGGCTGTCAGCGCTGCGTTATCGTTGTCGTTTTTCGCGAGCAAGCTCGCTCCTACAGTTCAATAACCTGCGCTGCGACGAAACTTCTATCCCGCCTACTTTGGCCGTTCGGCATGTTGTCGCTCTGCTTATTCCTCGTTATAACGGTTAATGGCTTCTCGCCACCCCTGCCCACGAGAGCATAACCTTGCCCGGGAAAGGCAAGCTGGAGCGTTGACATGAACCATGGAAGTTTCGTCATAGAAAAACTGTACAAGCACTACAACGTTCACGTAGAGCAACTGGGTAACGACCCGCATAGAAAAACCGTACTGATGGTCAATGGCGCGTTGTCCACCACGCGCTCCTTTGCCCGCACCAGCAAATGCCTGGCCGAGCACTTCAATGTGCTGCTGTTCGACTTGCCATTCTCTGGCTTGTCACGCGAGCACAACACCGACCTCGAACTGGTCACCAAGGACGACGAGGTGCAAATCCTGCGTGCCTTGGTAGCGCGCTTTGCGGTCAACCATCTGGTTTCGGCCTCATGGGGCGGCATCTCCACGCTGTTGACCCTGGCGCACAACCCGCCCTCCATCGAAAGCTCGGTGGTGATGGCCCTGGCGCCCAACCTCAACCAGGCGATGCTGGAATATGTCGAGCGCGTGCGTGTGCTGATCGAGGCCGATGACAAGTCGGCGGTCGGCCATCTGCTCAACGAAACGGTTGGCAAATACCTGTCGCCGCGCCTCAAGCGCAACAACCATCGACACCTGTCGACCATGGCCACTACCGAATACCGCCAGGCGCGCTTTCATATCCATCAGGTGCTGGGCTTGGGCGATGGCAACTACTTGCCGGCACTGCGGCAGATTGAAACACCGGTGCACTTTCTCAACGGCGCGCTGGACGAATACACGCCGGCCGACGAAGCCCAGCTGTTCAAACACTACGTAGGCCGCAGCAGCTTTGCGGTGGCCGAACACACCGGCCATCTGCTGGACCTGGAGTCCCGCGAAGCCGCGCTGGCAGTGCATCGGGCGTTGCTGGACTTCCTGGTGGGCGAGCAGGTGACATTGTCAGATATAGACGAACCGCCAGTGGGAAAAGCGGCGACGGATGGCGCATAATCGCCAACACATAGCCTGCTAATTAAAAGGGATCCCATGCCGAATCGTGCCCCTCTCGATGCCAAGACCGCCCGCTGGCTCCCCTGGGTGGTAGCGATTGCCTTCTTCATGCAGTCGCTGGACGGGACGATTCTCAACACCGCGCTACCAGCCATGGCGCAAGACCTCGCGGAAAACCCGCTGCGCATGCAAGGCGTGGTGATCGCCTACATGCTCACCGTCGCCTTGCTGATTCCGGCGTCGGGCTGGATCGCTGACCGCTTTGGCACCAAGAAGATTTTCTTTGGCGCGATCATGCTGTTCAGCATCGGGTCGCTGCTGTGTGCGCTGTCCAGTAGCTTGAGCATGCTGGTGGGCGCACGGGTGATCCAGGGCCTGGGCGGTGCGCTGATGCTGCCGGTCGGGCGACTGGTGGTACTACGGGCTTATCCACGCTCCGAGCTGGTGCGGATCATGGGCTTCATCACTATTCCAGGCCTGCTCGGCCCCTTGCTTGGCCCGACAATGGGCGGCTGGATGGTGCAATACCTGACCTGGCACTGGATCTTCCTGATCAACCTGCCGGTGGGCATGATCGGTTGCTACGCCGTGTGGAAATTCATCCCCGACCTGCGCGGCAGCGAGCGCACGCGCTTCGACGGCCTGGGCTTTCTGCTGTTCGGCGCGGCGATGGTGCTGATCACCATCGCCATGGAAGGCCTGGGCGAACTGCACCTGCCGCATCTGCGCGTGATATTGCTGCTGTTCGGCGGGTTTGCCTGCCTGGCGGCGTACTGGCTGCGCGCCGGGCATATCGATAACCCGCTGTTCTCGCCGGTGCTGTTCAAGACGCGCACCTTTGCCGTGGGGATCCTGGGCAATCTGTTTGCGCGCCTGGGCAGCGGCGCATTGCCGTTCCTGGTACCGCTGCTGCTGCAGGTGGCGCTGGGCTATTCGCCGTCGGAAGCCGGCATGAGCATGTTGCCACTGGCGGCGGCGGCGATGTTCGCCAAGTCCATCGCACGCCCGCTTATCGAGCGCCTCGGCTACCGCATCGTCCTGACCGGCAACACCCTGGCCCTGGGCCTGATGCTGGCGAGCATGGGCCTGGTCAGCGAACAAACGCCCTACCCGCTGCTATTGGCCATGCTGGCGGTACTGGGGGCCATCAACTCCCTGCAATTTACCGCCATGAACACTGTCACCCTGATCGACCTCGACGACGCCCAGGCCAGCAGTGGCAACAGTTTGCTGTCGGTGGTGGCGCAATTGTCCCTGAGCCTGGGCGTGGCCTGTGCCGGTGCATTGCTCGGCGGCTTTACCGCCGAAGCCGGCAATGACGGGGTCAATACCGTGCTGGGCGCCTTCCAACTGACCTTCCTCACCGTGGGCCTCATGGCGATGCTGGCGGCGGCGATCTTCCTGCAACTGTCGCCCAAGGACGGCAAACGGGTGGTCAGCCGCGAGCACGATATCGAGCATTGAAGCAGCTGCAAGCTTCAAGTTGTAAGCCTCAAGCTTGCGGCTTGCAGCTGATAACTTGCCGCGCCCCCCTACTCCTCGTCGAGAACATACAAAGAAACCCAAGGGGGCCTGTTACACTGCGCGACATTTTGTTTTGCAGAGCCAGTCCCGTGACTACCATCGCCACCGCTTTTAATACTTTGCCCCTGTCCGCCGCCATGCTGGCTAACCTCGACTCGCTGGGTTACGTCGAGATGACGCAGATCCAGGCGCAAAGCTTGCCGGTGATCCTCAAAGGGCTGGACCTCATTGCCCAGGCCAAGACCGGCAGCGGCAAGACTGCCGCATTCGGCATCGGCCTGCTGAACCCGATCAACCCGCGCTACTTCGGGTGCCAGGCGCTGGTGATGTGCCCGACCCGCGAACTGGCCGACCAGGTAGCCAAGGAAATCCGTCGCCTGGCCCGTGCCGAAGACAACATCAAGGTGCTGACCCTGTGCGGCGGCGTGTCCCTCGGCCCACAGATTGCCTCCCTGGAGCACGGCGCCCACGTCATCGTCGGCACCCCGGGCCGCATCCAGCAGCACCTGCGTAAAGGTTCACTGGTGCTGGACGGCTTGAACACCCTGATCCTCGACGAAGCCGACCGCATGCTCGACATGGGCTTCTACGACGCCATCGAAGACATCATCAGCAAGACCCCACCGCGCCGCCAGACCCTGCTGTTCTCGGCCACTTACCCGGTGAGCATCAAGCAACTGGCCTCCAAGTTCATGCGTGCGCCTCAGCAAGTGAAAGCCGAAGCGTTCCACTCCGACGACCAGATCGAACAACGCTTCTACGAGATCTCCCCGGAAGAGCGCATGGACGCCGTGACCAAGGTGCTGGCGCACTTCCGCCCTGCCTCCTGCGTGGCGTTCTGCTTTACCAAGCAGCAAGTGCAGGAAACCGTCGACCACCTGACCTCCAAAGGCATTTCCGCCGTTGGCCTGCATGGTGACCTGGAACAGCGCGACCGTGACCAGGTACTGGCGATGTTTGCCAACCGCAGCACCTCGGTGCTGGTGGCCACCGACGTCGCCGCCCGAGGACTGGACATCGACGCCCTGGACATGGTGATCAACGTCGAACTGGCCCGCGACTCGGAAATTCACATCCACCGTGTAGGCCGTACCGGCCGTGCCGGTGAGACCGGCATCGCCATCAGCCTGGTAGCGCCGTCCGAAGCCCACCGCGCCCAGGCCATCGAGCAACTGCAGAAGTCGCCGCTGAACTGGGACCAACTGGACAACCTCAAACCGCAAAGCGGTGGCCCGTTGCTGCCGCAGATGAGCACCCTGTGCATCGCCGCCGGGCGTAAAGACAAGGTGCGCCCAGGCGACATCCTCGGTGCATTGACCGGTGAAGCCGGCATTCCGGGTGCCCAGGTGGGCAAGATCGCGATCTTTGACTTCCAGGCTTTCGTGGCCGTGGAACGCGGCATCGCCAAGCAGGCTTTGCAGCGTTTGAATGACGGCAAGATCAAAGGTCGTTCGCTGCGCGTGCGGATCCTGTAACAACATAGTGACTGCAAGGACCGAATCACTGTGGGAGCTGGCTTGCCTGCGATAGCGACGGTGAATCCACTACCGCCATCGCAGGCAAGCCAGCTCCCACAGTGTTGATTGCATTTCAAATCAATAGTTTTGTGAGGACATGGCTGTGCGCTCGACCGAAGTTGTGATCATTGGCGCCGGCGCCGCAGGCTTGATGTGCGCGCTGACCGCCGCCGGGCGTGGGCGCAAGGTGATGTTGATCGACCACGCCAACAAGGCCGGCAAGAAAATCCTGATGTCCGGTGGCGGCCGCTGCAACTTCACCAACATGTACACCGAGCCGGCCAACTTCCTCTCGCACAACGCGCACTTCTGCAAATCCGCCCTGGCCCGCTATACCCAGTGGGACTTCATCGGGTTGGTGGCCAAGCACGGCGTGCCATACCACGAGAAGAAACTCGGCCAGCTGTTCTGCGACAACAAGTCCAGCGACATCCTCGGCATGCTGCTCGACGAGTGCATCCAGACCGGCGTGAGCCTGCACCTGGACACCTCCATCGAGGCAATCGCCAAGCTCGAAAGCGGCTATCAACTGCAAACCACCCTGGGTGAGTTGCGCTGTGAATCCCTGGTGATCGCCACTGGCGGCTTGTCGATCCCGACGCTGGGCGCCACCGGTTTCGGCTACCAAGTGGCCAGGCAATTCGGCCATGAACTGCTGCCGACCCGCGCCGGGCTGGTGCCGTTCACCATCACCGACCAGCTCAAGGAGTTGTGCGGCGAGTTGTCCGGCACCTCGGTCGACTGCCTGGTGAGCTGCAACGGCCAGAGCTTTCGCGAGAATATCCTGTTCACCCATCGCGGCCTGAGCGGGCCGGCGATTTTGCAGATTTCCTCGTATTGGCACTCCGGCGACACGGTAGAAATCAACCTGCTGCCCGACCACGACGCCCATGCCTGGCTGCAACAGCAACAGGCCGAACACCCCAACAGCGAATTGAAAACCCTGTTGGGTGAGATCTTCACCAAGAAGATGGCCAACCTGCTGGCCCAAAGCTGGTTCGAATCCAAGCCTATGAAGCAGTACACCCACGCTGAAATTGCCGATATCGCGCAAAAGCTGGGGAGCTGGCAACTGGTACCGGCCGGCACCGAGGGTTATCGCACCGCCGAGGTAACATTGGGCGGGGTGGATACGCGGGAAGTGTCCTCCAAGACCATGGAATCGCTGAAAAGCCCCGGCCTGTACTTTATCGGCGAAGTGCTGGACGTGACCGGCCACCTGGGCGGGTTCAACTTCCAGTGGGCCTGGGCCTCCGGCTACGCGGCCGCGCAATACGCCTGACGTGCACCTTGAGATGCAATCCCCTGTGGGAGCTGGCTTGCCTGCGATAGCGGCGGTGAATCCCACATCGTTATCGCAGGCAAGCCCGCTCCCACATTGGTTTTGCAGTGATACTGAAAATTTTGCTGTCCGATGTGATCGCTACGCTTGCCGTGGCGTCATTACTGGCTCAATTTAGCGACAACGTCCCGGAAGACTCCAGACTTCATGTCATCGACCTCGTTCAAGCAGTCCATGCGGCGCCTGTGGGCGCTGGATAAATTCAGCTACAGCGTACGGGTGTTCATCGCCCTCACCGGCAGCATGGCGTTGTGTTGGTACCAGGATGAAATGACGCTGCTGATCCCGCTCTTCCTGGGGATTATCGCCAGCGCCCTGGCCGAGACGGATGACAGCTGGCAAGGCCGCCTCAACGCGCTGGCGGTGACACTGGTGTGTTTCAGCATTGCCGCGCTGTCGGTGGAGCTGCTGTTCCCTTACCCCTGGATATTTGCCATCGCCCTGGCCCTGGCCAGTTTCGGCCTGACCATGCTCGGCGCACTGGGCGAACGCTATGGCGCGATTGCTTCGGCCACCTTGATTCTGTCGGTCTACACCATGATCGGCGTGGACCAGCGCGGTGGCGCCGTCACGGATTTCTGGCATGAGCCGCTGCTGCTGGTGGCCGGTGCCGCCTGGTACGGTGTGTTGTCCGTACTGTGGCAGGCGCTGTTTTCCAACCAGCCGGTACAGCAGAGCCTGGCGCGATTGTTCCGCGAGCTGGGGCGTTACCTCAAGCTCAAGTCATCGTTGTTCGAACCGATCCGGCAGCTGGACGTGGAAGCGCGGCGCCTGGAATTGGCCCAGCAAAATGGCCGGGTAGTGGCTGCGCTGAATGCCGCGAAGGAAATCATCCTGCACCGCGTCGGCAATGGGCGACCGGGGTCGAAGGTCAGCCGCTACCTGAAACTGTACTTCCTGGCCCAGGACATCCACGAGCGCGCCAGTTCCTCCCACTACCCCTACAACGCCCTCACTGAAGCCTTCTTCCATAGCGATGTGCTGTTTCGCTGCCAGCGCTTGCTGCGCCAGCAAGGCAAGGCCTGCCAGACCCTGGCCGAGTCGATCCAACTGCGCCAACCGTTCATCTATGACGACAGTTTTGCCCAGGCCCTGGGCGACCTCAACGCGTCCCTGGAGCACCTGCGCATCCAGAGCAACCCGGCCTGGCGCGGCCTGCTGCGTTCATTGCGCGCCTTGGCGGCCAACCTGTCCACACTCGACCGCCTGCTGGGCGACGCCAGCAATCCCGATGCCCTGGCGGACGCCACCGACAGTAACCTGTTGGACCGCGCCCCGCGCAACCTCAAGGAAATGTGGACGCGCCTGCGCACCCAACTCACACCCACCTCGCTGCTGTTTCGCCATGCCCTGCGCCTGTCCCTGGCGTTGACCGTCGGCTACGCCACCCTGCACGCTATCCACGCGTCCCAGGGTTACTGGATCATCCTCACCACCCTGTTCGTCTGCCAACCGAGCTACGGCGCCACCCGGCGCAAGCTCGGCCAGCGGATTATCGGCACCGCCATCGGCCTCACCGTGGCCTGGGCGCTGTTCGATCTGTTCCCCAACCCGGTGGTGCAGTCGATGTTCGCTATCGCCGCGGGCCTGGTGTTCTTTATCAACCGCACCACCCGCTACACCCTGGCGACGGCGGCGATCACCCTGATGGTGCTGTTCTGCTTCAACCAGGTGGGTGATGGCTACGGGCTGTTCCTGCCACGCCTGTTCGATACCTTGCTCGGCAGCCTGATCGCTGGCCTGGCGGTATTCCTGTTCCTGCCGGACTGGCAAGGCCGGCGCTTGAACAAAGTGCTGGCCAACACCCTGACCTGCAACAGCATCTACCTGCGCCAGATCATGCAGCAATACGCCGCCGGCAAGAGCGACGACCTGGCTTACCGCCTGGCCCGCCGCAACGCGCACAACGCCGACGCCGCGTTGTCCACCACCCTGGCCAATATGCTGATGGAGCCGGGGCACTTTCGTAAGGAAGCCGACGTGGGTTTTCGGTTCCTGGTGCTGTCTCACACCTTGCTCAGCTATTTGTCGGGGTTGGGTGCGCACCGCGATACTCAGTTACCGGCCGACGTGCGCGAGCACTTGATCGAAGGCGCGGGCAACAGCCTGGCGGCGAGTATCGATGAGATTGCTACGGGCCTGGCCAACAAACAGTCGATTGCGATCCAGAGTGATGCCGAGGAGGGGTTGGCAGCCGAGCTGGAGCAAATGCCCGATGAGATCGATGAGGCGCAGCGGTTGGTGCAGACGCAGTTGGCGTTGATCTGCCGGCAGTTGGGGCCGTTGCGTACGTTGGCGGCGCATCTGATCAAGGATACCGGTGCGGCTTAGACCGCTATCGCAGGCAAGCCAGTTCCCACATTTGACCGAGTTCCAACATAAGAATGCGGGCAAAATGTGGGAGCCCGGCTTGCCCGCGATGAGGCCCGCAAGCACGCTACATCCCATGCGCCTTCATCAAGCGCGCATAACTGCCATCAGCCTTCATCCTGGCAATCTCCCGATCAAAGCTGGCGACAATCTGCGCGTGCTCGGGGTTCTTCAAACTGACCAGAATGTGCAGGCTGTTCTCGCTCAACGGCTTGCCCACAAACGCCACCGCATTGCGCACCCGCGGCGACTCCCGAGCCAGGTAATAACGCGCTACGTATTCGTCCTCCAGCGTCAACCGCACACGCCGCGCAGCGAGCATGCGCACCGCCATGGCGAAGTTGTGCACGGGTACTTTCTGTAGCTGGGAGTCTTGATCGAACGCCGCCGAGTAAGCGTAACCGCGTACCACGGCGATGGTCTCGTCGCGCAGTCGGGCCAGGCTGTGATAAACAATGTCATCGTCGCTGCGCTTGAGAAAGCGCACACGGTTAAGCAGGTACTCAGCAGAAAACTGGCCAAACTGCGTGCGGGCCTCGTCGTACCAGGCGTTGATCAGCACATCGTAGCGCCCATCGCCCACGCCCTTGAGCGCACGGGCCCAGGGCACCTGCTCAAAGTCACTGGCGTACCCCGCACGGGCCAGGGCCGTGCTGACGATATCCGTGGCCAAACCGCCATTGATCAAGGTGGCATCGGTGAAGGGCGGCCAGCCATCCGCCACCAAACGCAGACGCTGTGCCAGCACCGGCTGGGCCAGCAGCAGCACTGCGATCAAAGCAACGGCACGAGTCAATCTCGGCATGCTCAAAGTCCTTGGCGGGCAGGCGGTGGCCTGATAACAGTAGCTCATCAATGAGCCTGCATTGCAGATTACACAAAGCAGCCAGCAGCGCACGCACTCAATGATGGCAAATTGACGCCATTCACACATTTGCCAATTTTAGACAGCAGCGCCCGCCGCGCTTACTATCCAGGCACGTCTTTACAAGAGCACACATCATGACGGTTGATTGGATTTGCAAACATCACGACGACTTGGGCAAGGACCAGCTGTATGCCGTCCTGCGCTTGCGCAGCGAGGTATTCGTCGTCGAGCAGAAATGCGCGTATCAGGACATCGACGGGCAGGACCTGGCGGGTGACACCCATCACCTGATGGCCTGGCAAGATAATGAGCTATTGGCTTACCTGCGCCTGCTGGACCCGGAGTCCCAGGGCGGCGATGTGGTGATTGGTCGCGTCATCGTTTCGCCAGCGGCACGGGGCACCGGGCTGGGGCATCACATGATGGAGGAGGCGCTTGAGCGCATTGAGGATATCTGGCCGCAAACGCCGATTTTTCTCTCGGCCCAGGCGCATTTGCAGGGGTATTACGGGCGATATGGGTTTGTGGTGGCGGGTGAGGAATACCTGGAAGATGATATTCCACATATTGGTATGCGGCGCATCTGAGGGCGCCATCGCAGGCAAGCCAGCTCCCACATTGGACTGTGGGAGCCGGGCTTGCCCGCGATAGCGTCAGTCCTGCCTAAGCCGACCTTCAGGGATAGCCCAACACCTGCTTGATCGACGCCAGATTAGCCTCGATCCACCCCCGATCAATCGCCCCCCAGTCCCGAATCCGATAGCGCCCGGCATGGTGACGCGCACCGTCCTCCTGCTCGAACTCACACACAATATCCAGGTCGGCCAACGCCGCAATGGTGTCCTGGGCGGTACGCCGAGGCATACCGGTGGCCTCGGTCAGCGCCGGGACGCTGCTGGCCAGTTGGCTGTCGATCAAGTACGCCACGTACAGGCGGCGGTAGAAGCTGCTTTTGGTCTTGCTCACATCCATGGTCAGTCGCCTTGGGGTTAGGGCTTACCCTGCAAATCGCGCCAGGTGAGGTACACACGCAGGTCGAATTCCACCTGATGGTAGCCCGGCATCATGTATTGGCAGAGTTTATAGAACGCCTTGTTGTGGTCCGATTCCTTGAAGTGCGCCAGCTCGTGCACCACGATCATGCGCAGAAACTCCGGGGCCGCCTCCTTGAACAGCGAAGCGATGCGGATCTCTTTCTTGGATTTGAGATTACCGCCCTGCACCCGGGAAATCGTGGTGTGTAAACCCAAGGCACGATGGGTCAGGTCCAGGCGGTTGTCGAACAGCACTTTGTCGATAGACGGCGCGTTGCGCAGGTGCTCCTGCTTCAAGGCCAGGGCATAGGCGTACAGGGCCTTGTCGCTCTGCACCGCATGGCGTTCGGGGTAACGCTGGTCCAGGTAAGCCCCCAACTGGTCCTTGGCGATCAGTTGGCGCACTTGCTCCTGGAGCGCGGCGGGGTATGCCTGGAGGTATTTCAACGCGGTCATGGGCTCTGCAACGCAATTGGGACGGGCGCCAGTGTAGCGAATTCAAAGCGCGCGAGGGTACGACCAGCCGGCAACGTCCTCGGCCATCAACGGCAGCGCAGCCCACGGCCCCTGGATATGGGCGCAGCCATTGGCCTTGAGCCACTGGGTTTGCTCAAGGGTCTCCACGCCTTCGGCGATCACCAGCACACCAAAATGCTCACACAGTTGGATGATGCTGCGCGCCATCGCCGCATCCCGCACCGAGCCAGGCAGGCGGGCCACCAGTTGAGGGTCGAGCTTGAGGGTGTCGAACGCCAAGTCGCGCAAATGGGCCAGGGAGCACTGGCCGCAGCCAAAATCGTCCAGGGCAATCCGCACCCCTATCCGGCGCAGTAACTGGAGTTGCTTGGTGGACTCGGCGAGATTGCTCATCAAGCAGTCTTCGCCGATTTCCACCTCCAGTTGTCGCGCCTGTAACCCATGTCGCTCCAGCATCTGCTGCAGTTGGTTGGCCAGGTTGGGCATGTTGAACTGGCTGCTGCTCAGGCTCACGCTCAACACCAGTTCGGGGTCGAAGGTGGCTTGCCAGGCCTGGCGCTGGGCGGCGACTTGCTGGTAGATCCAGGCACTCAACTGGTTGATCAACCGCGCCTCTTCCAGCAGTGGCAAGAACAGGCCCGGCGGCACATCGCCGACGCTGGGATGCTGCCAGCGCAACAGCGCTTCGACGCCGCGCAAACGCCCGTCTTCCAGAGAGACCTGAGGCTGGTACACCAAGGTGAAATCCTTGTTGGCGATGGCGGTACGTACACTGTCTTCCAGCATCAACCGCGAGCGGGCGCGGCCGTTCATTTCCTGGTCGTAGTAACGATACTGCTGACGGCCGGCGCGCTTGGCTTCGTACATGGCAATGTCCGCGGCCCGTAGCAGGCCGCTCAAGTCCGAGCCGCAATCCGGGAACGTCGCGATGCCAATACTGACCCCAAGCATCACCTCCAGACCATCGACCTGCTGGCACACCGATACCCGCTCGATGAGCTTTTCCGCGATCTTCGCGGCCTGCTCGGGAAACTCCAGCTCCAGCAACGCGGTGAATTCATCCCCACCCATGCGCCCGAGAATGTCGTAGGAACGCAGGCATGCTTGCATCTGCTCCGAAACCCAACGCAGCACGCGATCCCCGGCGTCATGGCCCAACGTATCGTTGACCCGCTTGAAGCCATCCAGGTCCAGGTACAGCAATACCAGCGCCTGCTCGCTACGTTCGCTGCGCAGCAACGTATTCTCCATCGCCTGATGGAAACCGCGCCGGTTCAGCAGCCCGGTCAGCGGGTCGGTCACGGCCTGGAATTCCAGTTGCTGATGCAGGTGACGCACTTCAGACATGTCCAGCACCGTCACCACCATTGCCTTCTGCTCCGCAGGCAAAGGCGCGCAGGACAACGCTACCGGCACTTGCTGGCCCCGACCGGTGCGCAAAATGGCATCGTGTTGGCGCCACGTCTCGCCCCGGCGATATGCCTCGTACATGGGAAAGCCCAACCAGGCTGGCACATGGGGCTTTTGCAGGAAACTGAGGAAACTTTCGCCCTGCAACTCAGCCATCGTTGCATTCAACAGCCGGGAAATGGCCGGGTTGGCATACTCGATCACACTGTTTTCGCTCACCACCAGAATGCCCTCGGCGGCGTTATCCAGCACCGAGGCATTAAAAGCGCGGGCCAATTCCAGGTCATGGCTCAGGCGCTGCAAGGCACGGCGATTGCGCTGGTGCTCGAGCAAGGCCTGCACCTTGGGCTTGAGGATGTGCGGGTCAAAGGGCTTGAACAGGTAGTCGATCGCACCACTGGCGTAGCCTTCCAGCACCGCGTCGGGCGAATGGGCGGTGGCCGTCAGAAAGATAATCGGCGTCATGCGCGTACGCTGGCTGCCACGCATCAGGCGCGCCACCTCGAAACCGTCCATGCCCGGCATGCGCACGTCCAGCAGCACCAGGTCGACCTCGTGGGCCAGCAGTAACTCCAAGGCTTCCAGGCCAGACGCGGCGGTTATCACCCGCCAGTCGTCACGCTGCAACAGCGCACGCATGCTGACGAGGTTTTCCGGGTAGTCATCGACCACCAACAGAACCGAAATTGCATCGTCGTGTTGTGGAGCGCCATCCATGCTACGTCTCTTCCTTAGGGAGCTACACCGGTCACTTTTGCTACCAAGGCCGGATAAACACTGAGGGCTCACTCTAGCCGCGCGGCCAAAAAAGCAGAAGTGACGTGGGTGCCCTCATTGTGCCAAAGGCCAGGAAGCCGACTAACGGTAAGGCCCTGTAGCCCGCGGTTCACGGGCGACATGGCTTTTTGACATTTAGCTGACGCCAATAAATTGCCAGCAATTGTTTAACAATCTCACCAGCACGGCCTATAAAGAACCTGGAAGGCCCTTTGGGCCAATGCCTACACCCTCTGTAAAAAGGCCAACACCATGATCGACCTTTCCACCTGGAACCTGAGCATTCCGGTCGGCTCCCCACCCACGACCATTGAAACGCCAAGGCTGCTGAGCGGCTTCAACGATCAATACTTCCAGGCCGAAGGCAGCGACGTGCAGTTCTGGACACCTGTGACGGGCTCGCGCACCGAAAACGCCATCTACCCACGCAGCGAACTGCGCGAAACCTACGCCGACGGCCGCCTGCGTAACTGGACCTACCCCGAGGCCGACAACTTCCTGCGCGCCACCCTCACCGTCAACCAGGTGCCCTCCTCCGGCAAGATCGTGATCGGCCAGATCCATGCCTACGACAGCCAGAAACCGCTGATCAAGCTGGAGTACCAATTCAAGGAGAAAACCCAGACCGGCAACATCGTCGCCAAAGTGCGCATGCGCCCGGACGAGGCCGAAAGCCAGGTGATCATCGTCGCCTCCAATGTGCCACTGCAGAAGAGCTTCACCTACGTGATCAACCTCAACAAAGCCGGGCTGCTGAGCGTGTATGCCGCTGACAGTGAGTGGAATGAACGGATTGGCGCGGCATGGGGCGACAAGCCGTTGTACTTCAAGGCGGGGGTGTATGTGCAGGACAATACGGGCGACACCAATGAGGGTGCGCGGGTGACGTTTGCGAAATTGGATATTGATCACGAGTGAATCGTCCCGTGAGACACAGGATTTTTCCCAGATAAACCCAAAGTCTTAAACACACCGTTGCACCCTGTGGGAGCCGGGCTTGCCCGCGATGGCGGCGTATCAGCCAATATCCTCGGCGCCTGACACACTGCCATCGCGGGCAAGCCCGGCTCCCACATTGACCGTGCGTCGGCTAAAGGTCCGGTGTGGGTGCTACAGCACCGTTGCGACAAGCCAAAGAACGCCGTGGTTTCGGCGCTTCATCTGCAAGTTGATTAAATGGTGTCCATAAAAAAGCCCGCATCGCTGCGGGCTTTTATTAACACTTGAGGCTTAGTTCACCTTAGCGTTCAACTCACCTTTCAAATACCGCTGGTACATCGCTTCCAACGAGATCGGCTTGATCTTCGAAGCATTACCCGCAGTACCAAAGGCTTCATAACGCGCAATACACACATCACGCATCGCCGTCACAGTGGCGCCGAAGAATTTACGTGGGTCGAACTCGCTCGGGTTGGTGGCCATCAGGCGACGCATCGCACCGGTGGATGCCAGGCGCAGGTCGGTGTCGATGTTGACCTTGCGCACGCCGTACTTGATGCCTTCGACAATTTCTTCAACCGGTACGCCGTAGGTTTCTTTGATGTCGCCGCCGTACTGGTTGATGATCGCCAGCCACTCTTGCGGTACCGAGGAAGAACCGTGCATCACCAGGTGGGTGTTGGGGATGCGCTTGTGGATTTCCTTGATGCGGTCGATGGCCAACACGTCGCCGGTAGGTGGCTTGGTGAACTTGTAGGCGCCGTGGCTGGTGCCGATGGCGATGGCCAGGGCGTCGACCTGGGTCTTCTTGACGAAATCGGCGGCTTCTTCCGGGTCGGTCAGCATCTGGCTATGGTCCAGCACGCCTTCGGCGCCGATGCCGTCTTCTTCGCCGGCCATGCCAGTTTCAAGCGAACCCAGGCAGCCCAGCTCGCCTTCAACCGAAACGCCGCAGGCGTGCGCCATGGCCACGGTTTGTTGGGTGACGCGTACGTTGTACTCGTAGTCGGTTGGGGTCTTGCCGTCTTCGCCGAGGGAACCGTCCATCATCACCGAGCTGAAGCCCAGTTGGATCGAGCGCTGGCACACGTCAGGGCTGGTGCCGTGGTCCTGGTGCATGCACACCGGGATGTGCGGGAATTCTTCGATGGCGGCGAGGATCAGGTGACGCAGGAACGGGGCGCCAGCGTATTTGCGCGCACCGGCCGAAGCCTGGACGATCACAGGGGAGTCGGTCTTGTCAGCGGCCTCCATGATGGCGCGCATCTGCTCAAGGTTGTTGACGTTAAAGGCTGGGACGCCGTAGCCGAACTCGGCTGCGTGGTCCAGCATTTGACGCATGCTGATAAGTGCCATTGTGTTGTCTCTCCCGGTCGAGGGTCGTTAATCGTGCAAGCCTGCCGTAGCGGCGGCTGCTATTCAAGTTATTGCAGATCAAGGGGTTGAGCTTGAGCTGCTGAATCGTTATTGCTGGTGTGGCTTAGCGCTAGTGCCACTGTGAAGCAGGTCAATGTGGGAGCTGGCTTGCCTGCGATGGCGGAGAACCAGTCGATATTGGCTTTGCTGACCCACCGCAATCGCAGGCAAGCCAGCTCCCACATTTTGATCTCATTGGACTTCAGATCGTATTCTCAGTTGGCTTTGCAGCCGCGCCCAATCAAATCATCCGTCGCTACCCAGTAAACCAGGCCTTCCTCACCTTTGGTGTGAAACGCCAACTGGCCGTCGCTGTACAGCACGCCCGAAGCGGCTACCTCTTGCTTGAGCCGATAAACCTGGTCCGAACCGCCGAGGCGAACATCCACTTCGGAGCGGGCCTGGTTGGCAAAGCGCCAGTTGACCTCGGCTTTGCTGTCGCAGGTCCAGGTGGTCCATTTGTCGGCTGGCTCTGCCTTGTCGAACAGGTTCATGCTGCTGCAGCCGGCCAACAGGGCCAGGGCTGCCAGGGCGAAAACGCCTTTCATTGCCAATCCTCGCAGGGCGACCTGGGGCCACCGTTGCTATCGGTTAGTGGATCAGACCCGTCATGGGCAACCCTGTTCCTGACCGTTGGGCGCGGAGTCGTATTTCTCCAGCCGTTCGTTGCCGATGCGCTTGTTGATCACCGGCATGGTCTCGGCTTGCCAGTCAGCCTGGTAACAGCTTTTTCTCAACGGTGCCTTGGCGTTATCCGCCTCCGGCGCCGCGCTGGGTGTGCTGCCGCAGCCGGCCAACAGGCCCGCTGCGATCACCAGTGCCAACGACTTGATCATGGGAACGCTCCTTTTCCTGATCACGCGAGCCTTAACCTTTGGCTCGGGTTTCCAGCACTTCCACGGCTGGCAACACCTTGCCCTCGACGAACTCGAGGAAAGCGCCGCCACCGGTAGAAATGTAGGAGATCTGATCAGCCACACCATATTTATCGATAGCCGCCAGGGTATCGCCACCGCCAGCGATGGAGAACGCCGAGCTTTCAGCGATCGCTTTAGCCAGCACTTTGGTGCCGTTGCCAAATTGCTCGAACTCGAATACGCCCACCGGGCCATTCCACAGGATAGTCTGGGATGCCTTGAGCAGCTCGGCGAAGTTGGCCGCCGTTTGTGGGCCGATGTCCAGGATCATGTCGTCGTCGGCCACGTCAGCGATAAGCTTGACGGTCGCCGCGGCGCTTTCCGCGAATTCCTTGGCAACCACCACGTCCACCGGCAACGGCACGCTGACCTTTGCGGCGATGGCGCGGGCGGTGTCGAGCAGGTCTGGCTCGTACAGGGACTTGCCCACCGGGTGGCCGGCAGCGGCCAGGAAGGTATTGGCAATGCCGCCGCCGACGATCAGTTGGTTGCAGATCTGGCTCAGGCTGTTGAGCACGTCCAGTTTGGTGGATACCTTGGAGCCGGCAACAATGGCCGCCATCGGTTGGGCCGGAGCGCCCAGGGCCTTGCCCAGCGCATCCAGCTCGGCAGCCAACAACGGGCCCGCCGCGGCGACCTTGGCGAACTTGGCCACGCCGTGGGTCGAACCTTCGGCGCGGTGGGCGGTGCCGAACGCGTCCATCACAAACACGTCGCACAGGGCGGCGTATTGCTGGGCCAGTTCGTCGCTGTTCTTTTTCTCGCCCTTGTTGAAGCGCACGTTTTCGAACAACACGATATCGCCGGCTTTCACGTCCACGCCGCCCAGGTAGTCTGCGACCAATGGCACGTCACGGCCCAGGGCCTTGCTCAGGTACTCGGCGACCGGCTTGAGGCTGTTTTCGGCGGAGAACTCACCTTCGGTCGGGCGACCCAGGTGGGAGCAGACCATCACGGCCGCGCCTTTTTCCAGGGCCAGCTTGATGGTCGGCAGCGAGGCCAGGATTCGCGCATCGCTGGTGACAACACCGTCCTTGACGGGGACGTTGAGGTCTTCGCGGATCAGTACGCGCTTACCTTGCAGATCGAGGTCGGTCATCTTCAACACGGTCATGGGTCGCAGTTCCTGAATTACTGTTGAGGTTGTTTAGAAGCGATGTGCAGATAGTGTTCGGCAACATCCAGCATGCGGTTGGCAAAGCCCCATTCGTTGTCGAACCAGGCCAGGATGTTCACCAGCCTGGGGCCGGAAACGCGGGTCTGGCTGGCATCGACAATCGCCGAATGCGGGTCATGGTTGAAATCGCAACTGGCGTGGGGCAACTCGGTGTAGGCCAACAGACCTTTGAGCGGGCCGCTGGTGGCGGCGTCGCGCAGGATTCGGTTGACCTCGGCCGCGTCAGTGTCACTGACGGTTTGCATGGTGATATCCAGGCAAGACACATTCACCGTCGGCACCCGTACGGCTTTGGCCTGGATTCGCCCGGCAAGTTCCGGCAGCAGTCGCTCGATGCCGCGCGCCAGGCCGGTGGACACCGGAATCACTGACTGAAACGCCGAACGCGTGCGGCGCAGGTCTTCGTGGTGATAGGCGTCGATGACCGGCTGGTCGTTCATCGCCGAGTGAATCGTGGTGATCGACACGTAATCCAGGCCGATCGCCTGGTCCAGCAGGCGTAACAACGGCACGCTGCAGTTGGTGGTACACGACGCGTTGGACACCAGCAGCTCATCGCCGGTCAGGCAATCCTGGTTGATGCCGTAGACGATGGTGGCGTCGACATCCGCCTCGCTGGCCATCGGCTGGGAAAACAGCACACGCGGTGCGCCGGCGTCGAGAAAACGCTGGCCATCGGCACGGGTGTGATAGACACCGGAGCATTCCAGCACCAGGTCGACGCCCAGTGCTTTCCAGTCGATGCCTTCGGGGGTGGCACTGCGCAACACTTGCACGCAGTTGCCATTGATATGCAGACAATCGCCTTCAACCCGCACTTCGCCAGGGAAGCGGCCGTGGGTGGAGTCAAAGCGTGTCAGGTATTCGATGCTGGCCATGTCGGCCAAATCATTGATCGCGACAATTTCAAACCCGGCCGCCGCCCCTCGCTCGAACAGAGCACGCAAGACGCAACGACCAATGCGGCCGTAGCCGTTGAGTGCAACTTTGTAGGGACGCGGTTGGGGCATGGGGTTCTCGATCAAGGTTAGTTCAGTGATGAATGTACTGGCGCCATCGCGGGCAAGCCCGCTCCCACAGTGGACCGTGATCCAAATGTGGGAGCGGGCTTGCCCGCGATGGCGCCAGTACAGACAACGCAGACTGACTTAGTCTTCCAGCAACTCTTCAGCCTGACCCAGGATGTTTTCCAGGGTGAAACCGAACTCTTCGAACAACGCTGGCGCCGGCGCCGACTCACCGTAGGTGGTCATGCCGATCACACGGCCTTCCAGGCCCACGTACTTGTACCAGTAGTCGGCGTGAGCCGCCTCGATGGCGATACGCGCACTGACCTGCAACGGCAACACCGATTGCTTGTAGCCGGCGTCCTGGGCTTCGAACACGCTGGTGCACGGCATGGACACAACGCGAACGTTGCGGCCTTGCTCGGTCAGCTTGTCGTACGCCTGAACGGTCAGGCCCACTTCGGAACCGGTGGAGATCAGGATCAGCTCCGGCTCGCCGATGCAGTCCTTGAGCACATAACCGCCACGGCTGATGTCGGCGATCTGCGCGTCGGTACGCACCTGGTGCTGCAGGTTCTGACGCGAGAAGATCAGCGCCGAAGGGCCGTCCTTGCGCTCGATGGCGTGCTTCCAGGCCACGGCGGATTCCACGGCGTCGGCTGGGCGCCAGCAATCCAGGTTCGGCGTGGTGCGCAGGCTGGTCAATTGCTCGACCGGCTGGTGCGTCGGGCCGTCTTCGCCCAGGCCGATGGAGTCGTGGGTGTAGACGTGGATCACGCGCTTCTTCATCAGCGCCGCCATACGTACGGCGTTACGTGCGTATTCCATGAACATCAGGAAGGTTGCGCCGTATGGCACCAGGCCGCCGTGCAAGGACACGCCGTTCATGATGGCGCTCATGCCGAACTCGCGCACGCCGTAGTACATGTAGTTGCCGCTGGCGTCTTCGGCCGAGACACCTTTGCAACCCTTCCACAGGGTCAGGTTGGAACCGGCCAGGTCAGCCGAACCGCCGAGGAACTCAGGCAGCAACGGGCCAAAGGCGTTCAGGGTGTTCTGGCTGGCTTTACGGCTGGCGATGGTCTCGCCCTTGGCCGCGACTTCAGCGATGTAGGCCGAGGCCTTTTCCGAGAAGTCGGCAGGCAGGTCACCGGCCAGGCGGCGTACCAGCTCGTTGGCCAATTCAGGGAATTCGGCGGAGTACGCAGCGAAACGCTGGTCCCACTCGGATTCAGCCGCCAGGCCTTTTTCCTTGGCATCCCATTCGGCGTAGATGTCGGCCGGGATTTCGAACGGGCCGTGGTTCCACTTCAGCGCTTCGCGGGTCAGGGCGATTTCCGCGTCACCCAGCGGGGCGCCGTGGCAATCTTCTTTACCTTGCTTGTTCGGCGAGCCGAAACCGATGGTGGTCTTGCAGCAGATCAGGGTTGGCTGCGCGCTCTTGCGAGCGGTGTCGATGGCGATCTTGATTTCTTCCGGATCGTGGCCGTCGACGTTGCGGATCACCTGCCAGTTGTAGGCTTCGAAACGCTTTGGCGTGTCGTCGGTGAACCAGCCTTCGACTTCACCGTCGATGGAGATGCCGTTGTCATCGTAGAAGGCAATCAGCTTGCCCAGGCCCAGGGTACCGGCCAGGGAAGCGACTTCGTGGGAGATGCCTTCCATCATGCAGCCATCACCCAGGAATACGTAGGTGTGGTGGTCAACGATGTCGTGGCCGGGGCGGTTGAACTGCGCGCCCAGGACTTTTTCCGCCAGGGCGAAACCAACCGCATTGGCCAGGCCTTGGCCCAGGGGACCGGTGGTGGTCTCGACGCCCGGGGTGTAGCCGAATTCCGGGTGGCCCGGGGTGCGGCTGTGCAGCTGACGGAAGCTCTTGAGGTCGTCGATGGTGACATCGTAGCCGGTCAGGTGCAGCAGCGAATAAATCAGCATCGAGCCGTGGCCGTTGGACAGCACGAAGCGGTCACGGTCGGCGAACGACGGGTTGCTCGGGTTGTGTTTCAGGTAGTCACGCCAAAGTACCTCGGCGATATCCGCCATGCCCATCGGGGCACCGGGATGGCCGCTGTTGGCTTTTTGCACGGCATCCATGCTGAGGGCACGAATGGCGTTGGCACGCTCACGACGGCTGGGCATCGCTGATCTCCTGGAGTTTGCTGAAAAGAAACGGAAAAAAGGACCGGCATTTTCCCTCAGCCACCGCCTGCGGGCAATGACAGATAGTCACTTGAGGGCGTTTTTCCTGTGCTTTGGGCATCAATCCCTTGCAGAAACCTTTAACCGGTTCGTCTTAAGGTTATAGCGACGGCTTATAACCGCCACTTATCGTTCAATATCAAAACTTTTTGATATTGGCCTTGCGAGGATCTACACCCGTCACTAGACTGCTGGCCTTATGAACCTACCCGTGCCCTCCCTGCGTCCTGACGACGGCGATGAACTGGCTGCCTTGTGCAAGGCCGCTGGCGATCCGTTGCGCTTGAACGTACTGCGCGCACTGGCCAACGATTCTTTCGGAGTACTGGAGCTGGCGCAGATCTTCGCCATCGGCCAGTCCGGCATGAGCCACCATTTGAAGGTGCTGGCCCAGGCCGACCTGGTGGCCACCCGTCGCGAAGGTAATGCGATTTTCTACCGGCGTGCACTGCCCCATACCGAACTGCTTGGCGGCAAATTACACGCTGCCCTGCTCGAAGAAGTGGATAACTTGTGCCTGCCCGGCGATGTGCAATCGCGTATCGGCCAGGTGCACGGGCAACGCGCCGCCGCCAGCCAGGATTTTTTCTCACGGGTGGCCGATAAGTTTCGCGCCCAGCAGGATCTGATCGCCGGCTTGGCACAGTACCGCGAAAGCGTACTGGCGCTGCTGGACAAGCTGAGCTTCAGTGAAGAGGCCACGGCCTTGGAAGTCGGCCCTGGCGACGGCGGTTTCCTGCCCGAACTGGCGCGCCGCTTCGAGCAGGTGACCGCGCTGGATAACAGCCCGGCGATGCTTGAACTGGCGCGCCAACTCTGTGAGCGCGAAGCCTTGGGAAATGTGCGCCTGCAGTTGGCCGACGCCCTGAGTGACACCGGCCTGCGAGCCGATTGCGTGGTGCTGAACATGGTCTTGCACCATTTCGCCGCACCGGCAGAAGCTCTCAAGCAAATGGCCGGGTTGCTGCACCCCGGCGGTAGCCTCCTGGTTACGGATTTATGCAGCCACAACCAGAATTGGGCCAAGGAGGCCTGCGGTGATCTCTGGCTGGGTTTTGAACAGGACGATCTGGCCCGTTGGGCCACCGCTGCGGGACTCGTTCCCGGGGAAAGCCTCTATGTAGGTTTACGTAATGGTTTCCAGATTCAGGTCCGCCATTTTCAGCGACCGGCTGGCGACACTCACCATCGGTAAATATCAGGAAAACATCGAGATGAGCGAATACTCCCTTTTCACCTCCGAGTCCGTGTCTGAAGGGCATCCGGACAAAATCGCCGACCAGATTTCTGACGCGGTGCTGGACGCTATCATCGCTGAAGACAAGTTCGCCCGTGTGGCGTGCGAGACGCTGGTGAAAACGGGCGTGGCGATCATCGCCGGCGAAGTTACCACCACTGCCTGGGTCGACCTGGAGCAGATCGTGCGTGACGTAATCACCGACATTGGCTACAACAGCTCCGACGTCGGCTTTGACGGCGCAACCTGCGGTGTGATGAACATCATCGGCAAGCAGTCCCCGGACATCAACCAGGGCGTTGACCGGGCCAAGCCTGAAGACCAGGGCGCCGGCGACCAGGGCCTGATGTTCGGCTACGCCAGCAACGAAACCGACGTACTGATGCCCGCGCCGATTACCTTCTCGCACCAGCTGGTACAACGCCAGGCCGAGGCGCGTAAATCCGGCGTACTGCCATGGCTGCGCCCTGACGCCAAGTCCCAGGTGACCTGCCGCTACGAAGGCGGCAAAGTCGTGGGCATCGACGCCGTCGTACTGTCGACCCAGCACAACCCGGACGTGTCCTACGCCGACCTGCGTGAAGGCGTGATGGAGCTGATCGTCAAGCATGTGTTGCCTGCCGAACTGCTGACCAAGGACACCCAGTTCCACATCAACCCGACCGGCCAGTTCATCATCGGTGGCCCCGTGGGCGACTGCGGCCTGACCGGCCGCAAGATCATCGTCGACAGCTACGGCGGCATGGCCCGTCACGGCGGTGGTGCATTCTCCGGCAAGGACCCTTCCAAGGTTGACCGTTCTGCGGCTTACGCCGGTCGTTATGTGGCCAAGAACATCGTGGCTGCCGGCCTGGCCGAGCGCTGCGAAATCCAGGTTTCCTACGCCATTGGCGTGGCCCAGCCTACGTCGATCTCGCTGAACACCTTCGGCACCGGCAAGATCAGCGATGACAAGATCGTCAAGCTGGTGCGTGAGATCTTCGACCTGCGCCCTTACGCAATCACCACCATGCTCGACCTGCTGCACCCGATGTACCAGGAAACCGCAGCCTACGGCCACTTCGGCCGCACCCCGGCGCAGAAGACTGTGGGTGATGACACCTTCAGCACCTTCACCTGGGAAAAAACCGACCGCGCCAACGACCTGCGTACCGCCGCCGGCCTGTAATCGTTCGCGGCAAATAGAGCCCCGCCAGGTCTGCCTGGCGGGGCTTTTTGTTGCCTGCAGGACCACTTCGGGCTTTTTTGGATCCAAGGCTTGCAGGCCAAATGATGGCCCACTAGAATCCGCGCCCTCTCGGGCCCTTCACCTTATTTGGATATTGCACTGCGCCCGCCCGGGATGGATAAGCGCGCAGGCAATCGAACATTGAGGTTTTCATGCGCATTTCCACGCTCGCCCCTGCCGCCCTTCTGCTCAGCCTGTTCACCCTGTCGGCCCAGGCCGCTGACCTGAACGCTTTGAGCGGTGCCCTGAGTGCCCAGCTCGGTGGCGGCAATGCCGGCGACTGCCAGCAGCAACCCAAAGACCTGCAAGCCAAGATCGACGCGGCCAATGCCAAGAACGATCTGCTGAAAGTGCGGGCGTATGAGACTGCGTTGGAGCAGGTCAACAAAGCTTGCAACAAACTCGCCGACAGCCAGGCAAAAGTCGACGCCAAGCAGCAGAAGCAGCAGGCCAAGGCTGAAAACAATGATGCTGTGAAGGCCTTGGGCGGCCTGTTCAAGTAAACAGAAACACCCGGTAAAAAGCCCCGCTCGGTCGGGGCTTTTTTGTGGGCGCGCGGATCACTTAGGCTGGCCCCCCTTTTCGAGCAAGGATGCTCATGATGCACGTATTACTGGCTGTTCTCATAAGCGCCGCACCCGCCTGGGCCTGGGCCGAAACCTGCCCCGATGACGTTCACTCACAGCTGGAAACCCTGTCCAGGCAAATCCAGCAGTGGGACGACAGCTACCATCGACAGGGCCAAGCCCTGATCAGCGATGAGCTCTACGACCAGGCCCGCAGACGCCTGGCGCATTGGCAAGAATGCACTCGCGAGCAGACACCCAAGCCTGATAACCCGCTGGCCAGTGCGCGCGGTACCTTACCTCACCCGGCCGCACACACTGGCCTGCAAAAGCTGCCGAGCGAGCCGGCCGTCAGTGACTGGCTCAGCACTCGACAGGATGTCTGGGTCCAACCCAAGGTCGATGGCGTTGCGGTGACACTGGTGTATCGCCAGGGCCGCTTGCATCAGCTCATCAGTCGGGGCGACGGCCTGCTTGGCCACGATTGGTCAGCCTCCGCCGTCAAGATCCCCGGCATTGTCCAACAGTTGCCCGACGCGGTTGATGTGGTGCTGCAAGGCGAACTCTATTGGCGCCTCAACCACCATGTGCAATCGCTCAAGGGCGGGCTCAATGCACGCAGCAAAGTGGCTGGCCTGATGAACCGTCGTCGGTTGAGCGATGCCGAGGCTGCCGGGATCGGCCTGTTCGTCTGGGCGTGGCCAGACGGCCCGACGGACTTCACCGAACACCTTGCCACCTTGGCGCGCTGGGGCTTCACCGATAGCCAACAGTACAGCCAACCCGTCAGCACCATCAGCGAAGCTGCGCATTGGCGCACGCATTGGTACAACGCGCCATTACCCTTCGCCAGCGACGGCGTGGTGCTGCACCAGGCTGCGCGAGCGCCCGCCGAGCGCTGGCAAGCCAGCGCGCCCTACTGGTCGGTTGCCTGGAAGTACCCGGCTATCAAGGCACTGGCCCTGGTGCGCAAGGTCGAGTTCAGGGTGGGACGTACCGGGCGTATTACACCTATCCTCGAATTGGAGCCCGTACGGCTGGATGATCGGCAGATCAGCCGAGTGAGCGTCGGCTCCCTGAAACGCTGGCAAGCCCTGGATATCCGCCCTGGCGATCATGTGTCGATCAGCCTGGCGGGCCAGGTCATACCGCGACTGGACGAGGTGATCCTGCGCAACGAGACACGCGTGGACGTGCAGGTACCCAACGCTCAAGACTTCCACGCCTTGAGCTGCTGGCAACTGGACCCTGGCTGCGAAGACCAACTGCTCGCCCGCCTCACCTGGCTGAGCGGTAAACACGGCCTGGCCTTGCCCCACATGGGGCGCGAAACCTGGAACGTATTGATCCAGGCCGGTCTAATCGCAGGCTTTCTCGATTGGTTGACACTTGATGCGGCCGAGCTTGCTACCATTGAGGGCTTAGGCGAGCGTACCCGTGCGCGGGTGCTCGACAGTATTCAAAGCGCCCGGCAACGCCCTTTTTCACTATGGCTCAAGGCCTTAGGCGTGCCGCCGGCGGCGCGCAACAACCTGGAAGGAGACTGGCAGACGCTGGTCGCCAAAGACACTCAAGCCTGGCTGGCCTCAGATGGCATCGGCCCGGGACGCGCGGCGCAACTCAGCGCTTTTTTTCGCGACCCGCAGGTACAAGCCTTGGCTGAAACATTACGCGGAGCCGGGATAGATGGGTTTTGATCCCTCCGCCACCTGATTGCGAACCTGGAGTCTTATATGAAATTTCTCGCCCCCTTTGCCTTGCTGACCTTCGCGAGCTTCATGGCCACGCCGCTGTTGGCCGCCGAAGACGCACAACCCCTCACCGGCTGCGCCGCCAAGCGCCAGGCCATCAGCAGCCAGATCAAACAAGCCAAGGCCCACGGCAACAGCGCGCAACAGGCTGGCCTGGAAAAAGCCCTGGCCGAAGTTACCGCCCACTGCACCGATGCCGGCTTGAAGAAAGAACGTGAAAACAAGGTGCTCGACGCCAAGCACGAAGTCAGCCGCCGTCAGGCCGACCTCGACAAAGCCATGAAAAAAGGCGACCCGGACAAGATCAACAAGCGTAAGGAGAAACTGGCCGACTCGCGTAAAGAGCTGCAGGACGCAGTGGAAGAACTCGACCAGTAAAACCGATCAATGATCGCGGAACTGTTTATGGCAGGCGCTACAGGCATCTTCAACTTTTTGCACCGCAGGTTGAAGGCTACTGGCTTTATAAGGTTGCACCTGGCTAGCGATCACCAATTCACCGGTGGCCGCCTCAAGTTCGCGGGCCAGTTGCTGGAACTGCGCCTGTTTTTGCCACACATCATCTTTGGCACTGGTGTGGTCTTCTTCGCGTACGCTCGGGAAATGTTTCCACGGTTCATGGGACAACGCATCCAGCTTGACCGCACCCTCGGCGAACTTGGCGCCATCAAATGGGATACGTCCGCGCAGCATGCCGCCCAGGTCTTCACCGGTCTTGAGCATCTGCTTGAAGATCGCCTTGCGCTGGCCCAGGGGGGAATTGGGATCAACACCGCCACAGGCAGACAAAGCCAGGCAGGCCAGCAATACAACGGTCAGTTTTTTTAACATCATCATGGCTTCAAGGTCACGGGAAACGGCGGCCAGTATCCTCGCACCGCCCACAAAGACCAATAGCCCTATTAATAATAAGGTTGCCCGGATGCAGTGAAGCGCGGGCAATCGTTTCAGGAATTGCTTGCATGAATGTCACCTTCAAACCCTGGGGCCGCCGCCTGGCTTGGGCTCTGCCAATGTTCGCGCTACTGGCCGGCTGCGATGCCGGTAAAGACACCGATAAAGAAGTTGCCCAGGAGCCAACAAAACCTCACGCCGTTGCCACCTATGTGAGCGCACCGTGGGAAGCCCTGCCGAGCGTTTCCGACAGCGACTTGCTCGCCGGGTTTGAATCCTGGCGCAGCGCCTGCCAGCGCCTCAAGGCCGACCCGATCTGGGGCCCGACCTGCGCGACAGCGGCTAGCGTACCGGGCGATGCCGTAGCGGTTCGTAGCTTTCTCAAGGAACACCTGGATGTCTTCGGCCTGCGTTCGGCCAACAACACGCCAAACGGCTTGATCACGGGTTATTACGAGCCGGTCTACCCCGGCAGCCTGACCAAGACCACCACCGCCCACGTGCCGGTATACGGCGTGCCGGACGACCTGATTGTCGTCAACCTCGACAGCATCTACCCGGAGCTCAAGGGCAAGCGCCTGCGCGGGCGCCTGGAAGGCCGTGTGCTCAAGCCGTATGACGACGCCAGCACTCTCAACAGCCAAGGCTCTACCGCCAAGCCGATCGCCTGGCTGACCGACCCGATGGACCTGCAGTTCCTGCAAATTCAGGGCTCGGGGCGTATTCAACTGGCCGGCGGGCGTCAACTGCGTGTGGGTTACGGCGACCAGAACGGCTACCCATACCGCCCTATTGGCCGTTGGCTGGTGGAACAAGGCGAACTGAAAAAAGAAGACGTGACCATGGGCGCCATCAGCGCCTGGGCCAAGGCCCATCCGCAGCGCATTCCAGAACTGCTGGCGAGCAACCCCAGCTACGTATTCTTCAGCGCCCGCCCCGACAGCAACGAAGGCCCACGCGGTTCGCTGAACGTGCCATTGACCGCCGGCTACAGTGTGGCAGTGGATCGCAAGGTGATTCCGCTGGGCAGCCTGTTGTGGTTGTCGACCACCAAACCAGACGGCACGCCACTGGCACGCCCTGTCGCCGCGCAGGATACCGGCGGCGCAATCACCGGAGAAGTACGCGCAGATCTGTTCTGGGGCACAGGCAATGCCGCAGGCGAGTTGGCGGGGAATATGAAACAGCAAGGGCAGATCTGGATGCTGTGGCCCAAAGGCGCAGCGTTGCCCCAGGTGCCGGATGCGCCTGCCGGAACCTGACAATCGCTGGCGCTTTTTGTAGGAGCGAGCTTGCTCGCGAAAAACGCACAGGCGCCGCGCTTACTCAGGAAGCACGCGTTATCGTTGACGTTCTTCGCGAGCAAGCTCGTTCCTACAACACCCCTTACATCGAAACGAAGAAGAAACTCGCAATCAACGCCATACCCACGGCCCACACCAGCGAACGCAAGATCGCCCAGTCCGCCAGGTAGCAAATGATGTACAGCAGGCGGCTGGTGATAAACAGCACTGCCAGCACGTTGATCGTCACCAGTTCGGCGTTGCCGGCCAGGTGCGCAATGATGACTGCAGCGGCAAACGCCGGGGTCACTTCGAAACTGTTGAGTTGCGCGCTATGAGCACGCTTGGCGACGCCTTCCAGGCTATCGAGGAAGGCACGCGGGTCGTGGTTATCCCGTGGCCCGAACTTGCCTGTGCTGAATTTGGCCACACCGGTGCAAATGTACGGCAGAAAGATTGCGATCAATACACACCATAAAGCGACTGTCATCACCGATTCCTTTTAGTTTTATCCGACGGTTAGAGTTTCATCACCAACATGCCAATCAACACCAACCCACAGGCTATGAGCCGTGGACGGCCAAAAGGTTCTTTCAAGTAACGCATGCCGAACAGCACCACCAGAATCACACTGACTTCGCGCAGCGCGGCGGCTTCGGCAATCGAGCCCAACTGCATGGCCCAAAGTACCAAAGCGTAGCTCAACAACACGCACAGCCCCACGCTCAAGCCCAACCGCCACTGGGTGCGCCAGAACAGGCTGAAGGCCGCACGCTTGCGCACCAGCGCCAGCAACGGAAACGGCCAGGCGCTGATCAGCGTCAGCCACACCAGATAATCCAGCGGATGCGACCAGCGCCGCAGCGCCTGCCCGTCCAGAAAGGTGTAGCAGCCGATGCACAGACCAATCAATACCACCACCGGTAGCATCGACCAGGGCAACCGGTCACCGCCGCCGCCCTGCCACAGCAGGCACACCATGCCGAACGGAATCAGCAGAATCCCCAGAATCTGCTGGGTATTCAATACTTCGCCGGCAAACACCAGGGTCAGCACCAGCACCACCAGCGGCGACAAACCGCGCATCAACGGATACACCAGGCCCAGGTCACCCACCCGATAGGCCTGGATCAACAAATAGCGATAGAGCAACTCAAACAACGCAGAAGCAATGATCCACGGCCAGATGTCCAGCGGCGGCCAGGACACGAAGCCCACCGCGAACACCACGAACAGCAGTGCCACACTGTCCATGCAGGCAATGACTAAAAGGCGCTCGCCACTGAACTTGATCAAGGTGTTCCACGTCGCATGCAACAGCGCCGCTACCAGCACCAGGGCTGTCGCTACCACCAGAACCTCCTTAATTGATACGTCATGTAACAGCACCTGTTTATACTAACTACCGATTCGACGCACCCCGTGCGCCTATATTTCCCTGCTCCAAGGACCCCGGATGCTTGAACTTGTCGCCGCCTTCATCTGCCTCACCACCCTGCTCACTTATGTGAACTTCCGCTTCATCGGCCTGCCGCCCACCATTGGCGTGATGGTCACCGCACTGTTGTTCTCGCTGATCCTGCAAGGCCTGAGCGTGCTCGGCTACCCAGGCCTGGAAGAACGTATCCAGCAGTTGATCGGCCAGATCGACTTCGGCGATTTGCTGATGAACTGGATGCTGTCGTTCCTGCTGTTCGCCGGCGCCTTGCACGTCAACTTGAACGACTTGCGCAGCTACCGCTGGCCCATCGGCCTGCTGGCAACCTTTGGCGTATTGATCGCCACCGTGGTCATCGGCAGCCTGGCGTACTACATCTTCGCCCTGTTTGGCTGGCACGTGAGTTTCCTTTACTGCCTGCTGTTCGGTGCCCTGATATCCCCTACCGATCCCATTGCGGTGCTCGGCGTGCTACGGACCGCCAATGCCTCCAAACCGCTGAAAACCACCATCGTCGGCGAATCGCTGTTCAATGACGGCACCGCCGTGGTGGTGTTTACCGTGCTGCTGGGTATCGCGCAGTTGGGTGAGACGCCCACCGTGAGCGCCACGGCCATGCTGTTTGCCCACGAAGCCATTGGCGGCGTGCTGTTTGGCGGGCTGATCGGCTATCTCGTGTACCTGATGATCAAGAGCATCGAACAGCACCAGATCGAAGTCATGCTGACCCTCGCCCTGGTGATCGGCGGCTCGGCCATGGCCTCGGAGCTGCATGTGTCCGCACCGATTGCGATGGTGGTCGCGGGGCTGATCATCGGCAACCTGGGGCGCAAACTGGCGATGAACGACATGACGCGTCGCTACCTGGATGGTTTCTGGGAACTGCTCGATGACATGCTCAATGCCTTGCTGTTTGCGCTGATCGGCATGGAGCTGCTGCTATTGCCATTCAACTGGCTGCACGTGTTCGCGGCCAGCCTGCTGGCAGTGGCGATCCTGCTCTCGCGCCTGCTGACCGTGGCCCCGGCGATCCTGTTGCTGCGCCGTTGGCGCACGGTACCGCGCGGCACTATCCGTATCCTTACCTGGGGTGGCTTGCGCGGCGGGGTTTCGGTGGCACTGGCCTTGGCCCTGCCTCTGGGCCCGGAGCGTGACTTGTTGCTGAGCATCACCTACATCGTGGTGCTGTCTTCGATCCTGTTGCAGGGGTTGAGCATCGGCAAGCTGGTCAAGCACGTGACCCGGGACGAACTCCAGGCCACGCCTGAGCATCACTGATCCTTGTTGATCTGCTGCGGATGCCTCGGGTCCGCAGCCTTTTTACCTGGCAGGCTGCTTTCGCTGCGAACCTGCGCATGGCTGATCAACGCGAAGATGAAACTGCCGCCGATGATGTTGCCGGCCAGGGTCGGCCCGGCGAAGACCAGCCAGAAATCCTTCCATGGCAACTCGCCGGCAAATACCAGGTAGGACACTTCGGCTGAACCGACGACGATATGGGTGAAGTCACCCAGAGCCATGAAGTAGGTGATCAGAATGATGATCCACAGCTTGGCACTCTCCATCGACGGGATCATCCAGACCATGGTGGCGATCATCCAACCGGAGACGATGCCCTTGGCGAACATCTGCGCGGGGTCGTTCTCCATGACCTTGCGCCCGATCTCGAGGAAGGCCAGGTCGGTCTTGGTATCGAAGATCGGCAGGTGCAGCATCACGTATGCCACCAGCAAGGTGCCACACAGGTTGCCCACCAGCACCACTGACCACAGCCGCAACAGACGCCCGGCATTCGCCAGGGTTGGCTTGCTCATCACCGGTAGCACGGCGGTCAGGGTGTTTTCGGTAAACAGTTGCTGGCGTGCCAGGATCACCGCGAGGAAGCCCGCGCAGTAGCCGAAGCTGGCAATTACCTTGAAGGCTTCGCCCTCAGGCAGGCGTGAATTGAGCAGCCCCATGGCCATCAGTGACAAACCCATGGTCAGCCCGGCTGCCAATGCCGACCACCACAACGCGGCGACACTGCGCTCCAGCTCCTGGTCGCCCTGGGTACGAATGATTTCGTGCAATACCGCTGCGCGGGGCGGCTGGTTCTTGTCGACGTCCTGCTGCTCTTCCTGGGACAGGTTGGGGGTCTTGCCGTCTTCTTGCGTAGCCATGGTGATACCTGAACGGGGGGCGATGTTCAGGTACGACCTATGGTTGATGAAGAGCGTTCACTGGTCCTGCGCGGGATTACTCGCTGAGGCCGTCTTCCTGGAACTGATCCTTGACGTACTTGATCTCTGTACGGCCGTGAGGCGCGGGCAAACCGTCTTCGCCGAGGTTGACGAAGACCATTTTTTCTACCGTCAGGATGCTTTTGCGCGTGATCTTGTTACGCACTTCACAGGTCAGGGTAATAGAGGTACGACCAAACTCGGTGGCCGTGATCCCCAGCTCGATGATGTCGCCCTGGCGCGAGGCGCTGACAAAGTTGATTTCCGAGATGTACTTGGTGACCACGCGCTGGTTGCCGAGTTGGACAATGGCGTAGATGGCCGCTTCTTCGTCGATCCAGCGCAACAGACTGCCGCCGAACAGTGTGCCGTTGGGGTTGAGGTCTTCGGGTTTTACCCATTTGCGGGTGTGGAAGTTCATGGTCACTCCAAAGCGTCTTGCCAAATGATAGGCAACATCATGGCAGAGCAAGGACCCAAGCTCTATGAACCATTAGCTATCAAGCCCATGAACGATCTTCATGCCGCCGACAGAAAGGCTTGGGAAGTGCCGCTTACACGGCTATAATCGCCTCCGCTTCAAAACGGTCATCTTCGATTGATACCGTTCTCCCGCCACCTGTCCGAGGGGCGCTGCAGCAGGTTCAACCTGTCAGGCTCGGATGGGGCGTTGTCCGGCCTGGTTGCCCTGGCCTGATACTAAACGCACAACGGCGCCCATTCGCACACTACGAATGGAGGCTCTCTATGAGCGCTGTAATGACGCCTGCAGATTTCAACGACTACAAAGTCGCCGACATGTCCCTTGCTGCCTGGGGCCGTCGCGAAACCTTTATCGCCGAATCCGAAATGCCAGCCCTGATGGGCCTGCGCCGCAAGTACGCCGCTGAGCAGCCGCTCAAGGGCGCCAAGATTCTCGGCTGCATCCACATGACCATCCAGACTGCCGTGCTGATCGAAACCCTGGTTGCTCTGGGTGCCGAAGTGCGTTGGTCGTCCTGCAATATCTTCTCGACTCAAGACCAGGCCGCTGCCGCTATCGCTGCTGCCGGTATCCCGGTATTCGCCTGGAAAGGCGAGACCGAAGAAGAGTACGAGTGGTGCCTGGAGCAAACCATCCTCAAAGATGGCGCGCCTTGGGATGCCAACATGATCCTTGACGACGGCGGCGACCTCACCGAGTTGCTGCACAAGAAATACCCGCAGATCCTCGACCGCGTCCACGGCGTGACCGAAGAGACCACCACCGGCGTACACCGCCTGCTGGACATGCTGGCCAAGGGCGAGCTGAAAATCCCGGCCATCAACGTCAACGACTCGGTGACCAAGAGCAAGAACGACAACAAGTACGGCTGCCGTCACAGCC
Organism: Pseudomonas sp. Pse35; assembly: GCF_024519715.1. Lineage (NCBI taxonomy): Bacteria > Pseudomonadati > Pseudomonadota > Gammaproteobacteria > Pseudomonadales > Pseudomonadaceae > Pseudomonas > Pseudomonas sp. Pse35. The sequence goes on along the minus strand of NZ_JALJRP010000005.1, from coordinate 199,596 downwards.
TGAACGATGCGATCAAGCGCGGCACCGACCACCTGCTGTCGGGCAAGCAAGCCCTGGTGATCGGCTACGGTGACGTGGGCAAGGGCTCGTCCCAGTCCCTGCGTCAGGAAGGCATGATCGTCAAGGTCTCCGAAGTCGACCCGATCTGCGCCATGCAAGCCTGCATGGACGGTTTCGAAGTGGTTTCGCCGTTCATCAACGGCCAGAACGACGGCACCGAAGCCAGCATCGACAAAGCCCTGCTGGGCAAGATCGACCTGATCGTCACCACCACCGGTAACGTGAATGTGTGCGATGCGAACATGCTCAAGGCCCTGAAGAAGCGCGCCGTTGTCTGCAACATCGGTCACTTCGACAATGAGATCGACACCGCTTTCATGCGCAAGAACTGGGCATGGGAAGAAGTGAAGCCGCAGGTACACAAGGTTCACCGTACCGGCGCTGGTGATTTCGACCCACAGAACGATGACTACCTGATCCTGCTGGCCGAAGGCCGCCTGGTGAACCTGGGCAACGCCACTGGTCATCCAAGCCGCATCATGGATGGCTCGTTCGCCAACCAGGTGCTGGCGCAGATCTTCCTGTTCGAACAGAAGTACGCCGACCTGTCGCCAGCCCAGAAAGCCGAGCGCCTGACTGTGGAAGTACTGCCGAAGAAACTCGACGAAGAAGTGGCCCTGGAAATGGTCCGCGGCTTCGGCGGCGTGGTGACTCAACTGACCAAGACCCAGGCCGACTACATCGGCGTGACGGTTGAAGGCCCGTTCAAGCCGCACGCTTACCGCTACTGATCGGCCTTGCTGGCGCCGGCTCTTCTGTGGGAGCCGGGCTTGCCCGCGATGCAGACGCCTCGGTGTTCCAGTAACACCGAGCGGATGCTATCGCAGGCAAGCCAGCTCCCACAGAAAGCCAGGCACCCGCATCGATTGTGTATGCCTTCCAGGCTTTCGAGTTTCCAAGGGTATGACCATGTCCCAAGACCGTCGCTACAGCTTCGAGTTCTTCCCGACCAAGACCGATGCTGGGCATGAAAAACTGATGGCAACTGCCAAGCAGTTGGCCAGCTTCAGCCCTGACTTCTTCTCCTGCACCTACGGCGCTGGCGGTTCGACCCGTGATCGCACGATCAACACCGTGTTGCAGCTTGAAAGTGAAGTCAAAGTTCCCGCCGCTCCGCATTTGTCCTGCGTGGGCGACAGCAAGGCCGACCTGCGTAGCCTGCTGACCCAATACAAAGCCGCCGGCATCAAGCGCATCGTTGCCCTGCGTGGCGACCTGCCATCGGGTATGGGCATGGCCAGCGGTGAGCTGCGCTACGCCAACGATCTGGTGAGCTTCATCCGCGAAGAAAGTGGCGATCACTTCCATGTCGAAGTAGCCGCTTATCCGGAGATGCACCCCCAGGCGCGCAATTTCGAAGACGATTTGCAGAACTTCGTGCGCAAGGCCAATGCCGGCGCCGATAGTGCGATCACCCAGTATTTCTTCAACGCCGACAGCTACTTCTACTTCGTCGAGCGTGTACGGGCGATGGGCGTGAACATCCCGATCGTGCCGGGCATCATGCCGATCACCAATTACAGCAAGCTGGCGCGCTTCTCCGACGCCTGCGGTGCCGAGATCCCGCGCTGGGTGCGCAAGCAACTGGAAGCCTATGGCGATGACGTCAAAAGCATCCAGGCGTTCGGCGAGCAGGTCATCACCGAGATGTGTGAGCAATTGTTGCAAGGTGGTGCACCAGGGTTGCATTTCTATACCCTGAACCAGGCTGAACCCAGCCTTGCCATCTGGAACAACCTCAAGCTGCCACGTTAACGCTTGACCGGTTGTACCAAGGCCCTCGTTCTGACGAGGGCCTTTGTCGTTTTACGTTACCCACGGAACCCCGCAGTCCATGAATACAGTGCCCTCGACGTCCCGCCCGCAACTGGTCTACCTGGTCTTCGGCGCCGACACCTACCATCAGGAAGCCGTATTCAGCATCGCCAGCGCACTGGCATTCCTGCAGGACACGCCGGACGCGAACATCGACATTCAGGTATTCAGCGACAACCCCGAACCCTATCGCTTGCTGCCGGTGCGCGTCCGCCCGCTGGACGAGGCCACCCGCAAACGCTGGAGCGAGCCCCACGGCTATCACTTTCGTACCAAACACGTGGTGCTGCGCCAGGTGCTGCAAGAATCCCCGGTAGCACTGCTCATCGACACCGACACCTTCTTCCATCATTCGCCCATGGCCCTGTTCGAACGCGTACAGCCCGGCACCCTGCTGTGCAACGCTTTCTACACCAAGTACGGCGACAATCACGAAAGCATCCTCTACACCGCCTTGCGCCAGCGCCTGCTGGACATGGGCGTGGCCGACGATGACATGATGACCCTCAACTCCGGCGTCATGGGCCTGACCCAACAGGATGCGCACATCCTCGACCGCTCCATCGAATTGATGGATGAACTGTTCCCCCACGCCCAGGGCGCCTACACCCTGGAAGAGTTCTGCCTGTCCATCGCCGCCTACCGTACCCTCAAGGTGCGCGAGTGCCCGGACCTGATCCACCATTACTGGAGCCGCAAACAGCTGTTCCGGGCCAAGGTCAAGGCGTGGATCGCCAAGCACGCCAGCGCGCCCACCAGTGTGCAAGCCCTGGCCGATACGCGCCAAGTCTCCTCGCACCTGCCGCGCCCGCCGCGTTTGCAGCGTTTGATGTACAAGCTGATCACCCTGCTGCTGCCCAAGCATCAGCAACAGTTCATCCGCGAGATTCTCTACGGCTGCTACGAACACGAAAACGAGTTCGACCAGGCGTGCGGCCCGGTTTGGTGGGACAAGGCCCGACAAAACCAGGAAGAACGCCAGAAGCGCCCGATTGATGCCCACCAGTTGGAACACTGGTTCGCCAACCCCGTGGTGCGTTTGATTCTGGGTGAGCGCCGGGCCGCGATCCACGAACACCTGCTGAACGCTCCCGCGAAGTAAGACCGCCCGCCAATGCGCGTGCCAGAGCTTCTCTTTCTTCGGGGAGCGTCGTAACCTCAGGGTATGCCCGTCCTCTTCAAGCTGTTGACCGCTGTGCTGTTTTCTTGCCTGAGCCTGGCCGCTCATGGCGAGAAACTGCGCATTGTCACCGAACCCTGGGCGCCCTATGTCTACGAAGACAACGGCACCATGGCCGGCCTGGATTATGAAACCACCCTGATCGTGTTCCAGCGCCTGGGGGTGGAGGTGCAATGGCAGTTCCTGCCCTGGAAGCGCTGCTTGGCGATGCTCGAGCAGGGCCACGCCGACGGCGCGCTGGATATCTTTCACAGCCAGGAGCGCGACGCGTTGCTGCTCTATCCCAGCGAGCCGTTGTCGGAAGTCGAATTTGTCTTGTTCTATGCCAACGAACGCCCTCACCCCGCCGCCACGCTCGACGACCTGCGCGGCCTGACCGTTGGCGTTTCCCCTGGCTACCTTTATGGCGACGCGTTCAGTAAGTCCAACACCTTCCAGCGCGAACCCGCCCCCAGCCATGAAGCCAACTTTGGCAAACTCATGCTGGGGCGCGTCGATATGGTGGTGACTGACCGGCGCGTGGGGCACCACGTGCTCAAGGCCCTGGGCCTGGAAGGTAAAGTCAGCCAGGCATCGGTGGTGGTCAGCCGCCAGCAGCAATTTCTTGCGGTACGCCGTGGCGCAGGCATGGACCTGCTGGTGCAACGCTTTGCCGCCGAGCTCAAGCGCTTCAAGCAAGAGCCCGCCTATGCCACATTGAGCGCCAAATATGGCCGGATGCACGAGCAAACGGCACCCATACCAGCCCCCGAACACGCCGTTGAGCAGCAGGAAAGCAGCGCGCAGTGATTGCTCTGTTATACTGCGGCCTTTCCGCCAGGCTTACGCCCGGCCGCTCGGGTCTTGAAAACGGCACCCAACCCAGCTACTGCGCAGCTTTGCAGCCCGCGCGAGCCGGTGGAGTGCCCGCCAGACGCAGCAGGACCGGACGGGGTTGCGCTCCCCTAAGCGCCATTCACGCCCGGCAAGATTATCCCTTTGGGCCAAGCCCTAACTAAAACAGGATTACTCATGTCCTTTGCTTCCCTCGGTCTCTCCGAGGCTTTAGTCCGCGCCATCGAGGCAGCGGGCTATACCGAGCCTACTCCGGTGCAACAGCGGGCCATTCCCGCCGTGTTGCAAGGTCGCGACCTGATGGTCGCGGCTCAGACAGGTACTGGTAAAACCGGCGGTTTCGCCCTCCCGATCCTGGAGCGGTTGTTTCCCAACGGTCACCCGGACAAATCCCAACGTCACGGCCCGCGCCAACCGCGTGTACTGGTCCTGACCCCAACCCGCGAACTCGCCGCTCAGGTGCACGACAGCTTCAAGCTGTATGCCCGCGACTTGAAGTTCGTCAGCGCCTGCATCTTCGGCGGCGTCGGCATGAACCCTCAGGTTCAGGCCATGTCCCGTGGCGTCGATGTACTGGTGGCCTGCCCGGGTCGCTTGCTCGACCTGTGCGGCCAAGGCAGCGTCGATTTGTCCCACGTGGAAATCCTCGTGCTGGACGAAGCCGACCGCATGCTCGACATGGGCTTTGTCCATGACGTGAAAAAGGTCCTCGCCCGCCTGCCGGCCAAACGTCAGAACCTGCTGTTCTCGGCAACGTTCTCCAACGACATCACCGCCCTGGCCGGCAAGCTGCTGCACAACCCGGAGCGCATCGAAGTCACGCCGCCCAACACCACGGTCGAGCGTATCGAGCAACGCGTGTTCCGCCTTGCCGCCAGCCACAAGCGCTCGCTGCTGGCGCACCTGATCACCCAGGGTGCCTGGGAACAGGTGCTGGTGTTCACCCGCACCAAGCACGGCGCCAACCGCCTGGCCGAGTACCTGGACAAGCACGGCCTCACCGCCGTCGCCATCCACGGCAACAAGAGCCAGAACGCGCGCACCAAAGCCCTGGCCGACTTCAAGGCCGGCAGCGTGCGTATCCTGGTGGCCACCGATATCGCCGCACGCGGCCTGGATATCGACCAGTTACCACACGTGGTCAACTTCGAGCTGCCAAACGTCGATGAAGACTATGTGCACCGTATCGGCCGTACGGGCCGTGCCGGTCGTTCGGGCGAGGCCATTTCGCTGGTCGCGCCGGACGAAGAAAAACTGCTGAAAAGCATCGAGCGCATGACCAAGCAGAAAATCGCCGATGGCGACCTGATGGGCTTCGATGCCAGCGCCGTGGAGGCCGAGAAGCCAGAAGCGCGCGAGCGTCCGGATGTGCGCAACCCGCGCAACCCACGTGGTCCGAAGGGCGATGGCCCGAACGGCGGCGGTGGTGGCGGTGGTCGTCGCGACAAAGGCAAGGACAAGGGCAAGGAAAAATCCGCGACCAGCAGCCGTGGCGAACGCCCGGCCCGTGAGCAGAAGCCCCGTGAAGGCACCCCGGCCCGCGAACAGCGCCAGCCGAGCCAGCCGCCACGCGCCGCGGCCGACCGCGCCCCGGACGAGTTCCTTGACGACGATATCGATAACTTCGGTAACCGCGTCGACTACGTGCCCCAGGCCAAACCGGCCCAGGGCCGTGGCCGTCGCCCAGGGGCTCCTGCCCAGGGCGCAGGCGCTCCACGTAGCGGCCAGCCACAGGGCGGTCGCCAGAACGCCCCGCGCAACAGCAGCGGCGGCACCACCGGTACCCCGCCTGCCAAGCGCAGCGGCCCGCGCAATGGCGCACCGCGTGACGGCCAGGCCCGTCGCGAAGATTCACGCAGCAACAACCGCCGCCCTGCCCGTGACGATCAGCCTCGCTCGTCCGAGCCTGCAGTACAAAACCCACGGGGTGGCCCGGCGCCGAAGATCATCCACAAGGAGTCGAAAGCGGATCGCTTCCCGACACCTGAGCAGTTGGATCAACTGCCAGGCCGCCCTCGTGGTGAGAAACCAGCGCTGCTGACTCGCAACCGCGAAGCATAAAAAAAACCCGTATCGTGAGATACGGGTTTTTTTTGCCTGTAGGAGCTAGCTCGCGAAGGTCGTCAACGATAACGCGGGCATCCTGGTTTAACGCGGTGTCCTTGCGGCCTTCGCGAGCAAGCTCGCTCCTACATACGAAGCATTACTTCGCTTTCACACCTTCAAACGTGATGTACAACTGCACGTTGTCAGACTGTGGACCTACGTCCATGCCGTCTTTGTTGAATTCCTTGCGGCTGATGTTGGTGGTGCCTTCGAAGCCGGCACGGTAGCCGCCCCATGGATCCTTGCCTTCGCCCAGGAACGTGGCTTTGACCAGGATCGGCTTGGTCACGCCGTGGAAGGTCAGGTCCCCGGTCACATCAGCAGTCAGCTTGCCATCAGCATTTTTGCCAGTTGGCTTGACGCTGGTGGAAACGAACTTGGCATCAGGGAATTTGCCCGACTCCAGGAAGTCCTTGCTGTTGACGTGCTTGTCGCGCTCGGCGTGGTTGGAGAACACGCTGGCAGTACGCACGTTGACTTCAATCTTGGCGTCTTCGGGCTTGGCGGCGTCAAAGCTGAACTTGCCATCCAGGTCCTTGAAGGTACCGGTGATGTAGCTGTAACCCAGGTGGCTGATTTTGAAATCGACGAAGGCGTGCTGGCCTTCCTTGTCGATCACGTAGTCAGCGGCCATCGCCGAACCTGCGGACAGCAGGGCAGAACCGATTGCCAGCGCAGCGAGTGTTTTTTTCAACATGCTTTCTATTCCTTGTGAGTCGAGGTTGAACATCAGGCTTTGCGTCCCAGCATTCGCGCAAGGGTCGCATCACGATCGATAAAATGGTGTTTCAGTGCCGCCACACCGTGCAAGCCGGCGAAAACCACCAGCACCCAGGCCAGGTACAGATGCACCCAACCGGCGGTATCTGCCTGGTCCGGTAGACCGGAAACCACGGCAGGAATTTCAAACAGGCCAAACACCGGGATACCGACACCGTCTGCGGTGGAAATCAGGTAACCGGCAATCATCACGGCAAACAGCCCGACATAAAGGAACGCGTGCCCAAACGCGGCGCCGATCCGCGTCATGCGGCTATAGCTGGCCAGTGGTGGCGGCGGCGGGCTGACCAGGCGCCAGACGATCCGCACCAGCATGATGGCGAACAGCGTGATGCCAATGCTCTTGTGCAAGTCGGGCGCATCTTTGCGCCAGGCGCTGTAGTAATCGAGTCCGACCATCCACAAGCCCAGGGCAAATAAACCGAACACCACCAGGGCTACGCCCCAGTGCAGAACCATGCTGACCCAACCATAGCGGGCCGGCGAATTACGTAGCTGCATGTACTTAATCCCGTAAGAACTGTGCCCAAGACTAGCGCTTTACCTATCGAATTAAAGCGGAAAATTTTGCTTTGAAATATCGAAAAATACGATAACGAGGCTAGGCATCATAAATTAACAAGGGATTAAGACTATCCCTGGGAAACGTGACAGACCGTCCTGCATTTACCGCGAATTTCCCCACAATGGCTTGTGACCCAAGCCACCATTGCATAGGCTTGCGCGATTGTTTCGCCTGCGCCCGCCGCAGGACCGCTTCGAGGAGATCACCGATGGGCTTGAATAACCAGTGGATGCAACGCGACCTCGCGGTGCTGTGGCATCCCTGCACCCAGATGAAAGACCACCAGCAATTGCCCCTGGTGCCCATCAAGCGCGGTGAAGGCGTATGGCTGGAAGACTTCGAAGGCAAGCGCTACCTCGATGCCGTCAGTTCCTGGTGGGTCAACGTATTCGGCCACGCCAACCCGCGGATCAACCAGCGTATCAAGGATCAGGTCGATCAGCTGGAGCACGTGATCCTCGCCGGTTTCAGCCATCAACCGGTGATCGAGCTGTCCGAACGCCTGGTCGCGATGACGCCCGAAGGGCTGACCCGCTGCTTCTACGCCGATAACGGTTCGTCCTGCATCGAAGTGGCGCTGAAGATGAGCTTCCACTACTGGCTCAACCGCGGCCAGCCGAACAAAAAGCGCTTCGTCACCCTCACCAACAGCTACCACGGCGAAACCATCGCCGCGATGTCGGTGGGCGACGTGCCGCTGTTTACCGAGACCTACAAGGCGTTGCTGCTCGACACTATCAAGGTGCCGAGCCCGGACTGCTACCTGCGCCCCGAAGGCATGAGCTGGGAAGAACACTCGCGCAACATGTTCCTGGCGATGGAGCAGACCCTGGCCGAGCATCACGACACCGTCGCTGCCGTGATCGTCGAGCCGCTGATCCAGGGTGCCGGTGGCATGCGCATGTACCACCCCGTGTACCTCAAGCTGCTGCGCGAAGCCTGCGACCGCTATGGCGTGCACTTGATCCACGACGAGATCGCCGTGGGCTTTGGCCGCACCGGCAGCATGTTCGCCTGTGAACAGGCCGGCATCCGCCCGGACTTCCTGTGCCTGTCCAAGGCGCTCACCGGCGGTTACCTGCCACTGGCCGCCGTGGTCACCACCGAAGAGGTCTACAGCGCCTTCTACGACGACTACCCGACCCTGCGTGCCTTCCTGCACTCCCACAGCTACACAGGCAACCCGCTGGCCTGTGCGGCAGCGTTGGCGACGCTGGATATCTTTGAAGAAGACAACGTCATCGAAAACAACAAGGCCCTGGCCCAGCGCATGGCGACCGCCACCGCGCACTTGGTCGACCATCCTCACGTGTCCGAAGTGCGCCAGACCGGCATGGTGCTGGCCATCGAGATGGTGCAGGACAAAGCCACCAAGGCCGCCTACCCGTGGCAGGAGCGCCGTGGCCTGAAGGTCTTCGAGCACGCGCTGGAGCGCGGGGCGCTGTTGCGGCCACTGGGCAGCGTGGTGTATTTCCTGCCGCCGTATGTGATTACCCCGGAGCAGATCGACTTTCTGGCCGAGGTGGCCAGCGAGGGGATAGATATCGCCACCAACAGCAAGGTCAGTGTGGCGGTGCCCAAAGATTTTCACCCGGGCTTCCGTGATCCGGGTTGATTGCCGAAATCCTTGTAGGAGCGAGCTTGCTCGCGAAGGCATTCCAGGCGCACCGCTGCGTCGGATGTACATTTTTCGCGAGCAAGAACTAGGCGTCCCCCTCGCTCCTACATAAACAACCTCTTCAGAGAACAGACATGAGACTGTCCCGCTTTTTCACCGACACCCCGCTGAGTCTCGGTGACCACGAACTGCCCGAAGCCCAGGCGCATTACATCAGCCGTGTGCTGCGCATGAGTGAAGGCGATGCCGTGCAATTGTTCGACGGCTCCGGCCAGGAGTTTCGTGGCACCTTGCTGGAAGTCGGTAAAAAACGCGTCACCGTGCAACTCACGGATAGCTTTGCCGGCCAGGCCGAATCGCCCCTGCATATTCACCTCGGCCAGGGCCTGTCCCGGGGCGAGCGCATGGATTGGGCGATCCAGAAGGCCACTGAACTGGGCGTCAATGCCATCACACCGATCTTCAGCGAGCGCTGCGAAGTGCGCCTCAAAGACGAACGCGCCGACAAGCGCTTGCTGCACTGGCGCCAGGTGGCAATCAGTGCGTGTGAGCAATGTGGGCGTTCGACGGTGCCGGTGATTCATCCCCCGCTCTTGCTGGCAGACTGGCTCAAGCAAACCGAGGCGGATTTGAAGCTGGTGCTGCACCCGGTGGCAGAACCGATGATCAGCCACGCCAAGCCATCGAGCCTGGCGTTCTTGATCGGCCCCGAGGGTGGGCTCACCGACAATGAAGTCGAGACCGCCCAGGGCGCCGGCTACCACGCCGCTCGCCTCGGCCCGCGGGTGTTGCGTACCGAGACCGCGCCCGTCGTCGCACTATCCGTCGCCCAACAACTCTGGGGCGACTTCTGACCTCACCCTGTAAACCCAATCAACTGTGGGAGCTGGCTTGCCTGCGATAGCGGTCTGTCAGTTGTAAATTAACTGCCTGAACCACCGCTATCGCAGGCAAGCCAGCTCCTACAGTTTTATCGGGTCACCCCAGGCTTACTCCACTGGGTCACTCACCGGCTTGGCGATGATCGCTTTCAACTCGCTGGTCATCGGGAACTCCAGGTTCAAGCCCTTGGGCGGAATCGGCTGCTCGAACCAGCGCTGGTAAATCCCGTTGATCTCTCCCGAGCGGTACAGATCGCCCAGGGTTTCGTTGACCACAGCCAGAAACTGCGGGTCATCCTTGCGCACCATGCAGCTATAGATCTCCCGCGACTGCTCCTCGCCGACGACCACCCAGTGATGCGGGTCCTTGGCCTTGGCGCGCTCGCCGTAGAGCAACGCGTCGTCCATATAGAACGCTACGGCCCGGCCAGTCTCGAGCATCTTGAACGCTTCGCCATGGTCCTTGGCGCTGATCACGAACATATTGGCTTTGTGTTCAGCGTTATAACTTTTGAGAAAGCGCTCATTGGTGGTGCCGGCAGTGGTCACCACATTCTTGCCCGCAAGGTCGGCAAAGCCTTTGATCCCACTGTCCTTGGCCGTGAGCAACTGGCCCTTTACATAGATAAACCCGTAGGAGAATGCCACCTGCTTCTGGCGCTCAGCCGTCACGCCGGTGGAGCCGCACTCCAGGTCGACAGTGCCGTTCTGCACCAGCGGGATGCGGGTTTGGGACGTCACCAGGTTGTACTTCACCTTGAGGTCGCCCACTGCGGTTTTCTGCTGAATACGCTCGACAATCCTGTTTGCCAGGTCCACCGAGTAGCCCATCGGTTTACCACTGTTATCCCCCACATAGGAAAACGGCACCGACGCATCGCGGTAGCCAAGGGTGATGGACTTGGCGCTGGCGATCTTGCTCAAAGTGCCCTCCAGTGGCGCTTCGGTTGCATGGGCCTGTGCGCTCAACAAAAGCCCCAGCGCGCAGCCGGTCAACAGGATTGTTTTCATTGTTATTCTCCGTGGGTCTTTGAGGTTATTTACGGACTGCAATCACGCTGATTTCCACCAGCACACTCGGCCGCGCCAGCTCTGCTTGCAAGGTAGTGCGCGTGGGCGCCATGCCTGGCGAGAGCCATGCGGACCAGACTTCATTCATCGGCGTAAAACCGGCAGCGATGTCCTTCAGGTAGATCGTCGCGTTGAGCAAGTGGTCCTTATCGCTGCCCGCCTCGGCCAACAGCGTGTCGATTCTGGCAAGCACTTCCCGGGTCTGGGTAGCCACATCCAGGCCGTCGCCCGGCACCTGGCCCGAAAGGAACACCAGTTCCTTGAACGTCACGGCACCGCTGAGTCGTTCGTTGCTGTTGATTCGGGTAATGGTCACGGCTGCATCCTCAAGCGGCGCGGGGCGTCAGGCCCTGCATATCAATGGAAGGGGTGCGCTGGTCGATCAATTCGGCCAGCAATTGGCCGCTGCCGCAGGCCAGGGTAAAGCCAAGCGCGCCGTGGCCTAGGTTCAGCCACAGGTTGCGATAGCGACTGGCGCCAATCAGCGGCACGCCCGTTGGCGTGGCCGGGCGCATGCCAGCCCATTCGAGCGCGTGTACGTAGTCAGCTGCATGGGGAAATGTCTCTACTGCCTGGCGCTTTATCAACGCCAGGCGCGAAGGCTCAAGGCCGGCATCGAATCCCACAATATCCACCATGGCCGCGACCCGTAGTTGCTCGCCGAGGCGCGCGTAGACGATCTTGCGGTCGTAGTCGGTGATGCTCACATTCGGCGCCTTGTGTTGCGGGCCAATCGGTGCGCTCAAGCTGTAGCCCTTGAGCGGGTATAAGGGCAGTGACAGCCCCGGCAGTGCCAACTCAGCGCTGCGATAACCGGCCGCCAGGACCAGTTGCTCGACTGGCATCACCTCATCACCCAGTTCGATGGCCTGCACCGCACCGCCAGCATGGCGCAGCCCGGTGACCTTGCGCCCGAGCAAGAACCTGCAACGCCCCGACGCCTCAAGCCGGGCCGCCAATTGCCGGCAAAAAGCGTGACAATCCCCCACTTCCTCGTTCGGCGTGTAGATGCCGCCGACAAAGCCACCGGCCGCCAGTGCGGGCTCCAGGCGAGCGCACTCAACAGACGACAACACCTGTTGCTGCAGGAAATTTGTGACCTTGGCGCGGGCATGTTCGAAGGTGCTGGTACTGCGAAACATCACCAGCTTGCCGTTGCGCCGCCAGTCGAAGCCGCCCAGGCGATCATCCTCGCGCCACTGCTGTAACGTGCCCTGACTCAGGGTAGCCAAGCGCAGAAGATGGGCACCGTTACGCGTGTTGACCGAACCTCGGCAAGCGCCGATAAAGGCCGCCATCCAGCGCCATTGCTGTGGGTCGAGGCGGGGTCGCAACTTCAAGGGCGAGTCGCCCCGCAGCAACCACCCGATTGCCTGCAAGGGCACGCCCGCGTCGGCCAGTGGCGCAACATAGCGATAGGACAGTTGCCCACCGTTGGCAAAACTGGTTTCGCTGCCCAAGGTGCCACGGGCATCGATCAGCGTGACCTCATGGCCAGCCCGCACCAACGCATAAGCGCTGGCCAAGCCGATAACCCCACCGCCGATGATGCAAACCTGCCTGGCCATCCCAGCCCCCAACCGTTGATTAAGAGCGCTCAGCGTAGAGCCAGGTGACAGGTCACCGACAATGAATAAAGATGGCTCACCTATAAACAAAGGTTATGGGACTCGCCATGCGCTTGCGTCATATCGAAATCTTCCAGGCCATCCGTCAGACCGGCTCCATCAGTGCCGCCGCGCAGTTGCTGCACGTCTCGCAACCGGCGGTGACCAAAGTGCTGCAGCACGCCGAGCTGCAGTTGGGCTTTGCGTTATTCCTGCGGGTACGGGGTAAATTGCAACCCACCCCGGAAGCCCTGGCGCTGGAACGCGAAGTCGAGAAAGTCAGCGCAAGCCTGCAAGGCGTGCGGCGCCTGGCGAAAAGTTTGCGCCGCGAACCGGGACAAAGCATTCGCATCGGCGCAATCCCGGCGCTGGCGCTGGCGCTGCTACCGCCGGCGGTCCTGGAATGGAAGCGCGATTACCCGGACATTGCCTGTGAACTGTCCAGTGACCATAGCCACGAGCTGGTGCAAAAGCTGTTGATGCGCGAGATCGACCTGGCGCTGACGCTCAACTTTTCCGGGCATCCGGGGCTTACCACTCAAGTATTGGCCAACGGGGTGTTGGTGGCATTGGCGTCCAAAGGCTATTGGCCCGATGCCGAACGGCATCAGCCCCTGCCGTTGGCCGAACTGGCCGGCGCGCCCTTGATCGGCCTCTCCAGCGCTGACCCGCTGGCCGCCAAGCTGGAGAGTTATCTGGAAAGCGTCGACCCGCCACCACGCGTGACGATCTCGGTGCAGACCTATTCACTGGCCCGCGCGATGGTCGAATCCGGCGCGGGCCTGACCGTGATCGATCCGTTCACAGCATTGGGTGCTTCAACGGCCACCACCCATATCCGAACGCTCACCCCGCCGCTGCCGATCACCCTCTACGCGCTGACCCGTGCCAACGAACCTCCACCGCATATGCTGGCCAAGTTGCTAGAGATTTTTGGTCGCCGCGCCCAGGTGCTACTGGAACGCCTTTAAGTGTGGGAGCCGGGCTTGCCCCCTCCCACAATCAGAGCACGTAATGCATGATCGCCACGAAATGCAGCAGGCTGCCGCCAATCACAAACAAATGCCAGATGCCGTGGGAATGGCGCAAGCGATCCTCCAGGGCAAAAAAGATAATGCCTACGGTGTACAGCACCCCACCGGACGCCAACCAGATAAACCCTGCCGTACCCAACGCCGCCATCAGCGGCTTGACCGCTACCAGTACGATCCAGCCCATCACGGCGTAGATCACGATGGACAAAATCCGCGCCTCCGAACGCGGCTTGATCTCCTGCAGGATGCCGATCACCGCCAGCCCCCACACAATCCCGAACAACGTCCAGCCCCACGGCCCGCGCAGGGTCACCAGGCAGAATGGCGTATAACTGCCGGCTATCAACAGGTAAATGGAAAAGTGATCGACCTTCTGCATGATCGCTTTTCGCCGGCCTCGCACGCTGTGGTACACCGTCGACGCGCTGTAAAGCACCATCAGGGTAAAGCCATAAATCGCCACGCTGACGATCTTCCAGGGGCTGCCGTCCAGGCTCGCCACTACCAACATCCACACGGCGCCAATACAGGCCGCGACTGCACCGAGCAAATGGCTCCAGGCGTTGAATCGTTCCCCGTGGTACATCTGTCACTGACCTCCCGTAACCCTCAAGAACAGGCGGACAAGCGTCCAGCCTTGCGCATCAGAGTGCAAGCGGCACGTGACGTTCCGGCGACGACAGCCGCGTTTACGGGCACAATCGAGTGCAATCGAACAAGAGCCCAAGGCCATGCTGATCGACGAAGAATTCACCCTCAAGAAGCTGGAGATCTTCCTGGCGTTCATGCGCACCGGCAACCTGGCCCGCGCGGCCGCCGAGCTGCAAACCAGCAATGTCAGCGTGCACCGCGCCATTCACTCCCTGGAAAGTGCCCTGCGCTGCCCGCTGTTCAAACACGAGGGGCGCAACCTCACTCCGCTGGAAAGCGCCTACGTGCTCGAAGAGCGTGCGCAGAAACTGGTGGCCGACGTGGTCGACAGCGTGCGCCTGACCCGCGAAGCCGCTGGGTTCTCGGCCGAACGTTTCAAGCTCGGCTCGCTGTATTCGCTGACGGTCAAGACCGTGCCACAGTTGATCATGGGCCTGAAAATCCGGCGCAGCGAACTGAATATCGACCTGATCCTGGGCTCCAACTTCGACCTGCTCTATAAGCTCAAGAACATGGAAGTGGACGCGATCCTCATCTCCCTCGACGAACACGCCCACGACCCCGACTGCGAGCAGATCGCGCTGTTCAGCGATGACATCTTCCTCGCCACCCCGGCCGATTCGCCCCTGGACCGCGATCAGGAAATCGACCTGGCCGACGTGCGCGATGCCACCTTCATCACCCTCACCCAGGGCTTCGCCACGCATCAGGACGGCAACCGGGTGTTCCATCAGGCCGGGTTCGAGCCGAAGGTGGCGATGCAGGTGAACGATATCTTCACCTTGCTGAGCATGGTCAGTTCAGGGGTGGGTTATGCGCTGCTGCCAGGACGTATCGCAGCGGTGTATGAGAACCGCGTGAAGCTGATACCGTTGCAGCCCAGGTATCGCTTGCAACAGCAGATCGGTGTGGTGTTCCTGAAAGCCAAGGAGCGCGATCCGAACTTGCTGGCGTTGTTGGCGGAGTGTCGGATGTACGCCAATCGTCAAAGCTGAGGACGATCGCTCCCACGCTCTGCGTGGGAGCGCAGCTTAGGAAGCTCCGCGTCCGCTTTTTGACCGTGACGCAGAGCGTCACAAGAGGCGTTCCCACGCGGAGCGTGGGAACGATCATCCCCTATCAGCCCACCAACCCACGCATCAGCAAAAACAACAACGACGGCCCCAACAAACACCCCAGCGCCGTATAGAACGCCGCCGTCAAACACCCATAAGGCACCAGCTTCGGATCAGTCGCCGCCAGGCCGCCCGCCACACCGCTGGAGGTGCCCATCAAGCCACCGAAGATCACCGCGCTGCGTGGGTTGTTCAGCCCGATCAGCGGCGCCACGAACGGCGTCATCACCATTACCAGAATGGCCTTGATCAACCCCGCGGCAATGGACAGCGCCATCACCTCGGAGCTGGCCCCAATCGCCGCGCCGGTCACCGGGCCGACGATATAGGTCACGGCCCCGGCGCCGATGGTGGTGAGGCTCACCGCATCGGTGTACCCGAACGCCATCGCCACCCCTACCCCGGCAACGAACGACGAGCCCACGCCGACAAACAGCGCCAGCACCCCCACGAAGCCGGCGCGTTTGAGCTCATCGACACTCACGCCAAAGGCCGTGGCGACAATGGCAAAGTCGCGCAGCATCGCACCGCCCAGCAGGCCGATGCCCGACAACAGTGGAATATCCACCACGCCCTTGGAACCACCCGTAAACGCACCGCCCACATACGACAGCGCCAACCCCAGCAAAATGGCAATGGCCGAACCATGCAGGCGGCCCTTGGTGAAGGTATCGGAGATCCAATAAGACACCCACATGGTCAGGCCGATTACGGCGAAACCACTGATCAAGCCGTAGCCGGTGATCACTTTCATCATCGATTCGTACATGGCGATCACCCCGCTTCTTTAGTGGGAGCAACCGCAACCGGCTCGCGGTTACCGATACGCACCAGCACGGGCACCAGGGCAAAGCCAAGCACCACGGCGAGGGTCCCGGCCAGAATCGCCATAGGCCCACCGCTGATCGCGCCATACACGTTTTGCTGGGCAGCCATCGCCACCACAATCGGGATATAGATCGCAGCCCAGAAACTCACGCCTTGCTCTGACTTGCCGGTAAACAGGCCGCGTTTGCTCAGGTAGCTGCCCAGGCCGATCAACAGCAGCATGGCGATACCCACGCCGCCGACGTTGGCCGGGATACCCAGCAGCTTGCCCAGCAGCTCACCCACAAACAGCCCTGCCAACGTGCAGAACGCCAAAAAAGCCACACCGTAGATAATCATGGTTGTTGTCCTCAAAGTGCTCGTTCGAAATTGTTGTTTTTGTGCTTCGAAAGCCTTGGGTACTGCGTTATCGGTGGCGGCGTTCCTCCTCTTGCAGCAGGGCCTGCAAGGTGTCCAGGCGGGCGCCTTCGCAGGCGATCACCGTGCCTTGTTCAAAAACACGGCGTGACAGACCGGTGAGCACCGCGCCCGGAGGCAGCTCGATTTGCAGGCGCACACCGCGCTCGTAGGCGCTCTGCACCGTGCCGCGCCAATCGACAACGCGGCACATATTGAAGGCCAGGTCGTCACGCAGTTGTTCGGGGTTGTGGATAGGTCGCGCGCGGGTGCTGCTCAGGTAAGTGATGCGCGGCGCCTTGAGTGGGACGAAGGCTTGGAACAGAGCCTGGGCGGGTTGCTCCAGCAACGGGCAGTGAGACGGCACGCTGACGGCCAGGCGCTTGGCGAAACCGTTGCCTTTGATGCGTTCGGCAACTCGCTTCATCGCCTCGTTGCTGCCGGCGATGACGGTCTGGTTGTCGGCATTGATATTGGCCAGGTACACCGGCGTTTGCGGGCTGTGGATATCCGCCAGCAAGGCCTCGACGCTGGAAAGATCAGGGCCGATCAGCGCCGTCATGCCATAGCCCTGTGGATAAGCCTGCTGCATCAGTTCGCCCCGCAGGCTGACCAGTTTTATCGCATCAGCGAAGTCCAGGGCCCCGGCCATCACCGCGGCTGGGTAGGCGCCGATGGACAGGCCCGCTACATAATCCGGCGTGCACTCTAATCGCCGGGCATGGGCCACGCCGGCGATCACCAGGCACAGTTGCACAGCCCGCGTCGATTCCAGAGCCTGCGCCGAGTCGAGCCGACGAACGTCTTCACCCAGGGCATCACTGGCCTCTTGCACAATGGCGGCCGGCAACGCCTGGAGCATGCCGCTGCGTTGGGCGCCCTGCCCCGGAAACACCAGAAGGCTACTCATGCCACGGCCTGCCAAGGGTCGAGCACAAGGTGCGCACCGCTGAAGGTCTTGAGCAGTACACGGCGTGAGGGGCCGGCCCATTCGCGCAACGCGACGGCACCGAAAGGGGTTTGCAGTTGCAGGTCGACGGCGCAGGGCGCGGTGTCCAGGATCGCCAACAGCGCTCGCGCCTCGCTACGATCCAGGGGCTTGGGCGTGCACAGGATCAAATCCAGGTCACTGTTGGCATGCAGCGCTTCAATGCCACTGGCCAATTCAAACCCGGCACTGCCGCTGACGCCCCAATCTTGCGGCGCCAGCACCGGCCGCAGTTGATCGAGGGCCCGCAGCGCCGGTAAATCCCGTGGTGAGACCGCCGCTCGCAAAGCTTGCGGCGCCACCCGCCGTTGCACCGCCGCCACGGGCATCTGGGCGGCAAAACGCTGCTCACGCAAACGCCCACGCACACCGACCGCCACATGGCCCGGCTCGGCGATGGCACGCCGCACCACTACCGGATGCCCGGCACGGATCGCGTCCCGCACCCAGGCCGGGGCATCGGCAGGCAGATGCGCCAGGGTCATGCCCCAGAGTAAGTCGTGGGCGTTCACCATTGCTCCCGCAACAGCTGGCGCACTCGGCTGGAGGCGGCTCGGTTGGTGGCGCCAAGGCGTGAGCTCAAGTCGGTACTGCCGATATCCTTGACTGCCTGCACCAGGCAATCGCTGACTCGCGCCACGTCATCCGTCGTGGGTTGTTCAATCCGGGTGACTGACAACGTCTCCCACAGCAATCCCAGGCTGGCATAGCTGTCGATGTCATAGGCCATCGGCGGCACGCTGGCGGCCAGGGTTTCCAATTCTTCGACGCTACGCAAGGTCACCCGTGCCGCCGAGGCCTTGCCCATGGCATGCACCATCACGCCAGGGTCGCGCAGGGCGATCAGGCGATTGGCCTGGTAGCCGTGGGCGAGGAACGCCCCCGACATGGCCTTGCCCACCAACAGGGCGATCACCGGGTGGCCGGCGAGCCGAGCGCGAGCGTAGCTGTCAGCGGCGGCGGCCAAGGCCTGATGAATGCCAAGGGCTTCTTCGCGACGACCATAGGCTTGGCTGGGTACGTCGACGATAGCGATGATGGGGCGCTTGTCACCCCGGGCGATGGCTTCGTCCACCGCCTTGGCCAAGCCCCAGCCTTCCAGTAGGCCGACTTCGCCATTGCGGGCGCGGGGGAAGCGGTTGTGCGGGTCGGGGACCACGGCGATGTAGCGCACCGCCTGTTCACCCAACACACCATCCGCCACTTTCAATGAGCCCGGCAAACCTTCGACCGGCGTTGCGTTGGCGCTCAACGCGTTGAACCACTGCAAGCCTCTCATGAGCGTTCTCCCTGATACAGCGCGCGAACAGTCGCCGGCTCGATTTGCGCGCTCGCGTCCAGTTCGGCCAGGCGCGCCAGGTAAAAATCAGCGCGCCGGCTGCGCGGTTGTGTGGGCACGCCCTGCTGCAGCAGTGCGCTGACAGTCTGCTGGATCTGCGCCACATCGTCGGCCACATAACGGTCGGCCAAGCCACTGTTGAAGCGCTGCTCGCCACCGGTAAGGCTCCAGATAAACGGGCGGTCGCGGGAGTCGTATTCCTCCAGGCCAGCCTCCTGCTCGATCACTTGCGGGCCATTCAAGCCCAGACGTGCTTCGCGAGTCATCACCAGGTAGCTGCACAAGCCAGCCGCGATGGACATGCCCCCAAAGCAACCGACACTGCCGGCCACCACGCCGATCACTGGCTGGTACTGGCGCAGGTCGACAATCGCCGCGTGAATGTCGGCAATGGCAGCCAAGCCCAGGTTGGCTTCCTGCAAGCGCACGCCGCCCGTTTCCAGCAGTAGCACCGCGCAGGTGGGGACGCCGTTGCGGTTGTCTTCGGCGGCCAGTTCCAAGGCGCCCGCGATTTTCGCACCGCCAACTTCACCCAGGCTGCCGCCCTGGAAATTACCTTCGATCGCGGCAATCACCACAGGCTTGGCGCCGATGCTGCCCTTGGCGATCACCACACCATCATCGGCCTGGGACACCACGCCTTGGCGGCTGAGCCACGGCGACATGACCCGCTGGAACGGGTCGATCAACTCGCGGAAGGTGCCTGCATCCAACAGCGCCTTGGCGCGCTGTCGAGCGCCAAGTTCGACAAAGCTGTGTTTAGCGAGTAAGTCAGTCATGGCCGACCTCCTCGAAACCTTGCTCCAATCGCAAGCGCACCACACCGGGCGTGGCACCGAAGTCGTGGATATCAATGTTCAGGGCCGGTGGCGTCTGCTCCTGGAAGATGCGTTCGAACAGGTGCTGCCAGCGTTGCTGCGCGCCATTGACCGAGGTTTGCACCTGGATGGTCAAGGTGCCGGGCGTGCCCGGCTCCAGCAGCACTTCCAGGTCGCCCGAGCCGACGCAACCCACCAGCGCACGGCCTTTGGGGGGCTGCCCGGCGGGGAATTCAAAGGATAAGGTTTCCATCACAACGCTCCGTCGAGGCGGTCGATAAACAGGCAGGCGGCCAACAGGTCGGCGGCGCCGCCGGGGGAGGCATTCAAGGCCAGCAGTTGCAGGTCCAGTTCATGCAGTTGGCGGCGTCCGGCCAGGTTTGCGCTGCCACCGGCGTCGAGCACAGCCTGGGCGCCCTGTTGCATGGTGGCCAGGCCTTCGGTACCGGCGCGGTAGAGCACGCAGGTGTCTGCCAGGTCCGTCATGATCGCCAGCAAAGCATCCAGCCGGGCGTTCTGCTCACCGGCGTTTTCGCGGCGGCTCTTGTGCAGTTGCGGCAGGCCGCGTTGGGTCACCGAGGGGAAGCCAAGCTGCGCCTCTTCACGGGCACCACGTGCGCCGTAGCGTTGGGCGACCTGGGCGCCATGGCTCATGGGCTGCGGGGAGAAGCGGTCGTTGAGCAGGGCCAGCTTGGCGGCGGTCAGGGTTATGGTGCGGGGCTCCAGGGCCGCCGCAGCGGTAAGCAACCCCAGGGCCCAGATCGCACCGCGATGGGTGTTCACGCCCTGGGTGGTGGCGAGCATGGCCTGCTCACCTTCCCGGCCAATACGCCCGAGCGCTTCGCGCAGGGGCAGGCCGACTTCGCCGATGTCGAGCGCGGCCTCGGCCATTTCCTTGAACATCGGCCACAGCGACAGCGCCGAGGCGTGCATCAACCCCAGGTGCAAATCGCTGTGGGCGCCGTTGCCGCGCCGGTCTACCAAGGCGGGTTTGGGCGACAAATCCGCTTCGTCGATCAGCGCATCCACGGCCATATCCGCCAGGCGATCGGCCAGGCTCAGTTCATGCTGTTTGAGCGCGCGCATTTACCAGCTCCTGAATTTGGCGGGCGGGTTGTAGAGGCCACCAGACCAGTCCACCAGGTCGGCCACGCTCTTGGCGGCCAACAACTCGCGGGTGGCGTCGGTGCGGCGAATACCCAAGTCTTCGGGCAAGGCAATCAAGCCTTCGCGGCGCATGCGCGCAGTGTCCTTGGGGTTGTGGCGCATACCGATGGCGGTCACCCCGGCGACGGCGGCGATCATCGCCTGACGTTCTTCCAGGGAGCGTGCCTTGTACAGGTAGGCGATGCCTTCTTCGGTGAGCAAATGGGTAACGTCGTCGCCGTAGATCATGATGGGCGCCAGGGGCATGCCGCTTTTGCGGGCCACTTCCACCGCGTCCAGGGTGTCGACGAAAGTGGGTTTGCCGCCTTCCTGGAAGGTCTCGACCATTTGCACCACGAGTTTTTTGCCGCGTTCAAGCAAGGCCTCAGGCGCATCGTCGTGGCGCATATCCAGCCAGGCCGGTGTGCCATGACGGCGGCCGCGTGGGTCGTGGCCCATGTTCGGCGCGCCACCGAAACCGGCGAGGCGGCCACGGGTCACGGTGCTGGAATGCCCGTCGCCATCCACTTGCAGGGTGGCGCCGATAAACAGGTCCACGGCGTATTGGCCGGCGAGTTGGCAGAACATGCGGTTGGAGCGCATCGAGCCATCGCGGCCGGTGAAGAACACATCCGGGCGTGCGGCAATATAGTTTTCCATGCCCAGTTCGGTGCCGAAGCAATGCACGCTTTCTACCCAACCGCTTTCAATCGCCGGGATCAATGTGGGGTGCGGGTTGAGGGTCCAGTTGCGGCAGATCTTGCCTTTGAGGCCGAGGGATTCGCCGTAGGTGGGCAGGATCAATTCGATGGCAGCAGTGTTGAAGCCGATGCCATGGTTGAGCGACTGCACATTGTGTTTTTCGTAGATGCCACGGATCGCCATCATCGCCATCAGCACATGCACCGGCTTGATATGGCGCGGGTCGCGGGTGAACAGCGGCTCGATGTAGAACGGCTTGTCCGCCACCACCACGAAATCGACCCAGCTTGCGGGGATGTCGACGCGGGGCAAGTCGGTGACGTCATCCACCAACTGGTTGACTTGCACGATGACGATGCCATCGCTGAAGGCGGCGGGCTCGATCAGCGCCGGGGTGTCTTCGGTGCTGGCGCCGGTGTAAATGTTACCGGCACGGTCGGCCATGAAACCAGCGGAGAGCACCACGTTGGGGATCAGATCCACCACCAGCCGCGCATAGAGCTCGATGTAGGTATGAATCGCGCCGATCTCCAGCATGCCGTCTTCCAGCAACTGGCTGATGCGCAGGGATTGGGTGCCAGCGAAAGAGAAATCCAGCTTGCGGGCAATGCCCTTTTCAAACAGGTCCAGGTGCTCGGAACGGCCCACGCTGGGCATGATCATGTGCAAATCGTGGAGCTTGGCGGGGTCGGCCTGGGCCAGGGAGCGCGAGAGGAAGTCGGCCTGCTTCTGGTTGTTGCCCTCCAGCACTACGCGGTCGCCGGGGAGGATCAAGGCTTCAAGGGCCTCGACGATCTTGTCACTGGGCAACACCGCCCCGTCTGCGTATTTTTTGACCAGCCCGAGCCGCCGCTGCTTCTCGTCGCGCCGCCGCGTCCAGCGCGAGTCGGGGGTGATGGTTGTTGTCATGGTCGCTCCACGGGGGGTTGCTGTCGTGGGGCTTACCTTAGGAGTGAAGCGTTAAGGCATCAATCAAGCTGGAGGACGAACCGTTACGCCTGGAGTAACGAAGATCAAACTGTGGGAGCTGGCTTGCCTGCGATGGCGGTAGGTCAGCTACTGAGATGTTGACTGACAGGCCGATATCGCAGGCAAGCCAGCTCCCACATGGGTCGGTGGTGTTGGCTAGATAGCGGTCCCTGATTGGGGCCGTTTGAAGAAGCTGGGGACGGGCTGACTTGCTCCAATGCGCTATCGATCAGCAACTGCCCCAACTCGGCCATTTGCTGGATCCCCAGCATGATGGCGCGCTGGGAAGTGTCCAGGTCGAAGGCCAGGTTGCAGGTGAGCGCATTGAGCGAGGACAGGGTTTCGCTGGCATTGACCAGCAGGGTTTCGTTGTCTTGGTGGGGGTTTACGGTGAAAAGGGGTGGATTGGGCGTAGGTTTGACCATGATTTACAACTCCGATATGTGATGGAGGCTGTCCTCTCTCCGCTTGCACGCGAATGAAGGTGGCAGCTGTACGCAGGTGTGCAAGACCGGGCATATCGGACCCCGGCAGACTCCGAAGAATCTCCCACGCACAGCCGCCATAACGAGTACAGCAGGCATAAAAAGCGCCCGCTTGCAGGAAAAGTCTGAGCACTAGCCCATCACAACACCATCATCACATTGACCTTCCCCAGGCCCTCCAGCGCATAGCTGTGGTACTCATACACTTCTCCCTGAATAACCAGGTGCAGGGCACCACCCTCATTATTGACTTGAACATCGGGCTCTTTTGTTTTGAGAAAAGGAGGGGCCGACACTAATGCGCTGAGTATTTCCTGATCACTTCCCAAATCCTTATGCACGTAGTACCTGTAGGAAAACCCCACCGTCGCGCCACCTTGGCCATCTCGCGCACCATAGATCGACATACCGTTGCCCAGGGAATGCTTCAACACCACTTCATCCAGGTCCGGTGTTCCGGGCGACAGGACCCAACTGCCGCCGATATAGATCAGGCAGATCACAAGCAGGCAATTACTCAGAACAGGTATGAGGGGCTTAGTGACCTTGCGAAATGGCATATTCGATACCTCTTCTTATCCAATATTGGTCCCGTGGGTCATCACCAAAAGGCTCACCGCCCCACCATGATCCAAAATCCGGACGAGTCGTTCTGGCGACGGTTTGAGCCACACCGGCGGCTCGCAGCAACACATTTTCGGGAATGCCCAGCACCGTGCCCGTGGCACCGTAATTGAAGTTACCAAAAGCTTCGTACTGACGCCCCTGCTTCTTGTAGTTCCAAGGGCCGGCCGCACGGACCTGGGAGTAAAACCAGGAATAGGCGAATGCCGAGCCGGGCTTGAGATGAATGCGCTTGCAGTTGGAGATCGCCATGTTTTCAAGAATTGAAACACCGGGCGGCATTAACGGTACGGCCATTTGCGAGTCCTTGCTGGCAGTGAGGAGTGCAGAACCTAGCGACTCCACTCCGGCCTGAAAACCCGCCTATTCCAAATTCAGAACCCGCCTACAGCAACTCCATCCTATTCACACATATCACCCAGTAATTGAGCGGTTTGTGCGGATTGATTGACCTGGAGATGAGCGCAGCTCAGTGTGGGAGCTGGCTTGCCTGCGATGGCGTTGGGTCAGTGTTTGATGCAGTGACTGAAACACAGCTATCGCAGGCAAGCCAGCTCCCACAGTAGATCTTCATAGGGCTCAGGATCAGGCCAGGCCGGACTCTACCAGCAGCGCTTCAAGGCCCATCAAGTCCGGCACCTTCGCCACCTGCTCCCCCACTTGCACTGCCGCCAGTTCCAGCGGGCACAGGGGGACGTCCACGTAGCTCAATTCGCTGTCGAGCTTGTACGAGCGGGGAATACCCTGGATCACCAGGGCAATGAACTTTAAGGTCGGTCGCCCGCCCAGTGCATTCAACACCACGATGCGTGAGCGTTCTCCCGTCATGCTGGCTTCACCGCAGGCAGCCTCAAAACTGATCAACGGAATTTGCCGATCGCGCCAGGTCACTTGCCGCAGATACCACGGCGGCGCATCGCTGGCCGGTTCGCCACGCTGGAAATCGATCAGTTCGGCCACGGCAACGTTGGGCAGCACCAAGTGGCGGTCGGCCAGGGGCAGCAGCAGGCCGGTGAGTTGGCTGGTGCGGTGTTCAAGCATGGGACTTGCTCCAGTAGGCGATGCTCTCCAGCAGCACCGACTCTTGGTACGGCTTGCCGAGGTAGTCGTTGACGCCAATGGCCATGGCGCGGTCGCGGTGTTTCTGGCCGGTGCGTGAGGTGATCATGATGATCGGCAAGCGCATCAGGCGCGGGTCATTGCGTATCTGAATGGCCACTTCGAAGCCGTCCATGCGCGGCATTTCGATGTCGAGCAGCATCAGGTCCGGGGTGTGTTCTTCCAGGATGGCGAGGGCGTCGATACCGTCCTTGGCGGTAAGCACGTTCATGCCGTTGCGCTCCAGCAGGCGGCTGGTGACTTTGCGTACGGTGACCGAGTCGTCCACCACCAGCACCAGCAGCGGGCGTTTTTTCAGTGGGTCGTTGAGGATCAGCGGCGCATCCACTGCCTGGGCCGGCAAGGCCGGTTGCCGAGCGCGGATGTGCGCCAGCAGGTCGATGATCAGCACCACATGGCCGTCGCCCAGGATGGTCGCGCCGGTCACGCCCTGCACCCCGGAGAACTGCGGCCCCAGGCCCTTGACCACGATCTCGCGGGTTCCGGCCATGGCATCCACGTGTACCGCCACGCGGCGTTCATTGCAGTGCACCAGCAGCACCGGCACCGGCTGGTACTGGCCCAGCAGTTTAGGGCGGCTGGCGGTGTGCAGCAGGTCACCGAGGTAGAACAACTCGTAGCGCTGGCCGGCGTATTCATAGTGCGGCGGGTCTTGCTGGTAGTGCCCCGCCAATTCGTGGGGCAGCACGC
The DNA here is from genome assembly GCF_024519715.1 of Pseudomonas sp. Pse35. Taxonomy (NCBI): domain Bacteria; kingdom Pseudomonadati; phylum Pseudomonadota; class Gammaproteobacteria; order Pseudomonadales; family Pseudomonadaceae; genus Pseudomonas; species Pseudomonas sp. Pse35. The sequence goes on along the minus strand of NZ_JALJRP010000005.1, from coordinate 174,175 downwards.
GCACCAAGCCTTCGATGGTGTTGAGCGGGATCGCGTATTGGTCGTCCGCGCAGTGCACCATCAGCGCACGATTGACCGACACGGTAAACGGCAGGCGAATGCGAAAATGCACGCCCATGCCCGGCGTCGAGTCGATCACCATCGAGCCGCCGAGCTGGCGCACTTCCTCATGCACCACGTCCATGCCCACGCCGCGCCCGGAAATCTGGGTGATTTTTTCGGCAGTGGAAAAGCCCGGTTGCAGGATGAACTGCAACACGTCACGGTCGCTGATCTCTTGATGGGGGGCGAGCAGGCCGCGCTTGATCGCCTTGCGTCGCACCGCTTCGAGGGGCACACCCGCGCCGTCGTCACGCATGTCGAAGACGATGTCGCCGCCTTCGTGGGTCAGGTCCAGGGTGATGCGGCCCTTCTCCGGTTTACCCGCAGCCAGCCGCACTTCGCGGGACTCCAGGCCGTGGTCGACCGCGTTGCGCAGCATATGCTCCAAGGGGGCCGCCATGCGTTCCAGCACATTGCGGTCCATCTCGCCTTCGGCATTGCCGACGATAAACTCCACGTCCTTGCCCAACTCGCCCGCCACTTGCCGCACGATGCGCTTGAGGCGTGGCAACATGCGCTCGAAAGGCACCATGCGCGTGCGCATCAGGCCTTCCTGCAATTCGGTGTTGATGCGTGCCTGTTGCTGCAGCAGGTTGTAGGCATCCTGGTTGCGACGCTCAAGGGTCTCTTTGAGATCGAGCAGGTCGGAGGCAGATTCGGACAGCGCACGGGCCAGCTGTTGCAGCTGCGAGTGGCGGTCCATTTCCAGCGGGTCGAACTCTTCGTAGCCCAGGCGTTCGGCCTCGGCTTGCTGGCGGCTCAAGAGGCGGCCCTGGGTTTCGCTGTCGAGCCGGCGCAATTGGTCGCGCATGCGCTCGATGGTGGTTTCCATCTCACTCAAGGCAATGCGCGCATCCTTGACTTGCTGCTCGATACGCCCACGGAAGATCGAAGTTTCGCCGGCCAGGTTGACCAGGTCATCGAGCAAGTCGGCAGAGATTTTCACCATGTCGGCGGCCGGGTCGGCGACCGCTTCGGCCTTGCCCGCCGGCAGCGCCACCGGTGTGACCGGCTCATCACTGGGGTGCACCAGGCTCTTGATGCGCTCGATGAGTTTATCCACCGAACCCACCGGCAATCCCTCGGCCACGGCGTCGATCATTTGCGCCAGGCGATCATGGCAACCTTGCAGCAGTGCGAACAACTCAGGGGTCGGCGCGAGCAAACCGGCGGAAAGCCCTTCGTAAAGAAACTCCAGCTCATGGGCCAGATCGCCGATCGGCCCGATCTCGACCATGCGTGCACCACCCTTGAGGGTGTGCAGGTCACGCAGCAGGGTTTCCACTTCCTGGCGATTGCCCGGCTCGTCCTGCCAGCGCAAAAGCGCGCTGCCTGAGCTGTCGAGGATATCAGCTGCTTCTTCGAGGAATATATCCAGCAATTCCGGGTCGGCACCCGAGGCTGGCGCCACCGCAGCCGGCGCTGCCGGGCTGCTGGCCTGGCGCAATTCCCGCAGCCTTTCGACCAGTTCGGCGCCGTCACTCAGGGGTTGCTGTTGTTGCAGCTCTTCCAATTGTTGAGCCAAGCGTTCGTGGCTGGCCATCAGTGCCTGGGATAGCTCGACAGAGTAGCTATAGCGGCGGTCCACCAGCCCCTCATAAACGCATTCCAGCTCGTGGGCCAAGTCGCCCACCGGGTCGATTTCGGCCATGCGCGCGCCGCCCTTGAGGGTGTGCAGATCCCGCTGCAACGAGGACAAGGGCGCAGCGCTGTCGGGCTCCAGTAACCATCGCTTGAGCGACTGGCCGGCGCTGTCGAGGATGTCTACGGCCTCCTCAAGGAAGATCTCAACAATCTCGTCGTCCATCGCGGTGGCGTGATCCAGCTGCGCAGTGGCCGCGCCCAACTCGGAGATACTCAGGGCGCGGCTGCCGTCGCTTTTGATCAGGCCTGTGGCGGACGGGTCCAAGGCTTCGTCCAGCAACGCGCGTAACGCCTGCAGCCGTGCAGGCGCGGGGCTGATTTCCTGGCCGGCGGCCAACTGGTCGAGCATGTTGATCAGCGCGTCGTGGGCCTGTTCAGCCTCTTGGAAGAACCGGGCGCTGACCGCCAGGCTGCTTTCCTCTACCGCGCCATACAGGTCGAGCAAGGCTTCGCACAACGCGTCGATAGGATGCAGGTCGGCAAGGTGCGCACCCTCGCCCAGGGTGGTCAGTTCGTCCAGCAACGCCGTGAGTTCCTGACGGTCGCCGGGGTGTTGCTGCCAGCGACGCAGCAGGCTTTCGGCGTCGAGCAGGATGTCCATGCCCTGGGCCAGGAAGTTGGTGATCAAGTGCGGGTCACGCTTGACGCGCAGGCCGGCCGTGGGGGCGTCGAGCAAGGCGGCCAGTTGATGCTCCAGCAGGTGTTGGGTGCGGCTGATCACGCTGGCCGCGCCGTGGATCGGCGCCAGGGGATTGTTGTCCAGGTCACGCACCCCGCGCTGGAACAGCCCTTGTGCCTCAAGCAACAACGCCACTTCGTCCTTGTCCAGCGGCACGCGGTGGGCCTTGTACTCACGGGTGAGGTGATCCAGCGGGCGCGCCAGTTCGGCAATGGGCAACACGCCGGCCATGTAGGCGCTGCCCTTGAGGGTGTGCAAGGCGCGTTGCAGTTCATCACTGACCTGCAGCGGCACCTGCTCGGCGGCCTGTTGCAGGAAGTGGTCGAGGCTGTCCAGATGGCCCTGGGCTTCGTTGCGAAAGATCTCCAGCAGCATTGGGTCATGGGGCTCGGTGGTCGATGTTGCAGCGCCACTGGCCAGGGCATGGGCACGGGCGGCCAAGGCGTCGACTTCATCGCGCTGGCGCTGGTCGTCGCTAGCGAAATCGGCGATCAGCTCCGGCAGCAGGGCCACGGCCTCATCCAACACCTGCCGCACCTCAGGGCCAAGGACTACACTGCGTTCCAGCACGCGATTGAGCAGGTTCTCCACGGCCCAGGCCAGCTCGGCCAGCACCAGGGCGCGCACCATGCGGCCGCTGCCCTTGAGGGTATGGAAAGCCCGGCGCATTTCGCCCTGGGCGGCTTTGTCCGCGCTGTCGGGCAGGTAGCGATGCAACACGTCGAGGACTTCATCGGTTTCTTCAAGGAAGACTTCGCGCAGTTCATCGTCAATCGGTTCTTCACCGGCCGGCGGCGGCAACAGGCTACCGGGACGCTGCAAGGCTGGAGGGTTGAGACGTGATGCAGGGCTGGCCAAGGCATCGAACTGGGATTGGTTTGGCGCAGCCTCGGTGGACAGCGCCCCCTCGGGCGCAGCCAGGGCCTGCCGCCAGGGTTTTTCCACCGGCAGGTAGCCCAATGCATTCAAGCCCTGGGTGGCCAACTCCAGCACTTTTTCCCCTGCCGCGTCAGGGTCTTGAAGCATGCGCTCGAGGTAGTACTCCAGGCTGCTGACCACCTCGGCGAAATGCGCCAGTTGTGTCGCCGAAGGGGCGGCCTCGTTGATTATCAATTGCTCGTCGACGTAATCGGTGCAACCGCGCATCAGGCTCGCCGCACGCGGCAAGGGAATCATCGCCAGGGCACCACGCACCTGGCTCAGTAGCTCGGGCAAGGACTCCAGGCGCTGACGATCCCAATCAGCCTCAATGCAGTCGATCACCAGCTCCTTGGCTTGGCGCAGGCACTGGCACGATTCACGAATCACCAACTGATGGATCTGGGTCAGGTCGGTGGTGGGCAAGCGGCTGTCTTCACGGCTTTGCGGTTCGACGGTGCCGATCATCCCGGCCAACGTCGCTTCGACATACAGCAACGCGCCGGCCACATCCATCAACACCGCGTCATTGGGTTCGCGCTGCCCCTGGACCAGGCTCAACACCACGGCGAGTTGGTCGATGATCACTTTGCGCGGCTGGCCGAAACCCAACACCGCGAGGGTATCGGCGATCTGCCGCAAGGGCGCCAGCAACGGCTCGAGGTCCTGGGTGTGCTGGCGATCACTGCGCACGAACAGATCCAGGCGTTCCTTGACCCGCACCAGTTCCTCACACAACGCCCCGAGTACCGAGCCCATGGCATTGCGATCCGGCCCGGCCAGCCGTGCACGTTCAGCATCGACCACGGCGCTGTCGGGCAAGGCTTCGTCCAAGCCGTAGCGCTCCTTCAGGCTCTGCATGCGCGGCGTCGGCCGGGTGACTTTGGCGACGTAGAACAACAGGCTCTTGAGCAACTCGTCCGGTGCCGGCTGGTTGATGCCATTGATGCCTTGAACCAGCAAGCGCTTGAGTTGCTTGTCGCTGGCCTTGAGCAGGCTGCGCAGCGCCGGACTGTTGGCGACCACGCCGGTGAGCATGCCTTCGACCAACGCCGAGGTGACCTGCCACAACGGCAGCAGCGGCGCACCCTGGCACAGCGCTTCAAGGCGTGCGAACACCCGCGCCATGTCTTCCAGGTTGCTGGGGCCGTGGTCTTCACGCAGCAATCCGGCGAGGGCTTGTTGCAGCAGGTGGCGCCATTGGCGCAACTGCTCATGCAGATCCGGCGTGGCCCGTTGGGCCAGGGCTTGCTCAGGCAACGGTTCGATCGATAGCAGTTGCGGGCTGAACAGGCTGGTTTCCGATAGCAGGCTTTCACCACGGGCGCTGCGCAGGTCGTTGAGCAGCGGTAGCACCACCAGCGGCAAGTCGCGGCGGGCACTGTGCACGCGGTCGAGGTACAGCGGCAGTTGGCCGAGGGCTTGTTGCAGCAGGCGGATACCTTCATCGCGTTGGCCAACGTGCCCGGCCTGTAGTGCCAGGGCCAGTTCCTCGATCTCTTCGGCCAGCAGCGCCGCGCCGTAGAACTCGACTATTTGCAGCGCGCCATGTACCTGGTGAATACCGGCCAGGCATTCGTTGAGAGCGTCGTCGTCATGGGTTTCAACGTACGCGTCCAGGGCCGACCGGGCCTGCTTCAGGGTTTCGGCAATATCGCCCTTGACCCATTCGAGGGCCACATAGTCGTGCCGATCAACCATAACTGCTCCGCTTAGAATTCATGAGTTGCTGGTATCTCACAAACAATGGAGATCCAATGGGGGAGCTGGCTTGCCTGCGATAGCGGTGGGTCAGCACTATTTCTGTATCTGACAGACCGCTATCGCAGGCAAGCCAGCTGCCATAGTTGGACTGTGGTGTTCTTCAGGTCGTATTTCAATCATCGACCTGCTTGGGCGGCGGCAAGGTGAAACCCGATACCGACCTGCGCAACTGGCTGGCCATCTTCGCCAGGTTACCAATGCTTTCTGCGGTGGCGGTGGAACCCGACGACGTCTGGGTGGTGATCTGCTGGATCACGTTCATGGTCAGGGAAATCTGCCCCGCCGATGAGGTCTGTTGCTGCGCCGCGTTGGAAATACTCTGGATCAGCGCTGCCAGGGTTTTCGACACGCCTTCGATCTCTTCCAGCGCCACCCCGGCGTCCTGGGCCAGGCGTGCGCCGCGTACCACTTCGGTGGTGGTCTGCTCCATGGAAATCACCGCTTCGTTGGTGTCGGCCTGAATGGTGCGCACCAGGGTTTCGATCTGCCGGGTGGCCGCCGAGGAGCGTTCGGCCAACCGTTGTACTTCATCGGCCACCACCGCAAAACCGCGCCCGGCGTCACCGGCCATGCTGGCCTGGATCGCGGCGTTGAGAGCGAGGATGTTGGTCTGGTCGGCGATGTCGTCGATCAGGCTGATGATGTCGCCAATCTCCTGGGACGATTCGCCCAAACGCTTGATGCGCTTGGCGGTGTCCTGGATCTGCTCGCGAATGTTGTCCATGCCGTAGATGGTGTTGTGCACCACCTCGTTGCCTTTGTTGGCGATCTCTACCGAACGTTCAGCTACCGCCGAGGATTCGGCCGCGTTGGCCGACACCTGGTCGATGGACTGCGCCATCTGATTGATCGCCGTGGACGCTTCGGCAATCTGCTGGGCCTGATGCTCCGACGCCTGGGCCAGGTGCATGGCGGTGGCCTGGGTGTCCTGCACCGCACCGGCGACCTGCCCGGCAGTGAGGTTGATGGTGGCGACCAGGTCGCGCAGTTGGTCCACGGAATAGTTGATGGAGTCTGCGATGGTGCCGGTGAAGTCTTCGGTGACCGAGGCGGTGACGGTGAGGTCGCCGTCAGCCAGGTCTTCGATTTCATCCAGCAGGCGCATGATCGCGTTCTGGTTGCGCTCGTTCTTCTGCGCGGTTTCATGCAGTTGGCGGTTGGTCTCGCGCACCATGACCAGGCCGATCAGGATGATCGAGGCCAGCGCCAGCAAGCCCAGCACGTAACCGCCGATGGTGTCGAAGCTGCGCCCGCTGGCGAGGTTTTCAAAACCCGTGGCCAGGTGCGAGGCTTCATCGAGCAGGGTTTGCGACAGGTTGAAAATATTGCTCGCCGAGGCGCGCACCTGGAACAACTGCGGCGAGGTCTCAAGAATTTCATCCACGGAGCCGGAGACAAATTCGAACAGCTCGGCGATGTCCGCCAGCCGCGCCCGGGCGTCCGGGTCTTCAACCTGGGTGATACGCAGCCCCGGGTTGCCGTTGAGCATGCCATTGAGCACCACGCCAAAACGGTTGGCATCGCGACCGAAGGCATCGGCGGCCTGCCCGGCGGTTTCATCCCCCGCCAGCACCGTGTTGACCGCCCCCAGGATACGTTCGGCCAGCAGCGACTGGCGTTGGGCCAAGGCTACCTGGCTGGCCGGGGCGCCGCGTTGCAGCAGGATATCCACGACTTTTTCCGACTCGATCTGCAGTTGCGGTACGGTTTCGGCCAGGGTCGCCGCCACCTGGTGCAACGACAACACGGTCTGCTCGCTGGCCAGGATGGCGTCGGTGTTTTTCAGCAACGCCTCCCAGTCGGTCTGCACCGCCCGCATTTCGGCGCGCACCGCACTGGGCGCCGCCGGCAAGCCGGTTTGCGGGTCACCTTTTTTCAGGTAGCCCCAGCGCTGGGCAAAATCGTTGCGCGCATCGCCCAGCAGCTTGAACGCCGCCGCTTTCCCGGCAGCGGCCTCGGTGGCGTTCTTGGCAATGCGCTGGGACAGCACGCGCAGCTCACCGGCGTGGCCGATGTACTGCTTATCGTAAGTGGACTGGGTGTTGAGGTACGCGAAGTTGGCGAACAGCAGCATGATGAACACGATCAAGGCGATAAACAGCACGATGATCTGCGAACGGCTGCGCGAAGCGGCCTGGGGTTTGGGCGTGGTAGCGGTGCTCATGCGGCAACATCCATGAAGCCAGGGGCCTGGGCCAGGGCGAAGGGGCTGAAGACTTGCCACGGCGGGTCGCCGTCGAACTGGCCCTGAATAAACGGCGCGCTCGAGGCAGCGCTCGCCACCCAGGCATCCAATGGGAAATGCTGCATGCCTACCACCTCATCTACCAGCAGCCCGACAAACAGGTCGTTGAACTCCACCACCAGCACCCGCCGTTGCTTGCGCGCCCTGGACAACTCAAGGCCCAGGAAACCGCCCAGGTCCATCACCGGCAGCAAGCGCCCGCGCAGGTTGGCCACGCCCTTGACCCAGGGCTTGACCCCCGGCATCAAGGTGCAACGTGGCTCATGCAACACCTCGGCGACTTCGCCCATGGGCGCCACGTAGGCGTTTGGCCCTACGCGGAAAGCGATGCCGCTCCAGCGTTGCAGGCGCGTTTCCTGGGACGGCAGGTCCGCGGCCAGCAAGCGGCAGCGGCGGTCGATGTCCAGCAGCAGCTCGAAGGCGGTTTGCGACTCGGTCATGATCGCAAGCCTTAGCCGGCCAGCACCTTGTTCAGGGTGGCAATCAGGGTTTCTTCATCCACAGGCTTGGTCAGGTAGTCCTTGGCGCCCTGGCGTGCGCCCCAGATCTTGTCGGTTTCCTGATCCTTGGTGGTGATGATGATGATCGGGATACCGTTGGTTTCCGGCTCCTTGGACAACTGGCGCGTGGCCTGGAAGCCGTTGAGGCCGGGCATCACGATATCCATCAGCACCGCGTCGGGCTTTTCCTGGCGGGCCAGGGCCACGCCGTCCGCGCCGTTTTCGGCCTTGAGCACCTGGTGGCCATGCTTTTCCAGCATGCCGGTGAGTTTGTACATTTCGGTCGGCGAATCGTCGACGATCAGAACACGTGCCATGGTTTTCCCCGCTACATTGGTCGGCGCCGGCCCTCGTGAGGCGGCGTCAGTGTGCTTGTTCTACTGCGGCGAACCCAGGCACATAGGCCTTGATCGCCCCCAGCAGTTCTTCCTTGCTGAAAGGCTTGGTCAAAAATTGATCGACACCCACGATGCGCCCCTTGGCCTTGTCGAACAGGCCGTCCTTGGAAGACAACATGATCACCGGGATCGACTTGAACGCCGGGTTGTTCTTCACCAGGGCGCAGGTCTGGTAGCCGTCCAGGCGCGGCATCATGATGTCGACAAAGATAATGTGCGGGTGATGATCGACAATACGGGCCAGGGCGTCGAAACCGTCGATCGCCGTGATGACCTCGCACCCCATGTTCTTCAACAGCGTCTCGGCGGTGCGGCGGATCGTTTTCGAATCGTCGATTACCATCACCTTCAAGGCGTTGGAATGCTGTTCCATATCTGCTCTACCATCGCCACAGCGAATCGGTTTTCGGTGTGTACTGCCTGATGTTGCACAGGATGAACGCCGCAAGCCTTGGAATTCAAGGGCTGCTGCGCCGTGCCAGCCTTTTTAGCACAGTCTCCTGGCGCAATCTATCGAGGCACCCGCCCAGTGGTTTTTCCTTGACCCACAACAGCCGCAGCGCCACTCTGACGCCACTTTTATGCGCCCTAATTTGCTAGAGGAAATCCCCATGAGCGTTCGCGTCGGCATTGTCATGGACCCTATCGCCAGCATTTCCTATAAAAAGGACAGTTCGCTGGCCATGCTCCTGGCCGCCCAGGCCCGCGGCTGGACCTTGTTCTATATGGAGCAGCGCGACCTTTACCAGGGTGACGGAGAGGCCCGCGCACGCATGCGCCCGCTGCAGGTGTTTGCCAACCCCGAGAAGTGGTTCGAGCTTTCTGACGAAATCGACAGCCCGCTGAGCGACCTCGACGTGATCCTGATGCGCAAGGATCCGCCGTTCGACATGGAATTTGTGTACTCCACCTACCTGCTGGAGCAGGCCGAACGCGCGGGCGTGTTGATCGTCAACAAGCCGCAAAGCCTGCGCGACTGTAATGAAAAACTGTTCGCCACCCTGTTCCCGCAGTGCACGCCACCGACCGTGGTCAGCCGCCGCGCCGATGTACTGCGTGAATTCGCCGCCAAGCATGGCGACGTGATCCTCAAGCCGCTGGACGGCATGGGCGGCACCTCGATCTTCCGTCACCGCGCCGGCGACCCGAACCTGTCGGTGATCCTCGAAACCCTGACCGCCCTGGGCACCCAGCAGATCATGGGCCAGGCCTACCTGCCGGCGATCAAGGATGGCGACAAGCGTATCCTGATGATTGACGGCGAACCGGTGGATTATTGCCTGGCGCGCATCCCGGCAGCCGGCGAGACCCGTGGCAACCTGGCCGCCGGTGGTCGCGGTGAAGCGCGGCCGTTATCAGAAAAAGACCGCTGGATTGCCGCTCAAGTCGGTCCAACCCTGCGGGAAAAAGGTCTGCTATTTGTCGGACTAGACGTAATTGGCGAGAACCTCACTGAAATCAACGTCACCAGCCCGACCTGTATTCGCGAGATCGACAACGCATTTGGCACGAACATCGGCGAAATGCTGATGGCCGCCATTGAACGCAAGCTACAAGCCAAGTGACATAGAACAGCCGGACACCTACCAACATTGCGTTATCATGCGCCACCTGTGAAACGCGCGATGTTGGTTTTCTTGTCATGACACTCCCGTCCGATCTGCCCCCCGAATTCTCCCCCAGCGGCGTGCGCCCGGCCGATCGTCTCGGTTTTACCCTGTTTCTCGCTGCCTTGATTCATCTCGCCCTGCTCCTGGGTGTGGGGTTCACCCTGGTCGAACCCAAGCAGATCACCAAGACCCTGGAAATCACTCTCGCCACGTTCAAGAGCGAAAAGAAGCCCGAAAAGGCTGACTTTCTCGCCCAGGACAACCAACAGGGCAGCGGCACCCTCGACAAGAAAGCAGTGCCCAAGACCACCGAGGTAGCGCCCTTCCATGACAACCAGGTCAAGAAGGTCACTCCGCCGCCAGCGCCCAAGCCTGAGGTCAGGCAGGCCACGCCCAAGGCCGCGGTGACCACTGTCGCGCCCAAACCGCAAAAAGCCCCGACCCAGCGCGAAAAGGCCAAGACCGAACCCAAGCTCGAGCCAGTGAAACCTGCTCCGACGTTCGACAGTTCGACGTTATCCGACGAAATTTCCAGCCTGGAAGCCGAACTGGCCCATGAGCAACAGCTTTATGCCAAGCGCCCGCGCATCTACCGTCTGAACGCCGCCTCAACCATGCGCGATAAAGGTGCCTGGTATAAGGACGAGTGGCGCAAGAAAGTCGAACGCATCGGCAACCTCAATTACCCGGACGAGGCGCGGCGCCAACAGATTTATGGCAATTTGCGCTTGCTGGTGTCGATCAACCGTGACGGCTCGCTGTATGAGGTGCAGGTGCTGGAGTCCTCCGGCCAGCCGCTGCTGGACCAGGCTGCGCAACGCATCGTGCGCCTAGCCGCGCCCTTTGCGCCGTTCAGCGGCGACTTGAGCGACGTGGACCGCCTGGAAATCATCCGCACCTGGCGGTTCGCCAAGGGCGACCGGTTGTCCAGCAACTGATCACGCCCGCACTACAGATCATTCCCACGCTCCGCGTGGGAATGCCGCCTGGACGCTCTGCGTCTGCTCTTGGGACGCGGAGCGCCCCGGGATGCGTTCCCACGCGGAGCGTGGGAACGATCAGCGATCAGGCTCGCGCCCGCACTTGTCAGTTCGCCCCTCCAACGCCACACTAGCGGACATGAAAAACGTCAGCCCGACCTACCTCAAGCACCAATTCCTGATCGCCATGCCCCATATGGCCGACCCGAACTTTGCGCAGACCTTGACCTACATCGTCGAGCACACGGCCAATGGTGCCATGGGGTTGGTGGTCAACCGCCCGCAGGAGCTGAACCTGGCCGATATCCTTGAGCAACTGCGCCCGGAAATCGACCCGCCGGCGCGCTGCCAGGACGTACCGATCTACATCGGCGGGCCGGTGCAGACCGATCGCGGTTTTGTGCTGCACCCCACCGGGCCCAAGTTCCAGGCCACGGTAGACCTTGAGGGTGTGTCATTGTCCACATCCCAGGACGTGCTGTTCGCCATCGCCGACGGCGTCGGCCCTGAGCAAAGTGTGATCACCCTGGGCTACGCCGGTTGGGAAGCCGGGCAACTGGAGGCCGAACTGGCCAGCAATGCCTGGCTGACCTGCCCGTTCGACGCTGACATCCTGTTCAACACCGCCAGCGAACTGCGCCTGGAAGCGGCAGCAGCCAAGCTGCGGGTCAACCTCAGCCTGCTGACCAGCCAGGCGGGGCACGCCTGATGGCCTTGCGTCTGATCCTCGGTTTTGACTACGGCACCAAACAGATCGGCGTAGCGGTTGGCCAGGTCATCACCGGCCAGGCCCGCGAGCTGTGCACCCTCAAGGCCCAGAACGGCGTGCCGGACTGGAACCAGGTCGAAGCCCTGATTAAAGAGTGGAAGCCTGACGCGGTGGTGGTCGGCCTGCCCCTGAACATGGATGGCACCCCCAGTGACATGTGCCTGCGCGCCGAGAAGTTCGCGCGCCGCCTCACTGGCCGCTACAACCTGCCCTTCTATACCCACGACGAACGCCTCACCACCTTCGAAGCCAAGGGGGAGCGCCGCGACCGTGGCGGGCAAAAGGGCAGTTACCGCGACAACCCGGTAGACGCCATCGCCGCGGCCTTGCTGTTGCAGGGCTGGCTGGATGAAAACACCGCTTTATTTGAATCCTGACCCGCCGCGATCCTGTGGGAGCGGGCTTGCCCGCGAAGAACGTTAACGATACCGCGAGAAGACTGGATGAACGCGGTGCCCATGAGTTTTTCGCGAGCAAGCTCGCTCCTACACACTTGATAAGGAGCCACCATGAGCTTGCCGAACCCTGCCGAACTGATCAGCCAGATGGCGATACGCCTCAAGGCGCACCTGGAACACCGTGCCATCAGCGAACCGCGTTTTATCGGCATACGCACCGGTGGCGTGTGGGTAGCCCAGGCATTGCTGGAAGCACTGGGCAGCGATTCGCCCCTGGGCACCCTGGACGTGTCCTTCTACCGCGACGATTTCAGCCAGAACGGCCTGCATCCACAAGTACGCCCTTCGGCCCTGCCCTTCGAGATCGAAGGCCGGCACCTGGTACTGATCGACGACGTGCTGATGAGCGGCCGCACCATCCGCGCCGCCATGAACGAACTGTTCGACTATGGCCGCCCGGCCAGCGTGACCCTGGTGTGCCTGCTGGACCTGGATGCCGGCGAACTGCCGATCAGCCCGGACGTCGTAGGCGCGACCCTGTCGCTTGCCCCCCAGCAGCGGGTAAAATTGTCCGGTCCTACGCCGCTCGAACTCGAACTGCAAGACCTTGCCCTTTAAACCGCCTTGTAAAGAGTCCCCGCGATGACGCCTCTAGATGCCAAGCGCCCGCTGCAGCTCAATGCTCAGGGCCAGTTGCAACACTTCTTGTCCCTCGACGGTTTGCCCCGCGAACTGCTCACCGAAATCCTCGACACCGCCGATTCGTTCCTGGAAGTCGGTGGCCGGGCAGTGAAGAAAGTCCCGCTGTTGCGCGGTAAAACCATCTGCAACGTGTTCTTCGAGAACTCCACCCGCACCCGCACCACCTTTGAACTGGCGGCCCAGCGGCTGTCGGCCGATGTGATCACGTTGAACGTGTCCACCTCGTCGGCGAGCAAGGGCGAAACCCTGCTCGATACCCTGCGCAACCTGGAAGCCATGGCAGCCGACATGTTCGTGGTACGCCACGGCGACTCCGGCGCTGCGCATTTCATCGCCGAGCATGTGTGCCCGAACGTGGCGATCATCAATGGCGGCGACGGCCGTCACGCGCACCCGACCCAGGGCATGCTCGACATGCTCACCATTCGTCGGCACAAGGGCAGCTTTGAAAACCTCTCGGTAGCCATCGTCGGCGACATCCTGCATTCGCGGGTGGCGCGTTCGAACATGCTGGCTCTCAAGGCCCTGGGTTGCCCGGATATCCGCGTGATCGCGCCCAAGACCCTGTTGCCAATCGGCATCGAACAGTATGGCGTGAAGATCTACACCGACATGGCCGAGGGCCTCAAGGATGTGGACGTAGTGATCATGCTGCGCCTGCAACGCGAGCGTATGGCCGGGGGCTTGTTGCCCAGCGAAGGTGAGTTCTACCGCCTGTTCGGCCTGACCACCGCACGCCTGGCCATGGCCAAGCCGGATGCAATCGTGATGCACCCGGGGCCGATCAACCGCGGTGTGGAAATTGAGTCGGCGGTGGCCGATGGCCCGCAGTCGGTGATTCTCAACCAAGTGACCTACGGCATCGCCGTGCGCATGGCCGTGCTGTCCATGGCCATGAGCGGGCAAACCGCGCAACGTCAATTCGAGCAGGAGCAGGCCCAGTGAAGCTCAGCATTCTCGGCGCCCGAGTCATCGACCCGGCCAGTGGCCTGGACCAAGTTACCGATCTACACCTGGACGCCGGCAAGATCGTCGCCATTGGCGCCGCCCCCGCAGGCTTCAACGCCGGCCAGAGCATCGATGCCAAGGGCCTGGTGGCCGCGCCTGGGCTGGTGGACCTGAATGTCGCACTGCGCGAGCCGGGCTACAGCCGCAAAGGCAATATCGCCAGCGAAACCCAGGCCGCGGCAGCCGGTGGCGTGACCAGCCTGTGTTGCCCGCCCAACACCAAGCCGGTGCTGGACACGTCGGCCGTGACCGAGCTGATCCTCGACCGCGCCCGCGAAGCCGGCAACTGCAAAGTGTTTCCCATTGGTGCCTTGAGCAAGGGCCTGGATGGCGAACAACTCGCCGAATTGATCGCCCTGCGTGACGCCGGTTGCGTGGCCTTCGGCAATGGCCTGGAAAGCTTTCGCAGCACGCGCACCTTGTGCCGCGCCCTGGAATACGCGGCCACCTTCGACTTGACGGTGATCTTCCATTCCCAGGACCGCGACCTGGCCGAAGGCGGCCTGGCCCACGAAGGCGCAGTGGCCAGCTTCCTCGGCCTGCCGGGCATTCCGGAAACAGCAGAAACCGTGGCTCTCGCTCGTGACCTGTTGCTGGTGGAGCAAAGCGGCGTGCGTGCGCATTTCAGCCAGTTGACCAGCGCCCGGGGCGTGGCTCTGATCGCCCAGGCCCAGGCCCGTGGCTTGCGGGTCACCGCGGATGTCGCCCTGTACCAACTGATCCTGACGGATGAGGCGCTGATCGACTTCTCCAGCCTGTACCACGTACAGCCCCCGCTGCGCACCAAGGCTGACCGTGACGGTTTGCGTGCGGCGGTGAAGTCGGGCGTGGTGTCGGCGATTTCCAGCCATCACCAACCTCACGAGCGAGACGCCAAGCTGGCACCGTTTGGCGCGACCGAGCCAGGCATCAGCAGCGTGGAGTTGTTGTTGCCACTGGCGATGACGCTGGTGGAAGACGGCTTGCTGGACCTTCCGACACTGCTGGCACGCCTGAGCGCCGGCCCGGCCGAGGCCCTGCGCTTGCCGGCAGGCCAGTTGGCGGTGGGTTCACCGGCGGACCTGGTGCTGTTCGACCTGGCAAGCTCGACGGTGGCTGGTGAGCGTTGGTTGTCCAAGGGCGAAAACTGCCCGTTCATCGGCCACAGCCTGCCGGCGACGGTGCGGTATACCTTGATGGATGGGCGGATCAGCTACCAGGCTTGACGCGCAAGCTCGTTCCCACGCTCTGCGTGGGAACGCATCCTGTGACGCTCTGCGTCAGCACTCCAAAGGTGGACGCGAAGCGTCCTGGGCTGCATTTCCACGCGGAGCGTGGGAACGATCAGTGCTCAGCGCCCGCTGTTGCGCTCGGCATTGCGGATCGAGATCTGCGTGTTCAGCGTCCAGAAGTCATACAGCACCCCGATCAGGAACAAACCGCCGGTCAGCAGGTAGATCAGGCCGGTGATCCATTTGCCCTGGTACATACGGTGCACACCAAACACCCCCAGGAACGCCAACAGAATCCACGCCACGCTGTATTCAATCGGCCCTGCGGTAAACCGCAGGTCGGCTTCACGGTCCATGGCCGGGATCAGGAACAAGTCGATCAACCAGCCAATGCCGAACAAGCCGAAGGTGAAAAACCAGATCGTGCCCGTCACAGGCTTGCCGTAATAAAAGCGATGAGCCCCGGTAAAACCGAAAATCCACAGCAGGTAACCAATCGCCTTGCTGTGGGTGTCTTGCTGCTGAGCAACCTGTTGATAGGTGTTCATGAAGGACCTCTTTTGCTTCGATAGATAAATTTTTTCATTTTCTTTGTGACTTTTTTACGGGCGCCCGACGTACGGCAAATGGTATCGTCCTGCCCTCAAAGCCTTGTAGCGCCTGACTTGTGTAGGACAATTGCGGCGAATCGTCGCGTTTTTCCTGAATTTGACCCCAAGGTTCAGTCGACAAACGGGCTGAGAACAGCACAAAAAGCTGTTATAAAGTTGCGCGCAAACCCATAAGAGCCACGCCTAATGCGACCATTTTTCAAGACATGGCTAACCATTTGCCTATTAATGCCACTGGCCGCCCACGCCACCAATCGTGAGCAACGACTTCCGAACGTTAACGGTTTCACCCCTAAAGTCCATAGCACGCCCAGCACTGCCAAATCGGCAAAGCCGACCGTCAGCCGCCCGACTCAACTGAGCAAGGCCCACGGCAAAGCGCTTTCCACCCAACTGGCCGTGAACACCAAGCAAAGCAGCAACGTCTTGAGCCGTGCCGTCAACGTGCTCGGTACACCTTATCGTTGGGGCGGCAGCAGCCCAAGTAAAGGGTTCGACTGCAGCGGCCTGGTGAAATATGCATTTAACGATGTAAAAGCGGTGGACCTGCCACGCACTTCCAACGCCATGGCGGCCGGCCATGGGTTGAAGGTTGACCGCAAAGACCTGAAACCGGGCGACCTGTTGTTTTTCAAACTCAAGAGCCGCCAGGTCAATCACGTCGCCATCTACCTGGGCAACGACCGCTTTATCCACGCACCGCGCCGTGGCAAGTCGGTGAGCATCGACACACTGAAAAAGCCGTTCTGGGACAAGAACTACGTGATTGCCAAGCGGGTACTGCCTAAAGAGCAGAACAACAACCTGCGGATCGTGCAGCGCTAAGCAAGGCGCTACTGAAGCTCCCCATTTGAAATGCAATCAAATGTGGGAGCTGGCTTGCCTGCGATGACGGAGTGTCAGTTGGCCGAGAGAGTGCCTGACAGTCCGCTATCGCAGGCAAGCCAGCTCCCACATTGTGCATCTGTGTGTTCTAGATATCTGCCGGTACCCTCGCCTTCTCCCGGGCCTCTTCCCGACTGACCAGCCCCGCGCCGACCAACGCCTTCAAACTCATATCCAGGGTCTTCATCCCCAACGCCCCTCCCGTCTGGATAGCCGAAACCATCTGCGCCACCTTGTCTTCGCGAATCAAGTTACGAATTGCCGGGGTGCCCAGCATGATTTCATGAGCGGCCACGCGCCCACCGCCCACCTTCTTCACCAGCACCTGAGACACCACCGCCTGCAACGACTCCGACAGCATCGAGCGGACCATGGCCTTCTCCCCGGCCGGGAAGACGTCTACCAGCCGGTCCACTGTCTTTGCCGCCGACGAGGTGTGCAGGGTGCCGAACACCAGGTGCCCGGTCTCTGCCGCCGTCAGCGCAAGGCGGATGGTTTCCAGATCGCGCAATTCACCCACCAGGATCACATCCGGGTCTTCCCGCAGGGCTGAACGCAGGGCCACCGAGAAACTGTGAGTGTCGCGATGCACCTGGCGCTGGTTGACCAGCGCCAGTTTCGGCCTGTGGATAAACTCGATGGGGTCTTCCAGCGTGAGGATATGCTGGCGTCGATGCCGGTTGAGGTCGTCGATCATCGCCGCCAGGGTCGTAGACTTGCCCGAGCCGGTGGGCCCGGTCACCAGCACCAGGCCACGAGGAAGGCGGGCGATACGCTGGAACACCTCGCCCAGTCCCAGGTCCTCCAGGCTTTGGACCTCAGTCGCAATAGCCCGGAACACCGCACCCACGCCGCGATCCTGGCGGAACACGTTCGCCCGGAACCGGGCGACGCCTGGCAATTCGAAGGCAAAATCCGTTTCAAGAGATGTTTCGAAATCCTTTTGTTGATGTTTATTCAGCAAAGGGCTCAATAAGTCGACCACTTGGGTAGCGTTCAGCGCTGGCCCATCCAGCGGCCAAACCTCGCCATCAATGCGCAGCATCGGTGCCAGGCCGGCTGACAGATGCAGGTCTGAGGCGCCTCGGCTTACGCTGGCCGTCAGCAATTGCGTGATATCCATAGGGCTTTCCATTTCCAGTAGAATGCCGCGGACTCCATATCCACGGGCGCATCTTGAATGTCGACGATAGCAGACAACATCGGCCTGGTTATCCAGCGCATCCGCGCCGCAGCCGCCGCCGTGCAACGTGACGCAAGCAGCATCCACCTGCTGGCCGTGAGCAAGACCAAACCCGCGCAGGCGGTACGCGACGCCTATGCCGCCGGGCTGCACGACTTTGGGGAAAACTACCTGCAGGAAGCCTTGGGCAAACAGGCGGATTTGACCGACCTGCCCTTGAGTTGGCACTTCATCGGCCCCATTCAATCGAACAAGACTCGCGCCATCGCCGAGAACTTCGCTTGGGTGCATTCCGTGGACCGCCTGAAAATCGCACAACGCCTGTCCGAACAACGCCCGACCGACCTGCCGCCGCTCAATATCTGCATTCAGGTCAATGTCAGTGGCGAAGCCAGCAAGTCCGGCTGCACACCCGCCGACCTGCCGGCCCTGGCCACGGCGATCAGCGCCCTGCCGCGCTTGAAGCTGCGGGGTTTGATGGCAATTCCCGAGCCGACTGAAGACCGGGCGGAGCAGGATGCGGCGTTTGCCACAGTGCGCGACCTGCAAGCCAGCTTGAACCTGCCGCTGGACACACTTTCCATGGGCATGAGCCATGACCTTGAGTCGGCCATTGCCCAAGGCGCCACCTGGGTGCGGATCGGTACCGCCCTGTTTGGCGCCCGCGACTACGGCCAGCCGTGAAATGGCTGACATCCCTCGAAAATAAGGACCTGTCATGAGCAACACGCGTATTGCCTTTATCGGCGCCGGTAACATGGCGGCCAGCCTGATCGGTGGCCTGCGGGCCAAGGGCCTGGACGCCGAGCAGATCCGCGCCAGCGACCCGGGCGCCGAGACCCGCGAGCGCGTCGGCGCCGAACACGGTATCCAGACCTTCGCCGATAACGCCGAGGCCATCCACGGCGTCGATGTGATCGTGCTGGCGGTCAAGCCCCAGGCCATGAAGGCCGTGTGCGAGAGCCTGCGCCCGAGCCTGCAGCCGCATCAGTTGGTGGTGTCGATTGCCGCCGGCATCACCTGTGCCAGCATGAAAACCTGGCTCGGCGACCAGCCGATCGTACGTTGCATGCCCAATACCCCAGCGTTGCTGCGCCAGGGCGTCAGCGGTTTGTACGCCACCGCCGAAGTCAGCGCGCAACAGCGTGACCAGGCTCAGGAGCTGCTGTCTGCGGTGGGCCTCGCCGTATGGCTGGAGCAGGAACAGCAACTGGATGCGGTCACCGCCGTTTCCGGCAGCGGCCCGGCCTACTTCTTCCTGTTGATCGAGGCCATGACCGCCGCCGGCGTCAAGCTGGGCCTGCCCCACGACGTTGCCGAACAACTGGCTGAACAAACGGCCCTGGGCGCCGCGAAAATGGCTGTGGGCAGCGATGTCGATGCCGCCGAACTGCGCCGTCGCGTCACCTCGCCAGGTGGCACCACACAAGCGGCTATCGAGTCGTTCCAGGCCGGGGGCTTTGAAGCCCTGGTGGAAACAGCACTGGGTGCCGCCGCACATCGTTCAGCCGAGATGGCTGAGCAACTGGGCAAATAGTCGTCCCTTACCAAGGTAATCAAACATGCTCGGAATCAATGACGCTGCCATTTTCATCATCCAGACCCTGGGCAGCTTGTACCTGCTGATCGTGCTGATGCGCTTTATCCTGCAACTGGTGCGTGCAAACTTCTACAACCCGCTGTGCCAGTTCGTGGTGAAGGCCACCCAACCACTGCTCAAGCCGCTGCGCCGAGTGATCCCGAGCCTGTTCGGCCTGGACATGTCGTCGCTGGTGCTGGCGTTACTGCTGCAAATCCTGCTGTTCGTGGTGATCCTGATGCTCAACGGCTACCAGGCCTTCACCGTGCT
This sequence comes from Pseudomonas sp. Pse35, assembly GCF_024519715.1. Lineage (NCBI taxonomy): Bacteria > Pseudomonadati > Pseudomonadota > Gammaproteobacteria > Pseudomonadales > Pseudomonadaceae > Pseudomonas > Pseudomonas sp. Pse35. Next base: position 154,719 of record NZ_JALJRP010000005.1, on the reverse strand, counting down.
GCTGTTGCCATGGGGCCTGATCGGTATTTTCTCGCTGTTCCTGAAGATCATTTTCTGGTCGATGATCATCAGCGTGATTCTTTCGTGGGTCGCGCCAGGCAGCCGTAGCCCGGGCGCCGAATTGGTGGCTCAGATCACCGAACCGGTGCTGGCACCCTTCCGTCGCCTGATCCCGAACCTGGGTGGCCTGGATATCTCGCCGATCTTTGCGTTTATCGTGATTCAGCTGCTGCAGAGCTGGGTGATTCCACGCCTGGCGTACTTTGCCTACATGCCAAAAGAGTTGTTTGGCCTGATCTGACCAATAGATCGTTCCCACGCTCTGCGTGGGAATGCAGCCCGTGATGCTCCGCGTCACAAGGACGGGACGCAGAGCGTCCCAAGAGGCATTCCCACGCGGAGCATGGGAACGATCAAACGCGGAGCGTGGGAACGATCACGCTAACCCCGACCTTTGCTTGCCGCTAGGGTCCCCGCTCTTTAGACTTACGCCTCATTTAAACGAGAGCAGGGTCGATGCCAGCTGCCTTCCCCCCCGATTCTGTTGGACTGGTCGTGCCACAAGTGGCGCACTTCAGCGAACCGCTGGCCCTGGCCTGCGGCCGTTCGTTGCCAGCCTACGACCTGATCTACGAAACCTATGGCCAGTTGAACGCCACGGCGAGCAACGCCGTGCTGATCTGCCATGCCTTATCCGGCCATCATCACGCCGCCGGCTTCCATAGCGTTGACGACCGCAAGCCCGGCTGGTGGGACAGCTGCATCGGCCCCGGCAAGCCCATCGACACCAACAAGTTCTTTGTGGTCAGCCTGAACAACCTTGGCGGCTGCAACGGTTCCACCGGCCCCAGCAGCCTCAACCCGGAAACCGGCAAGCCGTTCGGCGCCGACTTCCCGGTGCTGACGGTAGAGGACTGGGTGCACAGCCAGGCACGCCTCGCCGACCTGTTGGGCATCAGCCAGTGGGCCGCCGTGATTGGCGGCAGCCTGGGCGGTATGCAGGCGCTGCAATGGACCATCACTTACCCGGACCGTGTGCGCCATTGCCTGGCTATCGCCTCGGCGCCCAAGTTGTCAGCGCAGAACATCGCCTTCAACGAAGTGGCGCGCCAGGCCATCCTCACCGATCCCGAGTTCCACGGCGGTTCGTTCCAGGAAGCAGGCGTGATCCCCAAGCGCGGCTTGATGCTGGCGCGGATGGTCGGCCACATTACCTACCTGTCCGACGACTCCATGGGCGAGAAATTCGGCCGTGGCCTCAAGAGCGAGAAGCTAAACTACGACTTCCACAGCGTCGAATTCCAGGTGGAAAGCTACCTGCGTTACCAGGGCGAGGAGTTCTCGGGGCGTTTCGACGCCAATACCTACCTGCTGATGACCAAAGCCCTGGACTACTTCGACCCGGCCGCCAATCACGATGACGACCTGGCGAAAACCTTCGAGCACGCCACGGCCAAGTTCTGCGTGATGTCGTTCACCACCGACTGGCGCTTTTCGCCAGCGCGCTCCCGTGAGCTGGTGGATGCCCTGATGGCCGCCAAGAAAGACGTCTGCTACCTGGAGATCGATGCACCGCAAGGCCACGACGCCTTCCTGATTCCGATCCCACGCTACCTGCAGGCGTTCAGTAACTACATGAACCGTATTTCGCTTGTGAGAACGCCATGAGAGCCGACCTGGAAATCATCCAAGACTGGATCCCCGCCGGCAGCCGCGTGCTCGACCTGGGCTGCGGCGACGGCGAACTGCTGAGCTGGCTGCGCGACCACAAGCAAGTCACCGGCTACGGCCTGGAAAACGACCCGGACAACATCGCCCAATGCGTGGCCAAGGGCATCAACGTGATCGAGCAGGACCTGGACAAGGGCCTGGGCAACTTTGCCAGCAACAGCTTCGATATCGTGGTGATGACCCAGGCCCTGCAAGCGGTGCACTACCCGGACCGCATCCTTGACGAAATGCTGCGCGTGGGCCGCCAATGCATCATCACCTTCCCCAACTTTGGCCACTGGCGCTGCCGCTGGTACCTGGCCACCAAGGGGCGCATGCCGGTCTCCGACTTCCTGCCGTACACCTGGTACAACACGCCGAACATCCACTTTTGCACCTTCGAAGACTTTGAAGCCCTGTGTGGCGAACGTGAAGCCAAGGTGATCAACCGCCTTGCCGTCGATCAACAGCACCGCCACGGCTGGGCGAGTAAGCTATGGCCCAACCTGTTGGGCGAAATTGGTATCTACCGGGTCAGCAGTCCTGGCCTGACCGACCACAAAGTTGCCGTCTAATCATCTTCAAGAGGGACGTTCATGAGTCGTTTGGCTATTTTTCTATTGACCGCATGCCTGGGCGCCAGCGCCATGGCCGCCGACACTATCGACGCTAATCGCAAAAAAGACTTTGGCGATATCACCGTTCATTACAACACCTTCACTTCAAGCTTCCTGCCACCCGAGACCGCCCAGAAAGTCGGCGTGGTGCGCAGCAAGGAGAAGGGGTTGATCAACGTCACCGTGATCAAGGGCGTAAGCCCAGTGGCCGCGCAAGTCACCGGCACTATCAAGGACCTGGGCGGCAAAAGCGAGATCCTGACGTTCAAGCAGATCGAAGAAAAAGGCGGCATCAGCTACCTCGCGCCCTACACCGTGACGCAACGGGAATACAAGACCTTCACCATCAACGTTGAAACCGGCGGCAAGGCCCACGGCTTCCAATTCAACCAAGAACTGTTCCCCGCCCAATGATGAACCTTACCCAACTCGTACTCGCCAGCCATAACGCCGGCAAACTCAAAGAACTGCAGGCCATGCTCGGTGAGTCTGTGCAACTGCGTTCGATCGGCGAGTTCAGCCAGGTCGAACCGGAAGAGACCGGCCTGTCGTTCGTCGAGAATGCCATCCTCAAGGCCCGCAATGCTGCGCGTATCTCTGGCCTGCCGGCCCTGGCGGATGATTCGGGCCTGGCCGTGGATTTCCTCGGCGGCGCCCCTGGTATCTACTCGGCCCGTTACGCCGACGGCCAGGGCGATGCAGCCAACAACGTCAAGCTGCTCGACGCCCTCAAAGACGTGCCGGAGGCCGAGCGTGGTGCGCAGTTCGTCTGCGTGTTGGCCCTGGTGCGGCATGCCGACGACCCGCTGCCGATTCTGTGCGAAGGCTTGTGGCACGGGCGCATCCTGCACGCGGCCAGCGGTGAACATGGCTTTGGCTATGACCCGCTGTTCTGGGTGCCGGAGCGCAATGTCTCCAGCGCTGAACTGAGCCCGGCCGACAAGAATCAGATCAGCCACCGCGCCCGCGCCATGGCGTTGCTGCGCCAGCGCCTGGGTTTGAAATGACCCAGAACACCTCTGCGCAGCCGCTGATTCACGGCGGCGCGCAAACACCTCGGGCGGCCTTGCCTGTGCTGCCGCCTCTGGCGCTGTACATCCACATCCCGTGGTGCGTGCGTAAATGCCCGTATTGCGACTTCAACTCCCACACTGCCAGCAAAGTGCTGCCGGAAGAAGAGTATGTGGACGCCCTGCTGGCCGACCTGGACCAAGACCTGCACGCCGTATATGGCCGTAAGCTGAGTTCGATCTTCTTTGGCGGCGGCACGCCCAGCCTGTTCAGTGCGGCTGCACTGGGCCGCCTGCTCAAGGGCGTTCAAGCGCGTATCCCGTTTGCTGACGATATCGAGATCACCCTGGAAGCCAACCCCGGGACGTTCGAACAAGAGAAGTTCGTGGCGTACCGCAAACTGGGGATCAATCGCCTGTCCATCGGCATCCAGAGTTTCCAGCAAGAGAAGCTTGAAGCCCTGGGCCGCATCCACAATGGCGATGAAGCCGTGCGCGCAGCCGGCATGGCGCGCCAGGCCGGGTTCGACAACTTCAACCTGGACTTGATGCACGGCCTGCCCAACCAGTCCCTGGAGGACGCCTTGGGCGACCTGCGCCAGGCCATTGCACTCAAACCGACGCACCTGTCCTGGTACCAACTGACCCTGGAACCCAACACCGTGTTCTGGAACCAGCCGCCCGCGCTGCCGGAAGACGACACGCTGTGGGATATCCAGGAAGCCGGCCAGGCACTGCTCGCCGAACACGGTTACGCACAATATGAAGTCTCGGCCTACGCCCAACCGGGGCGGCCGGCGCGGCATAACCTCAATTACTGGAGCTTTGGCGACTTTATCGGCATCGGCGCCGGGGCCCACGGCAAGCTCAGCCACCCGGACGGGCGCATTATCCGCACCTGGAAAACCCGTGCACCAAAGGACTACCTCAACCCGGCCAAAAGCTTCCAGGCCGGCGCGAAAGAACTGACCAACGATGAACTGCCGTTCGAGTTTCTGATGAACGCGCTGCGCCTCACCGAAGGGGTTGATGCCAAGCTTTACGCCGAGCGCACCGGCCTCGATCTGGCGAGCCTCGATGAAGGCCGCCGCGACGCAGAACAAAGTGGATTAATGCAGGTCGAACCGTCACGCCTGGCGGCCACCGACCGCGGGCAACTCTTTCTCAATGACCTGTTGCAGAAGTTTTTGAGCTGATAGCTCTTAAGGAAATCGAATGGATCTGGTACTCGACCTGCTCGCCACCGTATCCCGCTGGAGCCGTAGCAACCTGTCGGAAATATCGTTGGCCCTTGTGGGCTGTTTGCTGGTGCTGTTCGGCGCCGACATCAAGGGCTGGGTCGAAGCGCGCCTGGGCAGCATCGCCGGCGCCTTGCGCGTACCCTTGATGGCCCTGCTGTGCCTGATCGGCAGCGGTGCGGCGTTGATCTATGCCACGCCGTGGATTGTGCGGGGGTTGAGCCAGTTCAATAACTACAGCCTAGCGCCGGTGTTGATCGTGGTGCTGGTGTTGATTGGCGTGGTAGCAGACCGCCGCTGACCCAGCAGGCACTACAAAACACATGTGGGAGCTGGCTTGCCTGCGATACAGACACCTCGGTGTATCAGTGATACCGAGGTGATGTTATCGCAGGCAAGCCAGCTCCCACATTTGATTGCGTTTCAAGCTGATGACTGTTTAAGCCAGCTTCTCGAATTTCAAATCCCACACCCCATGCCCCAATCGCTCGCCACGGCGTTCGAACTTGGTGATCGGCCGCTCGGCCGGGCGTGGCACGCATTTGCCGTCTTCGGCCAGGTTGCGGTAGCCGGGGGCGACGTTCATCACTTCCAGCATGTATTCCGCGTACGGTTCCCAGTCGGTCGCCATGTGCAGGATGCCGCCCACTTTCAGCTTGCTGCGCACCAGTTCCGCGAAGGACGCCTGGACGATGCGGCGCTTGTGGTGACGGGCCTTGTGCCATGGGTCGGGGAAGAACAGCATCAGGCGGTCGAGGCTGTTGTCGGCGATGCAGCGGTTGAGCACTTCAATCGCATCGCAGTCGTAGACCCGCAGGTTTTTCAGGCCTTGGGTCAGCACACCGTTGAGCAGTGCGCCGACGCCTGGGCGGTGCACTTCCACACCGATGAAATCCTGCTCCGGCGCGGCTGCGGCCATTTCCAGCAGGGAATGGCCCATACCGAAACCGATTTCCAGGGAGCGCGGGGCCGAACGGCCGAACACTTGGTCATAGTCCACCGGCGCGTCGGCCAGGGGCAACACGAACAGCGGCGTGCCCTGTTCCAGGCCCTTTTGTTGGCCTTCGGTCATGCGGCCAGCGCGCATCACAAAACTCTTGATGCGGCGGTGCTTGGACTCGTCGCCCTCTTCCACGGTGTTCGGCGTTTCGTTTGATTCAGTCATCAATAGCTCTTACTTGATCAGACCATCCAGCGGCGAAGAGGCGCTGGCATAGAGTTTTTTCGGCATGCGCCCGGCGAGGTAGGCCAGGCGGCCCGCGACGATGGCGTGGTTCATGGCTTGGGCCATCATGATTGGTTGCTGGGCATGGGCAATGGCCGAGTTCATCAGTACGGCGTCGCAGCCCAGCTCCATGGCGATGGTCGCGTCGGAGGCTGTGCCCACGCCCGCATCCACCAGTACTGGAATCCTGGCTTCTTCGAGGATGATCTGCAGGTTATACGGATTGCAGATCCCCAGGCCGGAACCGATCAGACCGGCCAGCGGCATCACCGCGATGCAGCCGATTTCTGCCAGTTGGCGCGCGATGATCGGGTCATCGCTGGTGTAGACCATAACGTCGAAACCTTCCTTGACCAGGGTTTCGGCGGCCTTGAGGGTTTCGATCACATTGGGGAACAGGGTTTTCTGGTCGGCCAGCACTTCCAGCTTCACCAGGTTGTGGCCGTCGAGCAGCTCACGGGCCAGGCGGCAGGTGCGCACGGCTTCGATGGCGTCGTAGCAACCGGCGGTGTTCGGCAGAAAGGTGTAGCGCTCCGGCGACAGCACTTCGAGCAGGTTCGGCTCGCCCTCGATCTGGCCGAGGTTGGTGCGGCGTACGGCGAAGGTGACGATCTCGGCACCCGAGGCTTCGATGGCCAGGCGGGTCTCTTCCATGTCGCGGTACTTGCCGGTGCCGACCAGCAGACGGGACTGGTAGGTACGACCGGCCAGGACGAAAGGCTTGTCGCTACGAACGATGCTCATGGGAAATCCTCTGGTTGGATGAGGTTCTGCAGAATGCGTTGCGGCCGTGGCGGGCTAGCCGCCGCCGATGGCGTGGACCACTTCGATCTGGTCACCTTCGGTGAGCGCAGTCTCGGCGTGCTGGCTACGCGGGACGATATCCAGGTTGAGCTCCACTGCGACGCGACGCCCGGTCAGGTCCAGACGGGTCAGCAGGGCCGCAACGGTTTCGCCGTCGGGCAGTTCAAAGGGTTCGCCGTTCAACTGAATGCGCATGCCACGGGCCGCCATCGTTTTTAGGGGCCCGCATTCTAGCGCGATTGGAACCTGAAGGTCAGCTCCAAGCGTCAAGCGGTCAAAGCTGCAAACGCCACGCCGCCAGGCCCAGGAAGAACCAGCCGAGCAGGAACGCCAGCCCGCCAAACGGCGTGATGATCCCCAGTTTACTGATGCCGGTCATCGTCAGCACATACAGGCTGCCCGAGAACAGCAGGATACCGACGGTAAACGAAATACCCGCCCAAGTGACCAGCCGACCCGGAATATGCGCCGCCAGCAAGGCCACGCCGAACAGTGCCAGGGCATGCACCAACTGGTAGGTCACACCAGTATGAAAGATCGCCAGGTAGTCGGTGCTCAGGCGGTTTTTCAGGCCGTGAGCGGCGAACGCGCCCAGGGCGACACCGGTAAAGCCGAAAAAGGCAGCCAGCATCAGAAAGCTACGCAGCATGGGGAACTCCAGTCAGACTCATCGGGCAGGGTCTGTATAATGGCCCGCTCAACGGGTTCGGCCAAGCCATCTCTATGCTGCGTGTCCTCTTCAAACGCTTTCTCAACGTCGTGAAATGGTTTGCCATCGGCAGTGTGTTGCTGGTGCTGCTGTTTCGTGTGGTGCCGCCACCGTTCACTGCGCTGATGGTGGAGCGCAAGGTCGAGTCCTGGGTCGACGGTGAGCCTATCGACCTGCAACGCAGCTGGGTGCCATGGGATGAAATATCCGATGACCTGAAAGTGGCGGTGATGGCCGGTGAAGACCAGCGCTTCCCACAACATTGGGGTTTTGATTTCGGCGCGATCCAGGCGGCGATTCTGCACAACGAACGCGGCGGCTCGATTCGCGGTGCCAGCACCCTGAGCCAGCAGGTGTCGAAAAACCTGTTCCTGTGGGCCGGCCGCAGCTATTTGCGCAAGGGCCTGGAAGCGTGGTTTACCGGGTTGATCGAGGTGCTGTGGCCCAAGCAAAGGATTCTTGAGGTGTACCTCAACAGCGTGGAATGGGATGAGGGCGTGTTCGGCACAGAGGCGGCGGCGCGACACCATTTTGGCGTGAGCGCCAAGGGCCTTTCGCGGCAGCAGGCCAGTTACCTGGCGGCGGTGTTGCCTAATCCACGGGTGTGGAGTGCCAGCCATCCGACCGCCTATGTGGCACGCAGGGCGGCATGGATTCGCCAGCAGATGAGCCAATTGGGCGGGGATGGTTACCTGATGGAGCTGAACAACTCTCGAAAGGCACCCTGGTCCGACTGACACAATATGGGACCTGTGGGAGCTGGCTTGCCTGCGATAGCGGTGGGTCAGTAACCCATGCTTCAGCTGACACGGCCTCATCGCAGGCAAGCCAGCTCCCACATTAAACCGAGTTGGGCTTGAGACTTTTCGAACACAAACAAAAATGCCCCGGTCTTTCGACCGGGGCATTTTTTGTTCGCTGCATTTTAAGCGGCGATCGACAACTTCAGCTTGTTCATCGCGCTTTTCTCAAGCTGACGAATCCGCTCGGCCGACACGTTGTACTTCTGCGCCAGGTCGTGCAGCGTGGCTTTTTCTTCTGCCAGCCAACGCTGGTAGAGGATGTCACGGCTGCGGTCGTCCAGCACTTCCAGCGCTTCGTGCAGGTTGTGGTTGGAGTTGTCGCTCCAGTCGGCGTCTTCCAGTTGACGCGCCGGGTCGTACCGGTGGTCTTCCAGGTAGTTGGCCGGCGATTGGAAGGCGCTGTCGTCATCCGCTTCGGCGGCTGGGTCGAAGGCCATGTCATGGCCGGTCAGGCGGCTTTCCATCTCGCGCACTTCACGCGGCTCCACGCCGAGGCTTTCGGCCACGCGGTGGACTTCTTCGTTGTTCAGCCACGCCAGGCGTTTTTTCTGGCTGCGCAGGTTGAAGAACAGCTTGCGCTGGGCCTTGGTAGTGGCCACTTTCACGATGCGCCAGTTGCGCAGGATGAACTCGTGGATTTCCGCCTTGATCCAGTGCACGGCAAACGAAACCAGGCGCACGCCCATTTCAGGGTTGAAACGCTTCACTGCCTTCATCAGGCCAACGTTGCCTTCCTGAATCAGGTCGGCCTGGGCCAGACCGTAGCCGCTATAGCTACGGGCGATATGTACGACAAAACGCAGGTGGGCGAGCACCATCTGCCGAGCCGCCCCCAAATCCTGCTCATAGTAGAGACTCTCGGCCAGTTCACGCTCCTGCTCGGGCGTCAGCAATGGAATGCTGTTGACCGTGTGCACATAAGCCTCCAGGTTCGCACCCGGGACCAAGGCATAAGCAGGTTGCAAAGAAGTGGTCATACGAAAAAACCTCCGACTCACATAACTCGTGCAGTTCAGCACTGCGAAAATTGACCTGGGAACCGTAGGACAAGTTCCCTAAACCGCTGATACGGTCAATACAAACGAAACCACATTAATCTGGCATTAACTACTTCGGTGCCAGCTCGCGTAAATGCCGTGCCACCGCAATCCACGCACCGATATACCCCAACAACACCGCGCCAAGCAAGAGACTCAGACCATCGGCTACCGGCACACCGGCCAGCGCGAAATCACTGCCGTAGAGCCCGGCCAGGCCAACAACCGCGTCGTTCAACCAATCCAGGCCAAACGCCAGTACGCCCCAGGACAAGATCCCCGCACCCAAGCCATACAGCGCGCCCATGTACAGGAAAGGCCGACGCACATAGCTGTCTGTGCCGCCCACCAGTTTAATCACTTCTATCTCGGTGCGACGGTTTTCAATATGAAGACGAATGGTATTACCTATCACCAAAAGTAATGCAGACACTAATAACACCGTCAGGCCGAACACAAAGCGGTCACCCAGCTTGAGGATTGCGGCCAGGCGCTCTACCCAGACTAGATCAAGTTGGGCCTGTTGCACCTTCGGCATCTCTGCGAGTTTTTGTCGCAGGGCTTCCAGCGCCGGCTTGTCGACCTCGTTCGGCGTTACCAACACCACGCCCGGCAGCGGGTTCTGCGGCAGCTCCTTGAGCGCCTCGCCCAGGCCCGATTGCTGCTGGAACTCTTCGAGGGCTTGGTCGCGGCTGATGTACTCGGCCTCGGCTACCCCCGGGATGTTCTTGATGTCGTCACGCAGCGCTTCGCCTTCCTTGCTGCTGGTGTCCAGGTTCAGGTACAGCGAAATCTGCGCCGCCCGCTGCCAGGAACCGCCCAGGCGCTCCACATTATTAAGCAACAGCGACAAGCCCATCGGCAGGCTCAAGGCCACCGCCATCACCAGGCAAGTGAAAAAACTACCGATCGGCTGTTTGCCCAGGCGCCGCAGGCTGTCCAGCAGGCTAGCGCGATGGCTTTCAATCCAGGCGTGCACCAGGGTACCGAAGTCCGGGCCGTCGTCGTCGTCGTGTTTTTTCTTTTTCGGTTGCGGGTCGGCCGGTTTCGGCGCCACGCGTTCGGATACTTTAGGGCTGCGTGTAGCACTCATACGCCCGCCTCCCCATCGCCGATCAGGCGGCCGCGCTGCAGGGTCAGCATGCGATGACGCATACGGGCAATCAGGGCCAGGTCGTGGCTGGCAATCAATACGCTGGTGCCCAGGCGGTTGATATCTTCGAACACCCCCATGATCTCGGCCGCCAGGCGCGGGTCGAGGTTACCGGTGGGTTCGTCCGCCAGCAGCAAAGCCGGGCGATGGACGATGGCGCGGGCGATACCGACACGCTGTTGCTGGCCGGTGGACAGGTCGCCGGGGAAGAGGTCGGTCTTGTCCGACAAGGCTACACGCTCCAGGGCCGAGTCCACGCGCTTGACGATCTCGGCCTTGGACAGCCCCAGTATCTGCAACGGCAGGGCCACGTTGTTGAACACCGTACGGTCGAACAGCAACTGATGGTTCTGGAACACTACGCCGATCTGGCGGCGCAAGAATGGAATTTGCGCATTGCTGATGGTAGCCAGGTCCTGGCCCGCCAGCAGCAACTTGCCGGTGGTCGGGCGTTCCATGGCCAGCAACAGGCGCAACAGCGTACTTTTGCCCGCGCCCGAATGGCCGGTGACAAACAAGAATTCGCCGCGACGCACTCGAAAGCTCAGCTCATGCAAGCCCACATGCCCGTTGGCATAGCGTTTACCGACCTGTTCGAATCGAATCATGAACGCTCCCGCTCGGCAAACAGTGCCTGTACAAAGGGTTCGGCTTCAAAGGTGCGCAGGTCGTCGATGCCTTCACCGACGCCGATATAGCGAATCGGTAACCCGAACTGTTTGGCCAGGGCGAAAATCACACCGCCCTTGGCCGTGCCGTCGAGCTTAGTCAATGCCAGGCCGGTCAGTTGCACCGTCTGGTTGAATTGCTTGGCCTGGCTGATGGCGTTCTGGCCGGTACCAGCGTCGAGCACCAGCAAGACTTCGTGGGGTGCATCGGCGTCAAGCTTGCCGATCACGCGGCGCACTTTCTTCAGTTCTTCCATCAAATTGTCTTTGGTGTGCAGGCGGCCGGCTGTATCGGCGATCAGCACATCGATGTTGCGCGCCTTGGCGGCTTGCACAGCATCGAAAATCACCGACGCAGAGTCGGCACCGGTGTGCTGGGCAATCACCGGGATCTTGTTGCGCTCGCCCCACACCTGCAACTGCTCGACGGCGGCGGCACGGAAGGTGTCACCGGCGGCGAGCATGACTTTCTTGCCCTCCCCCTGCAGCTTCTTGGCCAGTTTGCCGATGGTGGTGGTCTTGCCAGCGCCGTTTACACCTACAACGAGGATGACGAACGGCTTTTTCGGCGTGATCACCAGCGGCGCTTCAACCGGCTTGAGCATGGCGGCCAGCTCAGCCTGCAGGGATTTGTACAGGGCGTCGGCGTCGGTCAACTGCTTGCGCGCGACCTTCTGCGTCAGGCTCTGGATGATCACGGCGGTGGCTTCGACGCCCACGTCGGCGGTGAGCAGGCGGGTCTCGATGTCTTCCAGCAGCTCGTCATCAATGACTTTCTTGCCCAGGAACAGGCTGGCCATGCCTTCGCCAATACTGGCGCTGGTCTTGCTCAGGCCCTGCTTGAGACGGGCAAAAAACCCGGTTTTGCTGGTTTCGGTGGTGGCGACGACAGGCTCTGGCTCGACGACGGCAGGTGCGGCAACAACCGGTGCCGGCACTTCAACGACGGGCGGAACTTCAGCCACAACCTCTACCGGCGCCGGCTCAACCACTGCAGGAATCGGCGGCACGACGTGCTCGGCCTGAACATCCTCCACCAACGCCACAGGCTCTTCGGCCACCGGCAGTTCCAACCAAGGCTTGTGCTCAGGCGCAGGCTCAAGTTCCGGCTCGGCCTCGACGACCGGCTGCAACACCGGCTCAGCCATCGGCAACACCACCGGAACTGGCGTCTCGGCAACCGGTTCGGCTTCTATTACGGGTTCAGGGGTGGGTTCAGCGTGAACCTGTGGCTGTTCGACGACGGTTTCCTGCGGCTTTTTGCGCAGCCATCCGAACAGGCCTTTCTTCTCGCCAGCCGCAGCTGGGGTCTTCTTGTCGTCGTTGGAACCAAACATGGAGACGGCTATCTCAAGGTAGCGACGCGCCAAGGGGCGCTTCGGTAAATAAAATTCGATGCGTAACAGACTGTTTTTTAGCCAGCTCGTTCATGCGCAACATTTTGTAAGGCCTAAATAGGGCCTCAACAAGACAGCCACAGTGGCCGTCCCTAGGTCGGATCAGTATCCTAGCACCTCCTCGCCCGCCGACGCTAAGACCAAGCGGGCAGCCCAACAGGTTTAAAAACGAATGAATGCTCTAGCCCGCCGCGCCGCAGGCCTGCTGTTCAGCACAGTTTGTCTGCCTCTCTCAGCTTTGGCTGCCGATCCACAACCCACCCATGAATTCACCCTCGATAACGGCCTCAAGGTGGTCGTGCGCGAAGATCATCGCGCGCCGGTGGTGGTTTCCCAGGTCTGGTACAAGGTTGGCTCAAGCTACGAAACCCCGGGCCAGACCGGTTTGTCCCACGCCCTGGAACACATGATGTTCAAGGGCAGCGCCAAGGTTGGCCCCGGCGAAGCCTCGCTGATCCTGCGCGACCTGGGCGCCGAAGAAAACGCCTTCACCAGCGACGACTACACCGCGTATTACCAGGTATTGGCCCGTGATCGCCTGGGTGTGGCCTTTGAGCTGGAAGCCGACCGCATGGCCAGCCTGCGCCTGCCGGCCGACGAGTTCAGCCGGGAAATCGAGGTAATCAAGGAAGAGCGCCGCCTGCGCACCGACGACAACCCGATGTCCAAGGCCTACGAGCGCTTCAAGGCCATGGCCTTCCCCGCCAGTGGCTACCACACGCCGACCATCGGCTGGATGGCCGACCTGGACCGCATGAAGGTCGAGGAACTGCGCCACTGGTACCAATCCTGGTACGTGCCGAACAACGCCACCCTGGTGGTGGTCGGCGACGTGACCCCGGACGAGGTGAAAAACCTCGCCCAACGTTACTTCGGCCCGATCCCCAAGCGTGACGTGCCGCCGGCAAAAATCCCGATGGAACTGGCCGAGCCCGGCGAGCGCCTGCTGACCCTGCACGTGCAGACCCAATTGCCAAGCGTGTTCCTGGGCTTCAACGTGCCTGGCCTGGCCACCGCCGAAGACAAACGCTCGGTGCAGGCCCTGCGCCTGATCTCGGCGCTGCTGGACGGCGGCTACAGTGCACGGATCTCCGAGCAACTGGAGCGCGGTGAGGAACTTGTGTCCGCGGCTTCCACCAACTACGACGCCTACACCCGCGGCGACAGCCTGTTTACGCTCTCGGCCACGCCGAACCAGCAGAAGAAGAAAACCGTCGCCCAAGCCGAAGCCGGCCTGTGGCGCCTGCTCGATGAGTTGAAGGCCAAGCCGCCGACCGCCGAAGAACTGGAGCGCATCCGTGCCCAGGTCATTGCCGGCCTGGTGTACCAGCGTGATTCCATCACCAGCCAGGCCACGGCCATCGGCTCCCTGGAAACGGTCGGCCTGTCCTGGAAGCTCATGGACACGGAGCTTGCCGACCTGCAAAGCGTGACCCCGGAAGACATCCAGAAGGCCGCACGCACTTATTTCACCCGCGAACGTCTGAGCGTCGCCCATGTTTTGCCTGAGGAGACCGCTCATGAGTGATCGCAAAAACAGCCGCCTGATCCTGCCCGGCCTGATCGCCGTCACCCTGATGGCGGCCAGCGCCGTTTACTTTTTGCGCCCGAGCGAGTCGGTCGCCAGCCAGGCCCTGGACAAGGCTCAAACGGCCAGCACCCTGCAGTCCCTGGCGGAACTGGATGGCAAGGCACCGACCAACCGCAAGCTCGACGTACAAACCTGGACCACCGCCGAAGGCGCCAAGGTGCTGTTCGTCGAAGCCCACGAATTGCCGATGTTCGACATGCGCCTGCTGTTTGCCGCCGGCAGCAGCCAGGATGGCGACGTGCCAGGCCTGGCGCTGATGACCAACGCCATGCTCAACGAAGGCGTGCCGGGTAAGGATGTCAGCCAGATCGCCAGTGGGTTCGAAGGCCTGGGGGCCGATTTCGGCAACGGCGCCTATCGCGACATGGCGCTGGTGACCCTGCGCAGCCTGAGCGACAACGATAAGCGCACCGCCGCCCTGGCCCTGTTCGACCAGGTGATTGGCCAGCCGACGTTCCCGGCGGATTCCCTGGCGCGGATCAAGAACCAGATCCTGGCCGGTTTCGAGTACCAGAAACAGAACCCCGGCAAACTGGCGAGCATCGAGCTGTTCAAGCGTCTGTACGGCGACCATCCTTACGCGCATCCGAGCGAAGGCACCCCAGAAAGCGTGCCGAAAATTACCCTGGCACAGTTGCAGGCGTTCCATGCCAAAGCCTATGCGGCGGGCAATGCCGTGATTGCGGTCGTCGGCGACCTGACCCGTGCAGAAGCCGAGGCCATGACGGCCAAAGTGTCGGCATCGCTGCCCAAAGGCCCGGCCATGGCCAAGATCGCTCAACCGACCGAGCCAAAAGCCGGCCTGAGCCGCATCGAGTTTCCGTCCAAGCAAACCCACCTGCTGTTTGCGCAATTGGGCATCGACCGCGCCGACCCGGACTACGCAGCCTTGTCCCTGGGCAACCAGATCCTTGGCGGCGGCGGCTTCGGTACCCGTTTGATGAGCGAGGTGCGTGAAAAACGCGGCCTGACCTACGGCGTGTACTCCGGTTTCTCACCGATGCAGGTGCGCGGCCCGTTCATGATCAACCTGCAGACCCGCGCCGAAATGAGCGGCGGCACCCTGCGCCTGGTGGAGGACGTGCTGGCTGACTACCTCAAGACCGGCCCGACGCAAAAGGAACTGGATGACGCCAAGCGCGAACTGGCCGGCAGCTTCCCGCTGTCCACCGCCAGCAACGCCGATATCGTCGGGCAGTTGGGCGCCATGGGTTTCTACAACCTGCCGCTGAGCTATCTGGAAGATTTCATGAAACAATCCCAGGCCCTGACCGTCGATCAGGTCAAGGCTGCAATGAACAAACACTTGAGCGCCGACAAGATGGTCATCGTGACCGCCGGCCCGACGATTGCGCAAAAGCCACTACCGCCCCCCACTGATAAACCTGCCGAGCAGCCGCTCGGGGTTCCGGAGCATTAATGGCCAGTTCATCTCGCCCGAAAAAACCTGTCCACAACGTGCATAACGGTGTGGGCCAACTGCGCATCATTGGCGGTGAATGGGGCAGCCGCAAGCTGAGCTTCCCCGACGTCGTGGGCCTGCGCCCGACGCCCGATCGCGTGCGTGAAACCCTGTTCAACTGGCTCGCGCCGTACATAGGCGGGGCCAAAGTGCTGGACCCGTTCGCCGGCAGCGGCGCGCTGTTCCTGGAGGCGCTGTCCCGTGGCGCGGCCCAGGGCCAGGCGCTGGACGCCAGCAATGTGGCGGTGTCCAGCCTCAAGGAGCACCTGGGCACGCTGCGTTGCACCACCGGCCAGGTGCAGACGGCCGACGCGCTGCGCTACCTGGAAACCCAGGCGGCCACTGAATACGACGTAGTGTTCCTCGATCCACCGTTCAACCAGAACCTGCTGCCGACCGTGTGCGCCTTGCTCGAAGAACGCCAGTGGCTGGCACCGGATGCCTGGATCTACACTGAGAGCGAGACCGCGCCCTCCACGCTCGGCCTGCCAAGTGGTTGGCGCCTGCACCGGGAGCAGAAGTCCGGGCGGGTGTATTACGCGTTGTGGCATCGTTTGGTCGAAAACGCCGCCTGATCGTGTGGCTAGAGATTGCTCCCGCTGGGCTGCGAAGCGGCCCTGAAACCTGCCAAGGTGTTCCGACTGAATAAACGCAGTGTTCTTGATGGGGCCGCTACGCGGCCCAGCGCGAGCAAGCTCGCTCGCCACAGTGAGTTCACTTGCCACCGAGAGCGTCATGACCCCTTCTTGCGACCTGTTCAAACCCGCCTTCGGCCTCGGCAACCCTCACTTGCAGACACTGTGGGGACCGCTGTGGCGGCCGACCACCCACATCGAGCGCCAACGCGAGCGCCTGTGGCTGGAGGATGGCGACTTCCTCGATCTCGACTGGCACGGGCCTCATGACGTGCAAGCGCCTTTGGTGCTGGTGCTGCATGGGCTGACCGGTTCGTCCAATTCACCCTATGTGGCCGGCCTGCAAAAAGTCCTCGCCGCCCAAGGCTGGGCCAGTGCTGCGTTGAACTGGCGCGGCTGCTCGGGCGAGCCCAACCTGCTGGCTCGCAGCTATCACTCCGGCGCCAGCGAAGACCTGGCAGCCGCGATTGCTCATCTGCGCGCCAAGCGGCCTTTGGCGCCCTTGTACGCGGTGGGTTACTCCCTGGGCGGCAACGTGTTGCTCAAGCATTTGGGGGAAACCGGCGAGGCTTCAGGGCTGCAGGGCGCGGCGGCGGTGTCGGTGCCGTTTCGCCTGGATCAATGCGCGGATCGCATTGGGCTGGGGTTCTCGCGGGTGTATCAGAAGCACTTCATGCGCGAGATGCTGGCGTATATCCGCGTCAAGCAACGCCAATTCCTGCAGGACGGTCGTGAGGATGGGCTCAAAACCCTCGAGGCCCTTGGTTCCCTGGAAAAGATGCGCACGTTCTGGGACTTCGACGGGCGGGTAACCGCGCCGCTGCACGGTTTCTTGAGTGCCGAGGATTACTATCGCCGCGCCTCCAGTCGCTATTACCTGGGCGGTATCCGCACGCCGACGCTGATTATCCAGGCGGCTGATGATCCGTTTGTGTTTGCGCACAGCTTGCCTGACGCCAGTGAGCTGTCGGCCTGCACCGAGTTCGAGTTGCTGGCCAAGGGCGGGCATGTGGGGTTTGTGGAGGGTTCGCTGAAGCGCCCTGGTTACTACCTGGAGCGCCGGATCCCACAATGGCTCCAAACCCAATACGGTCAATAGTGTGGGAGCTGGCTTGCCTGCGATAGCGGTGGGCCAGCCAACGTTGAGGTGGCTGACAATCTGCTATCGCAGGCAAGCCAGCTCCCACATTTTAAGCAAGTGTTCACACCGATCGTTTAGTCGCCCTTCGCAATTTCCCGCGCCGGATCAGTAATCCACTCACTCCACGACCCCGCATACAACTTGCCCAACGGGTACCCCGCCAGGCTCAACGCAAACAGGTTATGGCACGCCGTCACTCCAGACCCGCAATACGCCACCAGCTCCTGAGCCGGGCGCCCTTGCAACTGCGCGGCAAAGCGTTGCTTGAGCTGATCAGCCGGCAAGAAACGACCATCACTGCCCAGGTTTTCACTGAACGCCGCGCATTGCGCGCCAGGGATATGCCCGGCAATCGGGTCGATGGGTTCTACTTCGCCACGAAAGCGCGGCTGGGCGCGGGCGTCGATCAAGGTCAGGCCGGGTTGGCCCAGGCGTTTTTGCAGGTGTTCGGCATCCAGCAACAGACGATGATCCGGCGTACCGGCGAAGGTACCTGGCTCAACCACGGGCGCGTCCAGGCTCAGGGGGAAACCGGCGGCATGCCAGGCCTTGAGGCCACCATCCAGAATGAACACGCCATCACGCTTGCCCAGCCAGGCCAGCAACCACCAGGCACGGGCGGCGTAGGCTCCGGGGCCGTCGTCATACAGCACCACATCGGTGTCGGCACTGATACCCCAGGCCCGCAGTTGCCTGGCGAACGTGTCCGCCGCCGGCAAAGGATGACGACCGGTCACGCCCTTGGTCACCGGGCCGCTCAGGTGGCGCTCCAGGTCGGCGTATTGCGCGCCCTCGATATGCCCTTCGGCGTAACTGCACAAGCCATAGTCGGGGTCTTCCAGGGCAAAGCGGCAATCCAGGATCACCCACCCGCTCGACTGTTGGCGCTCGGCCAATTGCTGGGGGCTGATCAGTTGGGCAAGCGGCATGACTGACTCCTGTGAATACAAAGGGGAAAGGTCTTACTTCACTTCTTCCAGTGCCTGATTCAACGGCACGTAAAACTCTTTGAACAAGGCGTCCACCGCCTCTTTGGCCTGTGGCGTGACAAACCCCGCCTCCAGCACCAGCACCTGATAAACCCCACGCTTGATCGCCTCGGCGCTCAGGTGGGTGGATTTTTCATTGGTGGTACACAAAAAGCGCACCCACGAGGTGAGGATGATCCACGCATTCAGGGTCAGGGCTTCTGTTTGCACCGGGTCCATATTGAGAATGCCGGCATCGACAAAGCCCTGGTAGATCGCGCCGCCCTGAATCAGGCAACGCTGGGAAAAACGCCGGTAGCCGGTCGCCAGTTCCGGGTCGCTCTCCAGCAGGTGTTCGAGGTCGCGATGCAGGAAGCGATAACGCCACATGCCGGCCAATACGGCTTGCAGGTAAAAGCGTTTATCCTCCACCACCATCGTGCGTCCCTGGGGTGGGCGCAGGAAACTGTCTACCAACGCTTCATATTCGCGGAACAGCACGGCGATGATCGCCTGCTTGTTAGGGAAGTGGTAGTACAGGTTGCCCGGGGAAATTTCCATGTGGGCGGCAATGTGGTTGGTACTGACACTGCGCTCGCCCTGCTGGTTAAAAAGCTCCAGGCTGGTTTGCACAATGCGCTCGCTGGTCTTTACTCGTGGTGCCATAGGGGATCAGCTTCTATACACGGGATGGGGCATCTTACGGCCTAACCCGGCCAGGATAAATCTGGATGTTACTGCAATGTTATTTGACAATTTAGAGCAACGACTCTAAAAATCCAGGCAGACCAATAACAATCGGTGCCGCGCCATGTCTGCCAACGTTGCCTACCTGCAAGATTCCCAGGCGCTGGATCAACTCCAGGACCTGTTCGACGCCCAACGCCGCGCCTATGCCGCCAACCCGATGCCGCCGGCCGGGCAGCGCCAGCAATGGCTCAAGGCTCTGCGGGATCTGTTGAGCGACGAACGCCAGGCGCTGATCAATGCGATCAGCCAGGATTTCAGCCATCGCAGCGCCGACGAAACCCTTTTTGCCGAATTGATGCCTAGCCTGCATGGCATTCACTACGCGAGCAAACACCTCAAGGGCTGGATGAAACCTTCCCGCCGCGCTGTAGGCATTGCCTTCCAGCCCGCCTCAGCCAAAGTCATTTACCAGCCACTGGGCGTCGTCGGCGTCATCGTGCCGTGGAACTACCCGCTGTACCTGGCCATCGGCCCACTGGTTGGGGCATTGGCTGCCGGTAACCGAGTGATGCTCAAGCTCAGCGAGTCCACGCCGGCCACCGGTGAGCTGCTCAAGGCGTTGTTGGCCAAGATCTTCCCCGAGGACCTGGTGTCCGTCGTGCTGGGCGAAGCTGACGTGGGCATGGCGTTTTCCAAGTTGCGCTTCGATCACCTGCTGTTCACCGGCGCTACCAGTATAGGCAAGCACGTGATGCGTGCGGCGGCTGAAAACCTCACGCCGGTGACCCTGGAGCTGGGCGGCAAATCGCCAGCCATTGTCTCGGCCGACGTGCCGCTCAAGGATGCTGCCGAACGCATCGCTTTCGGCAAAGCCTTGAACGCCGGACAAACCTGCGTGGCGCCAGATTATGTGCTGGTACCGGAAGATCGCGTGGAGGGCTTTGTCGAGGCGTATTCCAAAGCCGTGCGCGGGTTTTATCCGACGCTGGCCGACAACCCGGACTACACCGCCATCATCAACGAGCGCCAACTGGCCCGGCTCAATGCCTACGCCAAGGACGCCACCGACAAAGGCGCCACCTTGATCCCGCTGTACGAGCAAGGCCAGGCGCGGCGAATGGCCCACAGCCTGCTGTTGAATGTCAGCGACGACATGACCGTGATGCAGGACGAAATCTTCGGCCCGCTCCTGCCCATCGTGCCGTATCGCGGCCTTGACCAAGCCTTTGCCTACATCAACCAGCGCCCTCGCCCACTGGCCTTGTATTACTTCGGCTACAACAAAGGCGAACAAGCGCGGGTGCTCCACGAAACCCATTCCGGCGGTGTGTGCCTGAACGACACCTTGCTGCACGTCGCCCAGGACGATATGCCGTTCGGTGGCATCGGCCCGTCAGGCATGGGCCATTACCACGGTCACGAAGGTTTCCTGACGTTCAGCAAGGCCAAGGGTGTGCTGGTCAAACAGCGCCTGAACGCAGCGAAGTTGATCTACCCGCCCTATGGCAAGTCGATCCAGAAGCTGATCCAGAAGCTGTTTATACGCTGATAACCGCCACCTTCGGGACTATAAAAACAATGAACCCCAGCCTGACTGATTCACCCGCGCTGTCACGGCGCGGCGTCTTGAAAATCGGCCTGTGTGCCAGCGCCTTCCTCGCCACCGCCGGGTTGGGCGCCAGCCTCAGTGGTTGCTCCAGCAGTACGCCGGCCAGCGGCTTTGCGATGTTGCGCACCAGCGACTTGCCGTTCTTGCGGGCGGTAATCCCGGTGCTGCTAGAAGGCGCGGCCAGTGCCGAACAAGTGCTTGCAGGTATTGAGGGCACCCTGAAAAAGCTCGATTACAGCCTGCAGCACTTGTCGCCCGAGATGTTCAAGCTCACCCAGCAATTATTCGACGTACTGGGCATGGGCATTACCCGCGGCCCACTGACCGGTATCTGGGGCAGTTGGGAAAACGCCAGCAGCGAACAGATCCGCAATTTCCTGCACCGCTGGGAAAACAGTTACCTGAACCTTTTGCGCATGGGCCAGGGCTCGCTGCTCAAACTGGTGATCATGGCCTGGTACTTCCGGCCCGAGTCCTGGGCCCATTGCGGCTACCCCGGCCCGCCCAAGATCTAGCCTGGGCAATCCCCCAAGATTGCATCTTCCGACAAGAATAAGAGAGCACACCTATGCCCGTACCCGATCTGTTCCGCGACGGCCTGGCCCGTGGCTGGAAAACCCACAATGGCGCCGCCCTGGATCACGACCTGACCCTGGAAGCGGATGTCGCCATCATCGGCAGCGGCGCCGGGGGCGGTACCACCGCCGAAATCCTCAGCGCCGCCGGCTACAAAGTGTTGCTGATCGAAGAAGGCCCGCTCAAGACCAGTAGTGATTTCAAGCTGCTGGAAGACGAAGCCTACGCCAGCCTTTACCAGGAAGGCATCGGCCGCATGAGCAAGGACGGCGCTATCACCATCCTGCAAGGCCGGGCGGTGGGCGGTACCACCTTGATCAACTGGACCTCCAGCTTTCGCACCCCTGACGCTACCCTCGCGCATTGGGCCAGCGAATATGCGGTCAAAGGCCACAGCAGCGCCGAAATGGCGCCCTGGTTCGAAAAAATGGAACAGCGCCTGGGCATCGCGCCCTGGGCGCTGCCGCCGAATGCCAACAACGATGTGATCCGCAAAGGCTGTGAAAAGCTCGGCTACAGCTGGCATGTGATCCCGCGCAATGTGCGCGGCTGCTTCAACCTGGGGTATTGCGGCATGGGCTGCCCGGTCAACGCCAAGCAGTCAATGCTGGTGACGACCATCCCGTCCACCCTGGAAAAGGGCGGCGAACTGCTTTACCTGGCCCGCGCCGAACGGCTTATCTACAGCGGCGACACCATCAGCAGCCTCGAATGCGTGGCCATGGACGACCGCTGCGTAGCGCCCACAGGGCGCAAGATCAGGGTGAAAGCCAAGCACTATGTGCTGGCGGGCGGCGGCATCAACAGCCCGGCCCTGCTGATGCGCTCCGACGCGCCCGACCCACACTCGCGGCTGGGCAAGCGCACCTTCCTGCACCTGGTCAATTTCTCCGCTGGGCTGTTCGACGAGGTGATCAACCCCTTCTACGGTGCGCCGCAATCCATCTACTCCGACCATTTCCAATGGCAGGACGGCACTACCGGCAAAATGTCCTACAAACTGGAAGCACCGCCCCTGCATCCAGGCCTGGCGAGCACCCTGTTTGGTGGCTATGGCAACCAGAACGCCCTGGACATGAACCAATTACCCCACACCCACGCCATGCTCGCCCTGCTGCGCGACGGCTTTCACCCCGACAGCCCGGGCGGTACGGTGGAGTTACGCGGTGACGGCACCCCAGTGCTCGACTATCAGGTCTCGCCCTACGCCTGGGACGGCCTGCGCCGGGCCTTCCACAGCATGGCCGAGATTCAGTTCGCGGCGGGGGCCAAATCGGTCAAGCCCCTGCATCACGACGCGCGCTTTGTGAACAACTTGGCCGAAGCGCGCAGCGTAATCGACGGTCTGAGCCTGGAGCTGCATCGCACCACCCTGGGCAGCGCCCACGTGATGGGTGGTTGTGCCATGGGTGAAGATCCGAAAGATGCCGTCGCCGACAGCCTGGGTCGCCATCATCAGTTGCGTAACCTGTCGATCCACGATGGCTCGCTGTTCCCCACCAGCATTGGCGCCAACCCGCAATTGTCGGTGTACGGATTGACCGCGCAACTGGCGAGCGCATTGGCCGAACGTCTGAAAACGGCATGAAAAGACAGGGTATTCACGGTATCTATCTACATAAGTCGACTTGGCCCACCGGTAATGCTGCGATACCATCCGGTTCCCCAACGGACTCCGCAAGGACGACGCGATGAACCGAGTGTTGTACCCAGGTACCTTCGACCCGATTACCAAAGGCCATGGCGATCTGGTCGAACGCGCCTCTCGCCTGTTCGACCATGTGATCATCGCGGTCGCGGCCAGCCCCAAGAAAAACCCGCTGTTTCCCCTGGAACAACGTGTGGAGCTGGCGCAAGAGGTCACCAAGCACCTGCCGAATGTGGAAGTAG
The DNA here is from genome assembly GCF_024519715.1 of Pseudomonas sp. Pse35. Lineage (NCBI taxonomy): Bacteria > Pseudomonadati > Pseudomonadota > Gammaproteobacteria > Pseudomonadales > Pseudomonadaceae > Pseudomonas > Pseudomonas sp. Pse35. The sequence continues at coordinate 131,786 of NZ_JALJRP010000005.1, read as the reverse complement.
TGGGCTTTTCGACACTGCTGGCGCATTTCGCCAAGGAGCAGAACGCCAATGTGTTCCTGCGTGGCCTGCGTGCGGTGTCGGACTTCGAATACGAATTCCAGCTGGCCAACATGAACCGCCAATTGGCGCCGGCCGTGGAAAGCCTGTTCCTCACGCCGTCGGAGCGTTATTCGTTCATTTCCTCGACGTTGGTTCGTGAAATCGCTGCTTTGGGCGGAGATATCACCAAGTTCGTGCATCCAGCTGTAGCAGACGCACTGACATTGCGCTTCAAGAAGTAAGGCTCATTGTGGCGAGGGAGCTTGCTCCCGCTGGACTGCGCAGCAGTCCCAATCCTTTCATCCCTCACCACAGAGACAGGCTCGCACTGCGGGCGTCAATGCGGCACAATTGCGCGCATTAGTTTTCAGATGCCTTGGCAGAGTGCCCTGGCAGGAGTTTCCATGTCCCTGATCATCACCGACGATTGCATCAATTGCGACGTCTGCGAACCCGAGTGCCCGAACGCCGCCATTTCCCAAGGCGAAGAGATCTACGTGATCGACCCCAACCTGTGCACCCAGTGCGTCGGCCACTACGACGAACCGCAGTGCCAGCAGGTATGCCCGGTCGATTGCATTCCTCTGGACGAGGCACACCCTGAGACTGAAGAGCAGTTGATGGAGAAGTACCGCAAGATTACCGGTAAGGCCTAAGCCTCTTCATTGCCCGTAAAGGCCTCATCGCAGGCAAGTCAGCTCCCACACTTGGATATGTGAATACATTCAAATGTGGGAGCTGGCTTGCCTGCGATAGCAATCTCAGCCCTCACCCAACCATCAGCTCTGACACCTAGGGCAAAACACACTCGCCCGCTGCCCCAGCACCACATTGCGCAGCTCAGTGCCGCAGACCTTGCACGCCTCGCCGCCCCGGCCATACACGAACAGTTCCTGCTGGAAATACCCCGGCTGCCCATCGCCGCCGATAAAGTCCCGCAACGTGGTACCGCCCCGCTCGATGGCAGCGGCCAGCACCCGCTTGATCTCAATCGCCAGCTTCAAATAACGCCCGCGTGAAATTCCCCCGGCGGCGCGGCGCGGGTCAATCCCCGCTGCAAACAGCGCCTCTGTCGCATAGATATTACCCACGCCTACCACCACCGCGTTGTCCATGATGAACGGCTTCACCGCCATCGACTTGCCGCGAGACAGCTGGAACAAACGCTCGCCATCAAACAGGTCGGTCAACGGCTCCGGCCCCAGCCGCATCAGCAACTCATGGTTGTGCGGGTCGAGGCTCCAGAGCATCGCACCGAAGCGCCGCGGGTCGGTGTAGCGCAGGGCCATACCCGATTCCAGCTCGATATCCACATGTTCATGCTTGGCCGCCGGCATACCTACCTCCACCAGGCGCAAGTTGCCCGACATGCCCAGGTGGCTGATCAAGGTGCCCACCTCGGCATTGATCAACAGGTATTTGGCCCGGCGCTCCACCAGCACGATGCGCTGCCCTGACAGGCGCACATCCAGGTCTTCCGGAATTGGCCAGCGCAGGCGCCGCTCACGCACTACCACGCGGCTGACGCGCTGGCCTTCCAGGTGCGGGGCAATGCCGCGTCGGGTGGTTTCGACTTCTGGTAACTCGGGCATGTGTACCTCTTGAATGACGGGTCAGTGCGCGCCCAGTTCGCGGATCGACAACTTCAGGCTCTCGAAGTCGTAGTCCGACAGGCCCACGTAATCCAGCACCAGGTGGCCGATGGCATTCCACTCATGGTCCACCGCCTGGTTACCCAGTACGCGGTAAGACGAACAGATATGCTCCGCCATCTTCAAAATGGCCAGCAGGTTCTTGAGCTGCGGGTTGCGCGTCGTCTCATCGCTGAAAATCACCAGGGCGTTATGGTGATTGGCGATGGCGTCGGTGACATGCTCCGGCAGGCGCCAGGACTTGGCGGTGTAGTAGCCGACTACCGCATGGTTGGTGTGGAACGCATTGTTCTCGGTATCGACCACGCGGCAATCCGGGCCGGCGTTGGCGTAAGCCTGTTCCAGCACGGACATGTAGTTGGGGAAGCGCTTGAGCATCAACGGCACGCCGCAATCGTGGAACAGGCCCAGGGCATAGGCTTCGTCGACGGTTTGCGAGCCGGTGCGCTTGGCCAGTGTGAGGCAGGTCATGGCCACATCCTGGGCAGTGTCCCAGAAGCGGTTGAGGGTGACGATGGTGTCGTCGCACATCTCGCCCTTGATTGACTGCGCGTTGATCAAATTGATGATCGAGCGGCTGCCCAACAGGTTTACCGCGCGCTGGATCGATGCAATTTTGTTGCTCAGGCCGTAATACGGCGAATTGACGATCTTGAGCAGCGCGCCGGACAAGCCCGGGTCCTGGGAGATCAACCTTGCAATCACTTCCAGGTCCGGGTCGGGCATGTACTGCTCCATCTGCAAATCCACCATGATTTGCGGTTGGGGCGGCACGCTGATGCCTTGCAGGGCCTGTTGGATCTGCTCGGGGGAAAGCTCTTGGGACATAAGTACACACTCTGGGCTAGGCGCGAATTCTACCCCTTATGCCGATGTGGCCGACACCCAAAAACCCAACTGAAACCCGATCGAATGTGGGAGCTGGCTTGCCTGCGATAGCCTCACCACCGTACGTCTGATACACCGCGCCGCCCGCATCGCAGGCAAGCCAGCTCCCACATGAAAGAGTGCGCAAAGGGTATACTCCCGCTCTTTTTTCCGGAGCGACGTCATGTCCCTGCCAAGCCTGCGTCTCAAAGCCAACGCCGATCGTCGTTTGCGCAACGGCCACCTGTGGGTCTACAGCAACGAAATCGACGTGGCCGCCACCCCACTCCACGGCTTCCAGGCAGGTGACCAGGCTATCCTGGAAGCGGCCGGCGGCAAGACCCTGGGCATCGTGGCCATGAGCCCGAACAACCTGATCTGCGCCCGCCTGCTGTCGCGCGACATCAAGTTGCCGCTGGACAAGTCGCTGCTGGTGCACCGCCTCAACGTCGCGCTGTCCCTGCGTGACCGCCTGTTCGACAAGCCGTTCTACCGCCTGGTCTACGGTGATTCCGACCTGCTGCCGGGCCTGGTGGTCGACCGTTTCGGCGACATCCTGGTGGTACAGATCGCCTCGGCGACCATGGAAGCCCATAAAGAAGATGTGATTGCCGCGCTGACCCAAGTACTCAAGCCCAGCGGCATCCTGTTCAAGAACGACTCCGCCGCGCGTGACGCCGAAGGCCTCAACCGCTACGTCGAAACCGTGTTCGGCCTGGTGCCGGAGTGGGTGGCGCTGGAAGAGAACGGCGTGAAATTCGAAGCCCCGGTGATCCAGGGCCAGAAAACCGGCTGGTTCTACGACCACCGCATGAACCGCGCCCGCCTGGCCCCGTATGCCAAGGGCAAGCGTGTACTGGACCTGTACAGCTACATCGGCGGCTGGGGCGTGCAAGCCGCCGCCTTTGGTGCCAGTGAAGTGTTCTGCGTCGACGCTTCGGCCTTCGCCCTCGACGGCGTAGAGCGCAACGCCGCGCTGAACGGCTTTGCCGAGAAGATGACCTGCATCGAAGGCGACGTCTTTGAAGCGCTTAAAGAACTGAAAGCCAGCGAAGAACGCTTCGACGTGATCGTCGCCGACCCACCGGCCTTCATCAAACGCAAAAAAGACATGAAAAACGGCGAAGGCGCCTACCGCCGCCTCAACGAGCAAGCCATGCGCCTGCTCAGCAAAGACGGCATCCTCGTCAGCGCCTCGTGCTCCATGCACCTGCCGGAAGACGACCTGCAAAACATCCTGCTCACCAGCGCCCGCCATCTGGACCGCAACATCCAGATGCTCGAACGCGGCGGCCAAGGCCCGGACCACCCGGTGCACCCGGCGATTGTCGAGACGCGCTACATCAAGAGCATTACCTGCCGGTTGCTACCCAATAGCTGATGCTGTTCCCCTGTAGGGACTTTCGGGTTCCTACAGGTTTTCAGGAAATGTCGTACTGCCCCAGGCTTTGACTTTCCGTAGCGCAGACTCGATCCTCGCCCCTCTCATGGAACCGAGGCTCGCGCATGTCGAAGGCAATTACACAGGCTGAAAAACCGCTCTTGGTTTTCTGGCTGATGACCATGACTTTGCTGGGCGTCTTCCCCCTTGACGTCGTACTGCCCTCCTTTCCCGCCCTGGCTGAACACTTCCATACCTCGACCACCCATATCGCTCGATCCGTCAGCCTGTTCGCCATTGGATTTTCCTGCTCAATGCTGCTGATCGGCCCGCTGTCCGACAGAATCGGTCGCAAGAAGCTACTCCTGGCCAGTATGGTAGTAGCCATCCTGGGTGCAGTCGGGTGTCTGGCCGCCAGAAACACGCCCCAATTCCTGTTCTTCCGAGTCATTCAGGCCATAGGCTGCGGTGGTTTCATACTGTCCCAAGCGCTGGTGCAGGACCTTTTTTTCGGCAGGGAACAGGAGCGGTTGCGCATAGCAATGGCCACGGCCGGAGGCATTTTCATCTCGATTTCCCCAGTGCTGGGCGCATGGCTGCAATTGCACTGGGGATGGAAAGCCAGCTTCTACGCGTTTATCGCCCTCTGTGCCGCAACGTGGATTATGGCTCACCGATTACTGCATGGCGGCTTCCCTCCAACCGCGCCAGGCGAGCGGGGTATTTTCAGGGCCTACGCCAAGGTTTTCGCCAACAGACATTTCGCCAGCTACGCCACGATCTCCGCGATCACCTTCGCCTGTCATTTCTCATTCATCGTTGTGTCACCGCTCATTTTCATGGACCAGTTAAAGCTGTCACCCCATGAGTACTCATTGACCTTGCTTCTCTACGGCGCCGCCTACGTAGTGGGTGGCCTCTGTGCAGGCGTCCTGCACAAACGGCTGGCGGCGGCTACCCAGATGGCAGTCGGGCTGGTTCTGATCGCTATCTCTGGCGTGGTCATACTGCTGTTGGCCTACCTTTTCGGCTTATCAACCCCGACAGTGTTGGTGCCCATGCTGCTCTGCACGGCGGGCACCACCATCACCCGGCCCATGTCCAACTCCAAGGCCATGAGCCTGTTTCCAGACAATGCGGGAGCCGCGGCTTCCGCCGTTGCGGCAGTGCTGTTCATTGCTGGCGGCTGTATCAGTGCGTTTATCAGCACCTTTACCCACCAGTTGAGTACTTCGCTTGGCTTGTGTTTTCTGATCCTGAGCCTCGCCGCCCTTGCGTTGAACTCATGGGCAAGGCGCCACCCGCACGTCCTGTAGCGGCTAACTTCAAGGTTGCGCCCATTCCCTCCAGCCGCCAGCGGTGTAGAATCGGCCCTATTCATCGCCAGTCATCCCCCGGCGGGTTTATGAGCTCGAGGCCCAAGCAAGCGGCGATCCCGCGACGCGAGTGGCAACTTCCGGACACACGGCCATTTTCTGAGTGTTCCAGTCGTCAATTAGAAGCTCACTCCCCTTTAGTACTTGATTAGCCGCCCGGAGTGCTCCAATGCCTGATTACCGCTCGAAAACATCCACCCACGGCCGCAACATGGCCGGTGCGCGCGCACTGTGGCGTGCCACAGGGATGAAAGATGACGACTTCAAAAAGCCGATCATCGCGATTGCCAACTCGTTCACCCAGTTCGTGCCGGGCCATGTCCACCTCAAGGATCTGGGCCAACTGGTCGCCCGCGAGATCGAACGCGCCGGTGGCGTGGCTAAAGAATTCAACACCATCGCCGTGGACGACGGCATCGCCATGGGCCATGACGGCATGCTGTATTCCCTGCCGAGCCGCGAGATCATCGCTGACTCCGTGGAGTACATGGTCAACGCCCACTGCGCCGACGCCATCGTGTGCATTTCCAACTGCGACAAGATCACCCCCGGCATGTTGATGGCTGCCTTGCGCCTGAACATCCCGGTGATCTTCGTCTCCGGCGGGCCGATGGAAGCCGGCAAGACCAAACTTGCCTCCCACGGCCTCGACCTGGTCGACGCCATGGTGATCGCCGCCGATTCCAGCGCTTCTGACGAGAAGGTCGCGGAATACGAGCGCAGCGCCTGCCCGACCTGCGGTTCGTGCTCCGGCATGTTCACCGCCAACTCGATGAACTGCCTGGTGGAAGCCTTGGGTCTCGCCTTGCCGGGCAACGGTTCCACACTGGCCACTCACAGCGACCGCGAGCAGTTGTTCCTGCAGGCCGGCCGCACCATCGTCGAGCTGTGCAAGCGTTACTACGGCGAGAACGATGAGTCGGTGTTGCCGCGCAATATCGCCAACTTCAAGGCGTTCGAAAACGCCATGACCCTGGACATCGCCATGGGCGGTTCCACCAACACCATCCTGCACCTGCTGGCCGCGGCCCAGGAAGCCGAGATCGATTTCGACCTGCGCGACATCGACCGCCTGTCCCGTCACGTGCCGCAACTGTGCAAAGTCGCGCCGAACATCCAGAAGTACCACATGGAAGACGTGCACCGCGCCGGCGGGATCTTCTCGATCCTCGGCTCCCTGGCCCGTGGCGGCCTGCTGCACACCGACCTGCCGACCGTGCACAGCAAGTCCATCGCCGAAGGCATCGCCAAATGGGACATCACTCAGACTGACGACGAAGCCGTGCACACCTTCTTCAAGGCCGGCCCGGCCGGTATTCCGACGCAGACGGCGTTCAGCCAGTCGACCCGTTGGGACACCCTGGATGACGACCGTGAAAACGGCTGCATCCGCAGTGTCGAGCACGCCTACTCTCAAGAAGGCGGCCTGGCCGTGCTGTACGGCAACATCGCCCTCGACGGCTGTGTGGTCAAAACGGCAGCTGTGGATGAGTCCATCCACGTCTTCGAAGGCCGCGCCAAGATCTACGAAAGCCAGGACAGCTCGGTACGCGGCATCCTCGCGGACGAAGTCAAGGAAGGCGATATCGTGATCATCCGCTACGAAGGCCCCAAAGGCGGCCCGGGTATGCAGGAGATGCTTTACCCCACGTCCTACCTGAAATCCAAAGGCCTGGGCAAAGCCTGCGCCCTGCTGACCGACGGCCGTTTCTCCGGCGGCACGTCAGGCCTGTCCATCGGCCACGCTTCGCCGGAAGCCGCTGCCGGTGGCGCGATTGGCCTGGTGCAGGATGGCGACAAGGTGCTGATCGACATCCCGAACCGCTCGATCAACCTGTTGATCAGCGATGAAGAACTGGCAGCACGCCGCGTTGAGCAGGACAAGAAAGGCTGGAAGCCAGTGGAGAAGCGCCCGCGCAAAGTCACCACCGCATTGAAGGCCTACGCGTTGTTGGCCACCAGTGCCGACAAGGGTGCCGTACGCAACAAAGCCATGCTCGACGGCCTGTAAGCCCCGCGCATAAAAAAGCCCCGCCAGGTGCGGGGCATTTTTATGCCTGGAAATCCCATATGGGACGGGGCTTACCCCTAATGCCAGTGTAGGAGCGAGCTTGCTCGCGAAAAGCGTCAACGATAACGCGTACTTACTGAATAAACGCGGTGCCTTTGAGTTTTTCGCGAGCAAGCTCGCTCCTACAGCAATGATGCGTCAAGCTTTAGAACTGTGGGGTATAGGTCATGGTGAACATCACATTGCGTGGGTCCCCGTAGTAATTGCTGCCCCAGTTCGCGTTGTAGGCCGGGATGTAATACTTCTTGTCGAACATGTTGTTCAGGTTTGCCGCCACGGTGAATTCCTGGTTGATCTTGTAGGCCACCCGCGAATCCCACAATGCATTGCCCGGCACGCTGAACGTACGGTCATAGGCTTCGGTGCTGCTTTGCGCGGTCACACCGGCACCCACGCTCCAATGTTGCCAATCGCCCGGCAACTGGTAATCACCCCAGACCTTGAGCAAGTGCTTGGGGGTCCAAGTGCTGAAAATCTTGCCTTGGTAGGTGTCGTCCTTGAGGAATTCAGTGGTGTTGTAGGTGTAGCTAGAGGCCAGCTGCAGGCCTGGCAGCACCTCACCACTGAGTGTGGCTTCAAAGCCTTGGCTGCGGACCTTGCCAGAGGCGACCGAGCAGTACCAACCATTGCAGTTCATTGGCCCTTGCAGGTCCTGCACGCTACGGTTTTCCTGATCGTAACGGAAGATCGCAAACGAGGTATTGAGGCGCCCGTCAGCCAGCTCTCCCTTGATGCCCAACTCGTAGTTTTTGCCCTCGATAGGCTTGAGCAGGGAGCCGGAGGTGGTCAGGTTGGTTTGCGGCTCAAAGGCATCGGCATAGCTGGCGTAGGCCGACCACTGCTCGTTGAGCGCATAGACCAGGCCGGCGTAGGGCGTAACCTTGCCATTGGACTGGGTGGTATTGTCCTGCGGGGCACCATATGTGCCTTTGAAACCACTCTGGCCAATGTAGGAATAGTCATACCAACTGGTACGCGCACCGACGATCAACGTCAGCGGGTCCAGGGCTTTCACACGCCAGGTGCCATAGATGCCTTTCTGGCGAATGTCATACCAGCTCTTCGAGGCGGCACCCTCCTGGAACAATTGGTATTTGTCGCGCTGTGGGCGGTTGTGGTCGATGTTGAAGATATCCGCGCCGGGGTTTGAAGCCCGTGCCCACTGGTCGTCGGTGGTGAGCTTGGAATAGTTGGCGCCCAGCACCACTTCCTGCTGGAAGCCCAGCCCCTCAAACTTGCCGTTTACATACACATCCGCGCCGCGGCTCTTGGTATTGAAGTCGGTGATCCAATCTACATAGGGCACAGTGCCACCGCCGACGGGTACCGTGTCCCACGTCGCCTGGTAGGTTGCGTCGTTGTGCTCATCCATGGCTACCAGTGCGGCTTTCACTTTCCAGTTATCGTTGAAGCGGTGCTCGATGTCGGCAAACACCTGAGTCTGATTGTTGACGCTGCGGTTCCAACTGGCGCCGACAAATGTCGAACGCGGCAGACCGATATCACTGCCGTCGGCATAACGGGGCAACGACATGAAGTTGGGGCGCGAATGGCCCTTCTGGTTACTGATGCCCAGGCCGACGGTGGTGTCGGGAGTGAAATCGTAGTCGACGGCGCCATAAACCGTCTGGTTCCAGCCGCCCGCATAGTCGACGAAGGAGTCGGTGGTGTCGTAATCCGCCACGAAGCGTCCGCGCAAGGTGCCTTCGGCGTTCAGCGGGCCACCGACATCGACCTGAGTGCCGTAGTGGTCCCATGAGCCAGCCTTGGCGGTAATGGTCGCCGTCGGCGCTTGCTGCCCGCGCTTGCGCACCAGGTTCATGGTGCCGCCGGGGCTGTTGGCACCTTGCAGCAAGGCGGCCGGGCCGCGCAGCGTCTCGACGCGGTCGTAAATGGCCATGTTTTCGGTGAGATAGCTGCCCAAGGTGTAAGTGTTACGTGGAATCCCCACACCGTCGTATTGCAGGGTGCCAACCTCGAAGCCACGGGAGAAGATGAACATACCGGAGCCGGGAGACTTGGTCGCTGTCAGGCCGGGCGTGCGCTTGACCACTTCAGAGAGCTTGGTGGTGTTCTGATCATCCATCTGCTTGCGGGTCATGACGCTGACCGACTGCGGGATGTCCTTGAGTTTTTGCTCGCCCTTGCCCAGGGTCACGGCCCCCGTGGTGTACGAGCCCGTGCCTTCGGTGGTGACGCCCAGGCGTTCGGCCGTGATGGTGGTGGCGCCCACTTCCAGGGCAGAACCTGGTACCACACGTTTTTCCAGGGTGACGGTATCGGCATTGATAAACGCCGCGCTCAGTCCCGTGCCGCCGAGCAGTTGCCCCAAGGCTTCACGCTGCCCCAGGTTGCCCTTCACACCCGGCGATATCACCCCCTGGGTCAACTCCCCATTCACTAGCACCTGAACCCGCGTCACCGCCGAGAACGCCGCCAGCGCAGCGTCCAGGCCCTGCCCGGGAATATCGAAGCGGTAGGTCTGGGCCTGCTTGGCCTCAGCGGCCTGCAGGTACGACGGCGCGATACAGCTGGCCAAGGAAATGGCCAAGGCCAGCAAGGGCCGTGTGGCGAATCGGTGTGCCATGAATGGTGCTCCCCGGTACAAAAGTCTGTGATCGGCGCCGCACTACTTGAGAGTGCTTACTATTTACGCCTCAGTGATCAAGGACGATGGCTTGCGGGGAAACCCTGAAAATATTTTGAGAAATTGCCGTCAGGACGCATTGCCTTCACGCAACACCAGCAAATACGGGGTGTAGTGCTCGGCACGCAGGCTGAGGGTGTATTCCAACGCCTTGAGCACGGCATCGGGCTTGTCGATTTCGAACACGCCGGACACTACCCGACTGCGCAACGCATCACCGAGCACCAGCGTCTTGCCGGGCCAGTAACGGTTCAGTTCAGAGACCACCACCGACAAAGGTTGCTGACGGAACACCAGTTGCCGCTGACGCCAGGCAAAGCCGCTGGCCGGGTCGAAACCGTGGACGTGTGCAAGGTGCCGGCTCTGATACTCCACGGCCCGCCCCGGTTCCAGATAGACCGGCGTGCCGCTCCCTGCACTGACTTCAACCTTGCCCTGCGCCACCTGCACACGCGTCTGGTCATCACGCCGCGCCACACTGAACTGGGTGCCGACCACTCGCACCCAGCCGTCGCCCGACTGCACCACGAAGGGCCGTGCGGGGTCCTTGGTCACATCGAAGAAACCTTCGCCACGCAGCAAACGAATCTGCCGCTCACCCGCAGTCATGCGGATTTGCACCGCACTGTCGGTGTTGAGCTGAAGGTGGGAACCATCGGCCAGTTCGATGGTGCGCGACTCGCCAGTGCCGGTGGCGTAGTCGGCACGCAAGCGGTCAAGCCAGGGAGTGTTCTGCACGATCAGGCCCACGGCCAGCAACACGGCAGCCGCATACGCCCAGCGCCGAAGCGGTTTACGCCAGTTGGCCTGCTCGCCACGGCGAATGACGCGCGCCGGCTCACGCAGGCCGCCGAGCATCGCCTGCACTTCCTGCCAGGCATCATCCTGGGCCTGGCCCTGACCGAGCCACGCAGCAAAGGCGTCCATTTCAGCCGGGGTCAAGTCCTCGGCGTGCAGGCGGAAATACCAGCCGGACGCCTCTTCGAACAACACATCAGCAGTAGGCAGGGCAGTCATGACCGACGTCCTTGTGCATCGCAGGCTAGGCGCGTCTTGATGTACCCACGGCATTCAATCAAGGCGCGACGCAATTGGTATTCCACACTGCGCGGGCTGATCGACAGGCGTTCGCCAATCTCGCGGTAGGAAAGCTCGTCGACATGATAGAGCAGGAAGATCTGCCGAGTCGCCTCGGGCAGGCCCAGGATCGCATCCTGCATCAGTTGCTCCTGCTGATAGGCGGCCAGTTGTTCGTCGGCACCGGGGTTGCTGCAGGGCAGTTCTTCGCTCGGTGCGCCGGCATCCAGACGCTCGCGGCGGATAGCCTGGCGCTGGTGGTCGCGCACCAGGTTGCTGGCAATGGTGAAGAGGAACGCGGGTAGGTTATCGATCTTCTCGCCGGACTCCAGGCGCGCCAGGCGCAGGAAGGATTCCTGGGTCAGGTCGGCAGCCACCTGGGCGCTGCCGGTGCGGCGCGTGACGAAGGCTTCGAGGGCTTTCTTCTGCTCCGCGAACAGGCGCGCGATCTGCGTATTCCAGGAGGACACAGCACTACCTTGAGAAGAACGGACGGTTCAGGGAGTGCGCACGCTAGCAAAGAATGAGATTAGTTCGCAATTGATATCTATTTTGCCTTTGAGTCTGCGGTGTTCTTAAGACCGCCTTCGCGGGCAAGCCCGCTCCCACAGTTGACCGCTCCCCAACATGAGAATGCGGTCGACGGTGGAAGCTGGCTTGTCTGCGATGCAGGTGACTCGGTCTTACTGGATCTCTTCCGGCTTGACGATCACCCAGTTCTTGTCCGCCGTCACCGGCAGCCCTTCCTTGGCTTGCGCCGCCGCGTGCTTGGCGATCATACCGTTGAGTTGGGTCATGTACTTGTCTTTGCGGTTGATCCACAGGTGGACGCCGCCCTTGGCCACGTCCACATCGTGGAACAGCATGTAGCCGTCGCTGGTCGGTGTGTCACCGCCGACAATCACTGGTTTTTTCCATTCGTCGATGTAGGTGAGGATCGCCGCGTGCTTGCCGGCCATCCAGGTCGCCGGGGTCCACAGGTAGGGGGTCAGTTCCAGGCCGAGGTTGCTCTTCTCGTCATACTTGCCGGCAGTGATCTGTTTGCGTGCGGTGGTCAGCTCGCCGGTCTTGCGATCCTTGAGCAAGGTGGTCACGCCGATGACGTTCTGGGGTTTGACGTTGTAGCCGTACTTCGGATCAGCCGCGACCATGCGCACCAACTCCTCGGACGCGGCGGTCATCACATATACCTCGATGCCGTTTTCCATCAGTTTGTTGTACAGCTCGGCCTGGCCGGTGAAGACTTTTGGCGGCTGTACCTCGGATTTTTTCACCACGTCGCCTTCGAAATAGCTGACCGGCACGGGCTTGCCGGAGGCCATAAGCTCGTCGACCTGCACTTTGAGTTCCTTGAGGGTGAAGCCGGAAAAAATCTGCGCAACCCAGGGGTAGCAGACCATGTCGTCGACTTCACACAGGCGATAGTAGTAGCTGAACAGACTTTCCTTATGGTCGGCGGTGTCTTTGAAGGGGATAAGCTTGAGCGAAGGGTCCATGGTTTCGCGGGTGATCAGGCCCTTGTTTTCCATGAACGGCAGCAAGGACTCTTCAAGGTCGTAGCGGTAACTGGTGTTGTCCATATCGAACACCGCGTAGTTACCCTTGTTGGCGTTGGCGGCGATCATTTCATTGAGTTGTTTGGCGGCAGGTGCCGGCCAGTGTTTCAACTCGGTGGCGGCAAACGCCTGGCTGGCGAGCCCGAGGCAAAAGGCGGCGGATAACAGTAGTTTCGGCGCGAGCTTCATAGGCGTTGTCTCCCTCAAGTGAAAGACATCGACGCTAACAAATCCGTATGACACTTATCGCCCGAGCGCGACCGCTGACGTCGCGATTGCGCCAAGCGCATACGCCTGGGCGTCAAACGCTTATTCCAAAAACGACAGTCGCCATTCCATATTGGTATTAAATCAATATATTTCAAGCTGTTAGGCTTCCCGGTTCGCAATCGCAGGCTCACGCGATTGGCTGCCTTCTCAACGGAGCTTCAATGAATCTGCCCCTGATTCTCAATTTATTGGTGTTCGTGGCCCTGTTGCTGGGCCTGGCACAAACTGGCCGTACTAACTGGAGCCTCGCCAAGAAGGTGCTGTTCGCCCTGGTGCTTGGCGTGCTGTTCGGTGCGACGTTGCATACGATCTACGGCGACGGCAACCCGGTGCTCAAAGCTTCGATCGGCTGGTTTGACCTGGTCGGCAACGGCTATGTGCAGCTGCTGCAAATGATCGTGATCCCGCTGGTATTCGCCTCGATCCTCAGTGCCGTGGCGCGCCTGCACAACGCCTCGTCCCTGGGCAAGATCAGCTTCCTGACCATCGGCACGCTGCTGTTCACCACGGCCATCGCGGCCCTGATCGGCATCGGCCTGACCAACCTGTTCGGCCTCACTGCCGAAGGCCTGGTGGCCGGCACCCAGGAAATGGCGCGCCTGCAAGTGATCCAGAGTGATTACGCGGGCAAGGTTGCCGACCTGAATATCCCGCAGTTGCTGCTGTCGTTCGTACCGGCCAACCCGTTCGCCGACCTGGCCCGGGCCAAGCCGACGTCGATCATCAGCGTGGTGATTTTCGCCGCGTTCCTTGGGGTTGCCGCGCTGCAACTGCTCAAGGACGACGTGGAAAAAGGCCAGAAAGTCCTTAACGCCATCGACACCCTGCAAGCCTGGGTGATGCGCCTGGTGCGCCTGGTGATGAAGCTGACCCCCTACGGTGTGCTGGCGCTGATGACCAAAGTGGTCGCCGGTTCCAACCTGCAAGACATCATCAAGCTGGGCAGTTTCGTGGTGGTGTCGTACCTGGCCCTGGGCCTGATGTTCGTGGTGCACGGCCTGCTGCTGTCCTTGGCCGGGATCAACCCGCTGCGCTTCTTCCGCAAGGTGTGGCCGGTGCTGACCTTCGCCTTCACCAGCCGCTCCAGCGCTGCAAGCATCCCGCTGAGCATTGAAGCGCAGACCCGTCGCCTGGGCATCCCGCAATCCATCGCCGGCTTCGCCGCCTCGTTTGGCGCGACCATCGGCCAGAACGGTTGTGCCGGTCTTTACCCTGCGATGTTGGCGGTGATGGTCGCGCCGACTGTGGGCATCAACCCGTTGGACCCGCTGTGGATCGCGACCCTGGTGGCGATAGTGACCTTGAGTTCGGCGGGCGTTGCCGGCGTGGGCGGCGGTGCGACCTTTGCCGCGCTGATCGTGCTGCCGGCCATGGGCTTGCCGGTGTCACTGGTGGCGCTGTTGATTTCCGTGGAGCCGCTGATCGACATGGGCCGTACGGCGTTGAACGTCAATGGTTCGATGACGGCGGGGGCGATTACCAGCCAGATCATGGGGCAGACGGATAAAGCGTTGCTGGATGCCGATGAGCATGCCGAACTGGCGCAGGCATAAAGGCTTATAACCTGTAGGAGCGAGCTTGCTCGCGAAGAACCTGAGGGCGCCGCGTTCATTCAGAATGCACGCGTCATCGTTGACGATCTTCGCGAGCAAGCTCGCTCCCACACCTCGAAGTTGTAGGCCGGCTTATCACCTTCAGCCGGATTTTCGACATTCGACACCAGCTTCCACTGGTTCCCATCAAACTGCGGAAACCACGCATCCCCTCCCGGGCTCAGCGCCACGCGGGTCAGGTACAAGCGATCGGCCTGTTCCAGCCCCTGCGCATACAACTGCGCGCCGCCAATCAGCATCAGCTCGTCCACGCCTTGCGCCTTGGCCCATTCCTCAGCGCGCTCGACCGCTGCACCCAGTGAAGGAAAAACTTCCGCACCTTCCAGCACAAGATCGGTCTGACGGCTGACCACCAGGTTCAAGCGCCCCGGCAGCGGTCGGCCCAGGGAATCCCAGGTCTTGCGCCCCATGATGATCGGCTTGCCAAGGGTGGTGGCTTTGAAATATTTGAAATCCCCCGGCAAATGCCAGGGCATGCTGTTGTCGACGCCGATCACACGGTTTTCACCGAGGGCTGCGATCAGGCTTAAAGGGAGAGTTTTTTTCATGGCGACGAGAATACCAGAGCGGCGAGCCAGCGGTTATGCTCCAACCTCATCAACACGACAGGACGGCGCGTGACTGCACTGAACCCGCTGCACAGACTTTGGCTGACAGAAACCGTGCGCCTGCGGGAAGAACACGCCGGCCCTCTGGAAGACCTGGAAGCCAACCGCTTGGCCCGCACCGCCGGGGGCGACCTGGCCACGCGCATCCAGCAGCGTGCGCTGCACCTGGCCGAGCGCGATGGTTTGGCCGCCGCGCTCAGCCGCTGGCTGCAAGGCGCACGCCTGGCGCTGGTGTTACTGGCGGCGGTCGCCGTCATCAGCGGCGCCGGTTTGGCGTTCGCCGCGCTGGGTAATGGCCTGGCCCCGGTGAATGTGTTCTGGGCCTTGGGCAGCCTGCTCGGCCTGAACCTGATCTTGCTGATCAGTTGGGCCCTGGGCCTGCTGTTTGCCGGCGAACACAGCGCCAGCCTTGGCCGGCTGTGGTTGTGGCTCAGCGAGAAACTGGCCCGTGACGCCAAGGCCGCGCAACTGGCCCCGGCGTTGTTGCTGTTGCTGCAACGGCAAAAACTCAATCGCTGGGCGGTGGGTGTGCTGGTCAACAGCTTGTGGTTGCTGGCCTTGCTCAGCGCCCTGGTGATCCTGCTGACTCTGCTCGCCACCCGCCGCTATGGGTTTGTGTGGGAAACCACCATTCTCGGCGCCGATACCTTTGTCGCCGTGACCCAGGCCCTCGGCACACTCCCGGCTCTGCTCGGTTTCAATGTGCCCACCGTGGAGATGATCCGCGCCAGCGGCGACTCCGCGCTGAATATCGAAAGCGCCCGCCAGGCCTGGGCGGCCTGGCTGGTGGGCGTGTTGCTGGTCTACGGTCTGCTGCCGCGGTTGATCCTTGCCTTGCTGTGCCTGTGGCGATGGAAACGCGGGCGCGCAGCGTTGCACCTGGACCTCAACCTCCCCGGCTACGCCCAACTGCGCGAACGCCTGATGCCCAGCAGCGAGCGCCTGGGGGTCAACGATGTGGCGCCCGATCACCTGCACTCGATCAGCGGCGGCGCAAGTGAGCTGGAGAGTGATGGCGCCTTGCTGGTCGCCATCGAACTCGACGACCAACACCCTTGGCCCCCCAAACTGCCTGCCAACGTCAAGAACGCCGGCATCCTCGACAGCCGCGAATCACGCAACAAACTGCTGGAGCAACTCAGCCGTTTCCCACCCGCGCGCCTGGCCATCGCCTGTGACCCGCGCCGCTCGCCCGACCGTGGCAGCCTGGCACTGATCGCCGAGCTGGCACGCAGCGCCACCGACACTCGCGTATGGCTGCTGCAGGCACCACCGGGCCAGGCGCTGGACGCCGAGCGCCTGGGCGACTGGCATGCCGCGTTGCAACAGCTTGAAGTGTCGTTTGCCGATTGCGCGCCGCTCACTTGGCTGGAGACAGGTCATGACTAAACCGCTGAAACTCGCCGTGGTCGGCCATACCAACGTGGGCAAAACCTCATTGTTGCGCACCCTCACCCGTGATGTCGGCTTTGGCGAAGTGTCCCATCGCCCCAGCACCACGCGGCACGTCGAAGGTGCACGCCTATCGGTAGATGGCGAAGCTTTGCTGGAGCTGTACGACACTCCCGGCCTGGAAGACGCCATCGCCCTGCTCGATTACCTGGAACGCCTCGACCGCCCCGGCGAACGCCTGGATGGCCCTGCGCGGCTGACGCGTTTCCTGGAAGGCAGCGAGGCGCGCCAGCGTTTCGAACAGGAAGCCAAGGTGCTGCGCCAGTTGCTGGCCTCCGATGCCGGCCTGTACGTGATCGACGCTCGCGAGCCGGTGCTGGCCAAGTACCGCGACGAACTGCAAGTGCTGGCCAGTTGCGGCAAGCCGTTGTTGCCGGTGCTCAACTTTGTCAGCAGCAGCGACCACCGCGAACCGGACTGGCGCGAAGCCCTGGCCCGCCTCGGCCTGCATGCGCTGGTGCGTTTTGACAGCGTGGCACCGCCCGAAGACGGCGAACGCCGGCTGTATGAAAGCCTGGCCCTGCTGCTGGAAAACTCACGGCCGCAGTTGGAACGCCTGATCCTCGATCAAGAAGCCCAGCGCCAGGCTCGCCAGCAAAGCGCCGCCCGCTTGATCGCCGAACTGTTGATCGACTGCGCGGCCTGCCGTCGCAGTGTGACAACCGAGAATGAGCCCCAAGCCGTCAGCGACTTACGCAAGGCCGTGCGCCAACGCGAACAAAAGTGCGTTGAAGCCCTGCTCAAACTGTTCGGCTTTCGCCCACAGGACGCGGCGGCCAGCGACCTGCCGCTGCTCGACGGTCGCTGGGGCGATGACTTGTTCAACCCCGAAACCCTCAAGCAACTTGGCGTGCGGGTCGGCGGCGGGATAGCTGCCGGAGCCGCTGCCGGTGCTGGCGTGGATCTACTGGTCGGCGGCCTGACCCTTGGCGCCGCGGCCCTGGCAGGCGCTATCGCCGGTGGCGCCCTGCAAACCGCACGCAGCTACGGCAGTCGCCTGCTCGGCAAGATCAAGGGCCAGCGCGAGCTGACCGTCGACGACAGCGTGCTGCGCCTGCTAGCCCTGCGCCAGCGCCAGTTGCTCAAGGCCCTGAACCTGCGCGGCCATGCGGCAATGCACAGCATCAAGGTCGATACGCCCCAGGACAAAACCTGGCGCGAGGGCAAACTGCCCGACGCCTTGAACAAAGCCCGCGCCTATCCGCAATGGTCATCCCTCAATCCCCACGCGAAACTAAGCCAGGCCGAGCGCCAAGAGCAGGTTGAAGCCCTGGCCCAACGCCTGGACCAGACCTGAACCGCCAATGCCTGCCTGTTCCGGGTTCATCACGCTTCTCCCCATAACCTGCGGATATTGCGCTCGGCCATGGCCGGCCCCACGCTCATCCCTACGCCGGTGTGCATCAAGGCAGCGCTGACGCCAGGTGCCGCCTGCACAAACGAAAACGGCCCGGGGCCGCGAGCGCCGTAAACGCCTTGCCAGCGCTCGACCACCTGAATGTTGCACCCCAGGGTCTGCTGCGCCAGCTCGATCATCCAGTCATCGATCTGCTCGGCATTGAAGGGCGACGGGTCGCTGTCGTAATGGTGGGAGTCGCCGATGATCAGTTCGCCATGGGGCGTGGGGCTGATCAGTAGGTGAATGCCGTGTTCCTGCAGATGTGGCGTTTCGCGCAGAATCTGCGCCTGGACCACAGCGGCTTCCGGCAGGTCGGCGAAAGCGCCGTAATGCACGCAACTCAAGCCGGTGAGCAGCGCGTGTTGCAGGTTCAGATTAAGCACCGGCCGCGCACGCAGCATTTGCAGGCGGCAGGTGTGCGGGTTGAGCGGGGCGATGGATTCGGCCAGCAGGGTCTGATAGTCGTGGCCTGAACAGACAACGATCTGCTCCCCGCGAAAGCTGCCGGCCGTGCTGTGCAGTTGGCCCGGCTCTACGTCACGTACCAGCGTGGAGAAGTGAAACTCCACGTGCAAGTGCTGGCTCAGGTAATGGATCAGCGCCGGGATCGCCTCGCGGGAGTACAACTGCTGGTCATCCTTGCCATGCAGGGCGGCGCGGTGATGGCGGAACTGGCCGGCGTACAGGTCGTTCATGGCAGCGCCCTGCAGCAGCTCGACGTTGTAGCCGTGCTCCCGCGCGCGCCCGGCGCAGAAGGCTTCGAGCAGATGTTCTTCGGCTTCGGTGCGGGCGAACAGGTAGGAGCCATTGCGCTTGAGCGCCAGGCCCGCCGCTTGCGCCCACTGGCCCCAGATTTCGCGGCTTTCCCGCGCCAGGTCCAGCATTGGCCCTGGTGGTTGACCGGTGACCAGTGCCTGGCCGAAGTTGCGCACTGAGGCGCCCAATGGCGTGGCGCTGCGCTCGAACACCTTGACCTTGAGGCCGCGCCTGGCGGCGGCATAGGCGTGGGAGAGGCCGAGGATGCCGGCGCCGACGACTAACAGATCACTACTCATACTGTCCTCTGGTTCCCGCGCTCCGCGTGGGAATTCATCCGGTGACGCTCCGCGTCACGACCTTTAAAAGCGGACGCGGAGCGTCCAGAGCGGCGTTACCACGCGGAGCGTGGGAACGATCGGTTACTGTTTTTCCGACTTACCGTCATAACGCTTACGCCATTCGGCCAGGATGCTGTCACGGTTCCTGGAAGCCCAGACAAAGTCGTTCTTGATCAACCGTTGCTCATAGTCCGCCGGCAATTCGGTCTGCGGCTTGGCGATACCCGGTTGCGCGAGCACGGCGAAGTTTTCCTTGTACAGGTCCATCGCCGCGGTGCTGGCAGAGAAGTCGGCGAGTTTTTTCGCCGCGTCGGCATGGGCAGTGCCCTTGATCACAGCGGTGGCTTCGATCTCCCAGCCCAGCCCCTCTTTGGGCAGGATGATCTCCAGCGGCGCGCCCTGGCGTTTGAGCTGAACCGCCGGGTATTCGAAGGAAATGCCAATCGGGAACTCACCGGACGCCGCCAGCTTGCACGGCTTGGAGCCGGAGTGAACGTACTGGCCGATGTTCCGGTGCAGGTCGTCCATGTACAGCCAGCCTTGCTTCTCGCCGAAGGTCTGGAGCCAGGCGCTGACATCCAGGAAGCCGGTGCCTGAAGACGCCGGGTTAGGCATCACGATCTTGCCCTTGTATTCGGGCTTGGTCAGGTCCTGCCAGCTCACCGGTTTGGTGAGGCCCTGCTTCTCGGCTTCGACGGTGTTGAAGCAGAGGGTGGCGGCCCACACGTCCATGCCCACCCAGGCCGGAGGGTTGGCGGCGTCGCGGTAATGCTTGCCGATCTTGTCCAGGTCCTTGGGCGCGTAGTTGTCGAGCATGCCTTGCTGATCGAGGATCGCCAGGCTGGAGGCGGCCAGGCCCCACACTACGTCAGCCTGGGGGCGGTCTTTCTCGGCCAGCAGTTTGGCGGTGATGATGCCGGTGGAGTCGCGCACCCACTTGATCTCGACGTCGGGGTTGGCCTGTTCGAAAGCTTTTTTGTAGGTCTTCAATTGCTCGGCTTCAAGGGCCGTGTACACGGTCAACTCGGTCTTGGCGAAGGCATTCAGACTGAATGCCGTGAGGACTGCAGCGACCAGCGCCAGGGGCTTGAACATGGAGCACCTCCTTCAGGAATGTTTATTGGCCAGGTGCGCGCTGGCGCCAGGCTTGGGAGCGGCGCAGCGCGCCACGTGAAGCCCACGCCAGCAGCAGCGAGACGCTGGCCGAGGTGAACAGGATCAGGGTCGACATGGCCGCCGCGCCCCCCACATTGCCGGCGTCGTCCATGTTCAGCACGGCGACGGCGGCGAGGATGGTGTCGGGGCTGTAGAGGAAGATCGCGGCGGAGACGGTGGTCATCGCCGAGACAAACAGGTAGCGCAGGATGTCCAGCAGCGCCGGCAGACAGATCGGCACCGTGACGCGCAGATAATGGCGGTACAACGGTGCCTTGAGGGACAACGCGGCAGCTTCGAACTCGGCGTCCAACTGGCGCAAGGCGGTGGTCGCGGTCATCTGCGCGGTGGTCAGGTAGTGCGCAATGGTGCACACCACCAGCAACGCCATGCTGCCGTACAACACATGCAACGGGTTGCCGTTGAGGTTGAAGAAGAACACGTAGCCCAGCCCCAGGACCAGGCCCGGCACGGCCATCGGCACGAAGCTGAGCATGCGCAGCGCCAGGTTGAGGTTCTTCTGGCCCTTGGTCTTTTCCATCAGGTAGGCACCGGTGAAAATCAGCACGCTGCCGATCAACGCCGTGCACAGCGCCATGGTCAGGCTGTTGCGATAGGCCAGCCAGCCGCCGCCGGCGGTGTCTTCGAATTGGTAGTGGTTGAGCGACAGCGACAGGTTGTACGGCCAGAATTTCACCAGCGAGGAGTACACCGCCATGCCGAACACCAGCAGCAACGCCGCGCAAATCAGCAGTACGACGGCCAGGTAGCACCCGTCGCGCAGCCGCGATGGCGCTGGCTGGAACACCTGGGCGCGGCCGCTCATCGCGTCGCCATGCCGACGGCGCAACCACGCATCCACGCCAAAGCTGAACAGCGCCGGCAGCAGCAACACCATGCCGATCAACGCGCCGCGACCGAACTGTTGCTGGCCCACCACCGCCTTGTAGGCTTCCAGCGCCAGCACCTGATAATCGCCGCCCACCACCACCGGTACTCCGAAGTCGGTGATGGTCAGGGTGAACACCAGGCAGAAAGCGGCGAACACCGCCTGGCGCGTGGCTGGCCAGGTAATGCTGCGAAACGCCCGTGCCGGGCTGGCGCCCATGCTCGAAGCAGCGTCAAACAAGCGTGCATCCGCCAAGGACAACGCCGACAGCAAAATCATCAAGGCATGGGGAAAGGTGTAGATCACCTCACCGAGCACAATGCCCCAGAAACCGTAGATATTTTCCGAGAACAAGCCGCGCAGCAGGCCCTGGTTGCCGAACAGATAAACCAGGGCAATACCTGGCAGCATCGACGGCGCCATCAATGGCAGCAATGACAGGCCGCGCCAGATGGACTTGCCGGGGATCAGCGTGCGTTGCAGGGCATAGGCAAACAAGTAGGCCAGCGGCACGACGATGGCCGCCACGCTGAGGGAAACTTTCAGGCTATTGCCCAGCAACCAGTGAAAGTTGGCGCTGCTCAGCAGTTCGCGAGCGGCTACCAGGCCACCGCCCTGCCCGGCTTCGCTGCTGAAGCCGCGCCAGAAGATCGCCAACAGCGGCAACAGCACCGCCACCACTAACAGGCCCAGCCAGAGCCACTTGCCGCCGACCACGAAGAGGCGGTCGCCCCACTCGGCGCGGGACACCTGGCGCGGTACCGGCAATGTCATCACAGCCCCCATCTCAGGCAAACACCTGCAGGCTGCGCGGCGGCAACGCCACCCAGATGTCCTGGGCGCCCAGGCGCGGCATCGCTTCCGGCGCCAGTTCAGCCAGCAACGCATGGCCCGGCAATTGTTCCAGCTCAAAGCTCATGCGGCAGCGGTTGCCGAGAAAGGTGATCTCGCGAACCTTGGCCGGGAACAGGTTTTCTTCATGCACCAGCGGGTTGACGCAAATGGCTTCCGGGCGGCAGAACAAGCGGCCGGACTGGGCGACACCCGCGTCCTCAGCCAGGCGCATGTTCAACCCACCCACCTGGGCATGGCTGGCGCTGTTACGGCTGAACGGCAACCAGTTGCCCTGGCCGACAAACTCCGCCACGAACGGCGTGGCCGGGCGGTCGTAGATTTCCTGGGGCGTGGCGTACTGCTCGACCTTGCCGTTGTTCATCACGGCAATGCGGTCGGCCATCAACATGGCTTCGTCCTGGTTGTGGGTCACCATCAAGGTGGTGATACCCAGGCGCCGCTGCAGTTGGCGCAGTTCGGTGCACAGGTGCTCGCGCACCCGGGCATCGAGGGCCGACATCGGCTCATCCAACAGCAATAACGACGGCGCCGGCGCCAGTGCGCGGGCCAGGGCGACGCGCTGTTGCTGGCCGCCGGAGAGTTGGCCGGGGTACTTCTTTTCGCTGCCCACCAGGCCGACCAGTTCGAGCATCTGCGCGACCCGCTTGCGCACTTCATCGCGGCCGCTGCCGGTGAGGCCGTAGCCGATGTTCGCTTCAACGCTGAGGTTGGGAAACAACGCATAGGACTGGAACAGGATGCCGTAGTCCCGCGCCTGGGGTGGCAGCAGGGACACGTCCCGTTCGCCCAGGTAGAGCTCACCGCTGTCCTGGCGCTCCAGGCCGGCGATGCAACGCAGCAGTGTGGTCTTGCCGCAGCCGGAAGGGCCCAGCAGACACACCAGCTCGCCGGCGGCGACGTCCAGGGAGACGTTGTCCAGCGCGGTGAAGGCGCCAAAGCGTTTCTGGATTGCGCGCACTTTCATCGGTGCGCCGGGTTGGGTCAGGGCTGTGTGCATGGTGGCACCTCATCGAACGGATGAAGGCCATGCTAGGAGGGCAATGCGTAGCGGGTGTGGCAGAAAGGCAAAAAGAGGTGATAGTGGTATTGGTGGATTTGTGTAGGACTCACGACCGCTATCATGATCGTTCCCACGCTCTGCGTGGGAATGTCTCTAGTGACGCTCCGCGTCACGGACGCGGAGCGTCCTGGGCGGCGTTCCCACGCGGAGCGTGGGAACGATCAGAGGGGTGACATTTCCTGAGCCAGGCCAAGGAACGCCGCCGGCAGGCGCGCTCCTTTGCGCTCCTTGAGGCAATACAGATACTCCGGAATCTGCGGTGCATTCTCGATGGTCAGCACGCGCAACTGCGGGTCGTGGGGCACTTCCTGGCGGGCGATGATGCTGATGCCGATATTGCGCAGCACCGCCTCGCGAATCGACTCACGGCTGCCAATCTCCAACAACGGCCCATATCCGACGCCCGCATTCTTCAACATCTCTTCCGTCAGCCTGCGGGTAGTGGAGCCCGCTTCACGCATCAGCAAGGTATGCCCGACTAGCGCGCTCAACGGTACGTGATCGAGCTTGGCCAACGGGTGATTGCGGTGCACCGCCAGTACCAGCGGGTCGGTGCCCAGCACGCGGCGGATCAGACGGGCGTCTTCCAGCAATTGCGATGAGGCCGCGACATCGACGCGGTAATCGTCCAGCGCCTCAAGCACCTGCTGGGAGTTGCCGATTTCCACCGACACGTCCACCTGGGGCAGGCGCTCGCGAAAGGCTTTGACCAGATCGAGGATGTAATACGGCGCCGTTGCGGCAATTCTCAGCGCACCCTGGACCTGGCCGTTGTTGCGCAGGAAAAACTCGATATCCGCTTCCTGCTGCAACAGCGCCTTGACCATCGGCAATAGCCGCGCGCCTTCGTCGCTGACGGTGAGGCGGCGGCCGCCACGGTAGAACAACTCGACGCCGTAGTGGCTTTCCAGGTTGCGAATCTGGGTGGTCACCGTGGGCTGGCTCAAGCCGAGTTTCTTCGCCGCCTGGGTAATGCTGCCCAGGCGGGCGACCATGAAAAACGCCTTTAACTCAGCACTCAGCACACCACCCTCTCATCCTCTATTTGCGCACCAGGCGCAGGCCATTGAACACCACCAGCAGGCTCACGCCCATGTCGGCGAAGACCGCCATCCACATGGTCGCCATGCCCATGAACGTGACGGCCAGGAAGATCGCCTTGATCACCAGCGCCAGGGCGATGTTCTGCTTGAGGATACTCGACGTTTGCCGCGACAACCGAATGAAAGCCGGAATCTTGCGCAAATCATCGTCCATCAGCGCCACGTCGGCGGTCTCGATAGCGGTATCGGTGCCCGCTGCGGCCATCGCAAAGCCGATCTCGGCACGGGCCAGGGCCGGGGCGTCGTTGATACCGTCACCGACCATGCCCACCCGATGGCCCTGGCCGTAGAGGGTTTCGATGGCTTGCAGCTTGTCGGTGGGCAACAGGTCGCCCTGGGCCTGGTCGATACCCACCTGGGCCGCAATGGCCTTGGCAGTGTGGGTGTTGTCGCCGGTGAGCATCAGGGTCTTGATGCCTAGGTCGTGCAACTGCTGAATGGCTTCGCGGCTGCTCTCCTTGACCGTGTCGGCCACGGCAAACAGCGCCAGCGGGCCAGACTTGTCCAACAGCAACACCACGGACTTGCCTTGTTTTTCCAGGGCAAAGAGTTTCTCTTCCAAGGCCTCGGAACACAGACCGAGGTCTTCCACCAGGCGGTGGTTACCCAGGTGATAGGTCTGGCCGTTGATATCACCCCGCACACCGCGCCCGGCCAGGGCTTCGAAGTTATCCACAGCGTGAGTCGACAGGTTTTTATCCACAGCCGCGTTGGCAATCGCCAGGGACACCGGGTGATCGGAACGCGATGCCAAGCTGGCCGCCAGGGCCGGCGCGCTGTCTTCGATGTTCGGGAACAGCGGCAGGTAGTCGGTTTGCACCGGTTTGCCGTGGGTGATGGTGCCGGTCTTGTCGAGGGCCAGGTAGTCGAGCTTGTAGCCGCCCTCCAGGTACACGCCGCCCTTGATCAGGATGCCTTTGCGCGCCGCCGCCGCCAGGCCGCTGACAATGGTCACCGGGGTGGAGATCACCAAGGCACAAGGGCAGGCCACCACCAGCAGCACGAGGGCGCGGTAGATCCAGTCAAACCACACGCCCGCCATGAACAGCGGCGGAATCACCGCCACACCGAGGGCAAACAGGAAGACAGCCGGGGTGTAGACCTTGGAGAAACTGTCGACAAAGCGCTGGGTCGGTGCGCGTGCGCCTTGAGCCTGTTCCACCGCGTGGATGATCCGCGCCAGCGTGGAGTTGTTGGCCGCGGCGGTGACCTTGTACTCCAGGGAACCGGCCTGGTTGATGGTGCCGGCAAACACCTTATCGCCCACGGTTTTTTCGATCGGCAGGCTTTCCCCGGTGATCGGTGCCTGGTCGATGGTGGACTGGCCGGCCGTGACTTCACCGTCGAGCCCGATGCGCTCGCCGGGTTTTACTCGGACAATCGCGCCAAGATCAATGCTCTTGACCTCTTGTTCCAGCCAGGAACCATCGGCCTGGCGCACCGTGGCCTGTTCCGGGGTCATCTGCATCAGGCCGCTGATGGCGTTGCGCGCCCGGTCCAGGGACTTGGCCTCAATCAACTCGGCCACGGTGAACAGGAACATCACCATCGCCGCTTCCGGCCACTGGCCAATCAGGATCGCGCCCGTCACCGCGATGCTCATCAAGGCATTGATATTGAGGTTGAAGTTCTTCAGGGCAATCCAGCCCTTCTTGTAGGTGGTAAGGCCGCCGCTGAGAATCGACACCAACGCCACCAGCGCGATTACCCAGGTGGGTGCCACACCAGTGAAATGCAACACCTCGGCCCCCAGGGCACCCACGCCCGACACCGCCAGCGGCCACCAATGTTTCTTGGCGGGCGGCGCGGCGGCGGGGCTGCCTTCTTCGATAGGGTCGGCCTGCATGCCGATGGACTTGATTGCCTCAATGATCGGCGCCGTGTTCGGCAGGTCATGGGTGACGCCGAGGATGCGGTTGATCAGGTTGAATTCCAGTTGCTGCACGCCAGCGAGCTTGCCCAGCTTGTTCTGGATCAGCGTCTGCTCGGTAGGGCAATCCATGGCTTCGATGCGGAAGGTGCTCAGGCGCGAGCCGGCGGTGGGCGCTTCACTCAAGGTCACGATGGCAGGCCCGGCAGCGCCGGAGCAGCAGGAGCCGGAATGGCCGTGGTTATCCACAGGCGTGAGTTTGGCGGGCCCATGGTCATGTTTGTGATCATGGCCGTGGTCATGAGCGTGATCGTGATCGTGATCGTGATCGTGATCATGCTTGTGGTCGTGCTTGTGCGGGGTATGAATGGAGTGGCTCATCAGGTCGCGTCCGTAAAGGTGCCTGTTGCCAAGTAAAGACCCTGTAGCCACTATAGGGTCAAGCACCCATTTGGAGATTGCTGCGATGAAGATCGGCGAACTGGCCAAACTCACCGATTGCCCGGTGGAAACCATCCGTTATTACGAGAAGGAAAACCTGCTGCCGCCTCCGGCACGCACCGACGGCAACTACCGCGTGTACACCCAGGCGCACACCGAGCGGCTGACCTTTATCCGCAACTGCCGCAGCCTGGACATGACCCTCGAAGAAATCCGCAGCCTGCTGGGGCTGCGTGACAGCCCCCAGGACCAGTGCGAAAGCGTAAATGCGTTGATCGACGAGCATATCCATCATGTGAAAGCGCGGATCGACGGATTGTTGGCCTTGCAGGAACAACTGCTGGACCTGCGCCAACGTTGCGGCGGTGGCAACCAGTGCGGGATCTTGCAGCAGTTGGAAGTCAGCGGAGGGATTGCGGCCAGCGAGGCCGAGCCTTCGCATGTGGGCAGAAGCCACGGCCATTAACTCAGGTGAACACCAAACCCATGTGGGAGCTGGCTTGCCTGTGATGGCGGTGGACCAGCGACATTAATTTCGCCTGACACTGCGCTATCGCAGACAAGCCAGCTCCCACAGTTTTTCACCGAGTAAGGCTTTAGATCGCCACGTCGGCCTTGATGCTTGGGTCGGCGTCGTAACCCACGATTTCGAAGTCTTCGAACTTATAGTCGTAGATCGACGCAGGCTTACGCTTGATCACCAGTTCCGGCAGTTTTTTCGGCGTACGCGCCAACTGGGTCTGGATCTGTTCCATGTGGTTGCTGTAGGCGTGGGTGTCGCCCGTGGTGACGATGATCTCGTGGGGGATCAGGTCGCACTGCTGGGCCAGCATGTGGGTCAGCAACGCCAGCGCGGCAGTGTTGTACGGCAGGCCCAGGAACACGTCGGAGCTGCGGATATACAGCTGCATCGACAGGTGGCCGTCATGCACGAACGCCTGGTAAAGCAAATGGCACGGCGGCAAGGCTTGTTTGCCATTACGCGCGTTTTCCTGCGGGCTCTGGGTTTCGTCCGGCAGGTATTCAACGTTCCAGCCGTGGAACAGGATGCGACGGCTGTTGGGGTTGGTCTTGAGCGTGTGCACCATGTAGTCGATCTGGTTGATCGTGCCGCCGTCCTTGGTCGGCCAGGCAGTCCACTGCTCGCCGTAGACCGGGCCCAGGTCGCCGTCTTCGGTGGCCCACTCATCCCAAATCTTCACGCCATTTTCGTTGAGCCACTTGATGTTGGTGTTGCCGCTCAACATCCAGATCAGTTCGTTGGCGATGCTTTTGAAGTGCAGCTTCTTGGTGGTCAGCAGCGGGAAGCCGTCGGCCAGGTTATGCCGATACTGACGCGCAAACACAGCCTTGGTGCCGGTGCCCGTGCGGTCGCCCTTGGTCAGGCCATTGGTCACGACGTCCTGCAGCAGTTCGAGATATTGCTTCATGTTTTTACCCGTATCGTTGAAGCCAAGACCTCCTGGTCTTGGCATTCGAATTTAAAGCGCGGCGTTCTTCAGCGGCTGCGGGCGATTGTACGCCCACCACAGCATGCCCAGGCCCGCCAGGATCATCGGCAGGCTAAGCACCTGACCCATGGTCAGCCAGCCCCACGCCAGGTAGCCCAACTGCGCATCCGGTACCCGTACGAATTCGACGATAAAGCGGAAAATCCCGTAGAACAGCGCGAACATGCCCGACACGGCCATGGTTGGGCGTGGCTTGCGCGAGAAGATATAGAGAATAAGGAACAGCGCCACACCTTCCAACGCGAACTGGTAAAGCTGCGACGGGTGGCGCGGCAGTTGTGCCGGGTCGCTGAACGGCGGGAACACCATCGCCCACGGTACGTCGGTCGGCTTGCCCCACAACTCGGCGTTGATAAAGTTACCAATGCGCCCGGCGCCCAGGCCGATCGGCACGAAGGGTGCGACGAAGTCCATCAGTTGGAAGAACGACTTGCCATTGCGCCGACCAAACCACCATGCGGCGATCATCACGCCGATAAACCCGCCGTGGAACGCCATGCCGCCCTTCCATACTTCGAAGATCAGGGTCGGGTTGGCGAGATACGCAGACAGGTCGTAGAACAGCACATACCCCAGGCGCCCGCCGACGATCACGCCCATCGACATCCAGAACACCATGTCGGAGAGCTTCTCCTTGGTCCAGGTCGGGTCGAAACGGTTCAGGCGCCGGGAAGCCAGCAGCCAGGCACCGCCGATGCCGATCAGGTACATCAACCCGTACCAATGGATTTTCAGCGGACCGATGGCCAGGGCCACCGGGTCGATCTGCGGGTAAGGCAGCATTGCGACTCCTCGTTAAAACATTTAGTCATGACGCACCGGACCATGCCGATGTGCGATTAAGCCTGCGTTACAGCTGCGAGATCAAATTAAGAAGTTCACATACACACCAAACAGCCCGGCATGTTAACGGATCAGAGGTGCGCGGCCCAACTTCGAGACGATGGAACACCGGCGCGTCTGTGGGTAGAGTGGCAAAAACACAAAAGGGGTCACCCGATGTGCCTGATTGTTTTCGCCTGGCGACCGGGCCATGCCCAACCGCTGATCGTTGCGGCCAACCGCGATGAGTTCTACGCCCGCCCCAGCCTGCCGCTGGCCCAGTGGGCGGATGCGCCCCAGGTCTATGCCGGTCGCGATCAGGAGGCCGGGGGCACCTGGCTGGGGGTGAACGCGGATGGGCGCTTTGCCGCCTTGACCAACATCCGCGACCCGCACCAGCCACCGGCACGCAAGTCTCGCGGCGAACTGGTTGCGCGGTTTCTCAGCGGCTCGCTGCCGATCGACGATTATTTGGCCGATGTAAATGGCCGCTCGATTGAATATGCCGGGTTCAACCTGCTGGTGGGCACGCGGGATGAACTGTGGCACTACAACGCCAATGATACCGAGCCGACGCGATTGAAGGCTGGGGTGTACGGGTTATCCAATGCCGGGCTGGATACGCCATGGCCGAAGCTGGTGAAGGCCAAAGCAGCGTTCAGCGCCGTGCTGGAAAACCCCGAGCCTGAGGCACTGCAGGGAATTCTCAGCGACCCGCAGACTGCCCCGTTTGCTGAGTTGCCGGACACCGGCGTAGGCCTGGCGACCGAAAGCCTGCTGTCGAGCGTGTTTATCGCCAGCCCCAGTTATGGGACACGGGCGAGCACGGCGCTGATCGTGAATGCCGATGGGACGCGGCGGATGCTGGAGCGCAGCTTTGGCCCGCACGGGGGGCGGCTGGGTGAGGTGGACCTGATGTTTTAGCGCTGCTTGGACCACCGCTATCGCAGGCAAGCCAGCTCCCACAGGGGAATGCATTCCACAGGTGGGAGCTGGCTTGCCTGCGATGAAGGCGCCTCGGTCTAAAGGGTTTTGGCCGAGGCCGGGTTGATCATCCGGGTCAACCCCAGGTTTTTCAGCGCCAATTGCAGCGAGCTGTGGATAACTTGCGGGTTGTCGATAGTTATCAACTCGGCGAGCAAGTCCTTGGCCCTGCTCAATTCCACCTGGCGCATTGATCGTTCCCACGCTCTGCGTGGGAACGCCTCTTGTGACGCTCTGCGTCACGCTCTAAAAGCCGACGCGGAGCGTCCAGGGCTGCATTCCCACGCAGAGCGCGGGAACGATCTGCTAGAAGCTCGCTCCTACAGGGTTTTGGCCGAGGCCGGGTTGATCATCCGGGTCAACCCCAGGTTTTTCAGCGCCAATTGCAGCGAGCTGTGGATAACTTGCGGGTTGTCGATGGTCATCAACTCGGCGAGCAAATCCTTGGCCCTGCTCAATTCCACCTGGCGCAGCATCCACTTCACTTTCGGCAAGTTGGTGGCGTTCATCGACAGGCTGTCAAAGCCCATCGCCATCAACAGCACCGCCGCCGCCGGGTCACCGGCCATTTCGCCGCAGATACTCACCGGCTTGCCTTCGGCATGGGCGTCGCGCACCACGTGTTGCAGCGCTTGCAGCACCGCCGGGTGCAGGTAGTCGTAGAGGTCGGCCACACGTGGGTTGTTACGGTCCACGGCCAGCAGGTACTGGGTCAGGTCGTTGGAGCCTACCGACAGGAAGTCCACCTGCCGCGCCAGTTCCTTGGCCTGGTACACCGCCGCAGGGATTTCGATCATCACGCCAATCGGCGGCATCGGCACATCGGCGCCTTCGTCGCGCACTTCGCCCCAGGCGCGGTGGATCAGGTGCAGGGCTTCTTCCAGTTCATGGGTGCCGGAGATCATCGGCAGCAGGATACGCAGGTTGTTCAAGCCCTCGCTGGCCTTGAGCATGGCGCGGGTCTGGACGAGGAAGATTTCGGGATGGTCGAGGGTAACGCGGATGCCACGCCAGCCAAGGAAGGGGTTGTCTTCCTTGATCGGGAAATAGGACAGTGACTTGTCGCCGCCAATATCCAGGCTGCGCATCGTCACCGGTAACGGGTGGAAGGCTTGCAATTGCTCGCGATAAATCGCCAGCTGCTCCTTCTCGCTCGGGAAACGCTGGTTGATCATGAACGGCACTTCGGTGCGGTACAGACCCACCCCTTCGGCGCCGCGTTGTTGCGCACGAGCTACATCCGCCAGCAGGCCGGTGTTGACCAGCAGCGGTACGCGGTGGCCGTCGGGGGTGACACACGGCAGCTCGCGCAGCGAATCCAGGCCCTGGGCCAGTTGCTTCTCTTCTTCCACCACCTCGGCGTATTGCTTGCGCAGCACGTCGCTGGGGTTGGTGAACACCTCGCCGCGATGCCCGTCGACGATCATGTCGATGCCATCGACCTTGGAGTACGGCAGGTCCACCAGGCCCATCACCGTCGGGATACCCATGGCCCGGGCCAGGATCGCCACGTGGGAGTTACCCGAACCCAATACCGAGACCAGGCCTACCAGCTTGCCTTCAGGCACTTCGCCAAGCTGGGTGGCGGTCAATTCTTCACTGACCAGGATGGTGTTATCGGGGAAGACCATGTTGGTGCTGCGGTCTTCCTGCAGGTACGCCAACAGACGGCGCCCCAGGTCGCGCACATCCGATGCCCGCTCGCGCAGGTAGGCGTCGTCCATCATTTCGAAACGGTTGACGTGATCGGTGACCACCTGGCGCAACGCGCCCTGGGCCCACTGGCCGGTCTTGATCACGGTCTTGACTTCGTTACCCAGGGACGCGTCGTCGAGCATCATCTGGTACACGTCGAACAGCGCACGCTCTTCGGGACGCAACTGGGTGGCCAGCTTGGTCGACAGGTTGCGCATGTCGGCGCGCACGCCTTCGAGGGCGGTCTTGAACAGTTTGATCTCGGCGTCGATGTCACTGACGCTCTTGTCCGGCACCACATCGAGGTCGGCTGGCGGCAGCATGACCACCGCGGTACCCACCGCGGCGCCTGGCGAACCCGGTACGCCGACGAACTTGGCTTCCTGGATACCCTTGCCCTGGCGCCCCAGGCCGCGAATCGAGCCGGTCGCTTCGGCGTGGGCGATAACCCCGGCCAGTTGCGCGCTCATGGTCACCAGGAAGGCTTCTTCGCCTTCGTCGAACTGGCGACGCTCTTTTTGCTGGATGACCAACACGCCGACAACACGGCGGTGGTGAATGATCGGTGCGCCAAGGAACGAGGCGTAGCGCTCTTCACCGGTTTCGGCAAAGTAGCGATAACGCGGGTGATCGGCCGCGTTCTCGAGGTTCAGGGGTTCTTCACGCGTCCCCACCAGGCCCACCAGACCTTCATTGGGCGCCATGCTGACCTTGCCGATGGAGCGCTTGTTCAAGCCCTCCGTGGCCATCAGCACAAAACGGTTGGTCTCGGGGTCCAGCAGGTAAACCGAGCAGACCTGGCTGCCCATGGCTTCCTTGACGCGCAACACAATAATCCCCAACGCCGCCTTGAGATCCTTGGCGGAGTTAACTTCCTGGACGATCTTGCGCAGCGTATTGAGCATGGCTCGGGGTCGAACTCCGTCGTCAGTCGCGCGCTAAAAGGCGCGGGGCAAGCTCTTTGAGAGCGCGACGATAAACCTCGCGCTTGAATGTCACCACCTGGCCCAACGGATACCAATAGCTGACCCAGCGCCAGCCATCGAACTCCGGTTTACCGGTCAAATCCATCCGCACCCGCTGCTCGTTGGAGATCAGGCGCAAAAGAAACCATTTCTGCTTCTGGCCGATGCACAGCGGTTGGCTGTGGGTACGCACCAGGCGTTGCGGCAAACGATAGCGCAACCAGCCACGGGTACAGGCCAGAATTTGCACATCTTCGCGCTCAAGGCCGACTTCTTCGTTCAACTCACGGTACAAGGCGTCTTCAGGGGTTTCGTCGGGGTTGATTCCACCTTGAGGAAACTGCCAGGCATCTTGGTTGATTCGGCGAGCCCATAGCACCTGTCCGGCATCATTCGTCAGAATAATGCCGACATTAGGACGGAAACCATCGGGGTCGATCACGGCAACAACCTCGCAAACGCATGTCGCCGCATTGTTCCACAAAGGTTGTTCCAGCGGCAACGAGGCTTCTTACCTTATGTGCACTCTTGTGAAAAGACCGTATTCTGGACGCCTTTTTACAGACTTTTCAGCGAGTAACTGCAATGCGCCTGGCTTTATTCGACTTGGACAATACCCTTCTGGGCGGTGACAGCGATCACGCCTGGGGCGATTACCTGTGTGAACGCGGGATTCTCGACGCGGTAGCCTACAAGGCCCGCAACGACGAGTTCTACCAGGACTACCTGGCCGGCCGGCTGGATAACGCCGCCTACTTGAACTTCTGCCTGGAAATCCTCGGCCGCACCGAGATGGCCCAGCTGGACGCGTGGCACAACGACTACATGCGCGACTGCATCGAGCCCATCATGCTTCCCAAGGCCGTTGAACTGCTGGCCAAGCACCGCGCCGCCGGTGACAAGTTGGTGATCATCACCGCCACCAACCGCTTCGTCACCGCGCCGATTGCCGCCCGCCTGGGCGTCGAGACTCTGATCGCCACCGAGTGCGAAATGGTGGATGGCCGCTATACCGGGCGCAGCACCGATGTGCCGTGCTTTCGCGAGGGCAAGGTGACACGTTTGAACCGCTGGTTGGAAGAAACCGGGCACAGCCTGGAAGACAGCTACTTCTACAGCGACTCGATGAATGATTTGCCGTTGCTGGAGCAGGTGACGCACCCGGTGGCAGTGGATCCGGATCCGAATCTTCGTGCTGAGGCCCAGAAACGGGGTTGGCCGGTGATTACGCTGCGCAGCTGACAACGCTATCGCAGGCAAGCCAGCTCCCACATTTTGACCCTGTTCTCATGTTGGAATCCGGTCAAGTGTGGGAGCTGGCTTGCCTGCGATGAAGGCGACGCGGTTTCAAACAGGCTTGGCGCCCATGAGCCCTGCAATCGCCACAAACCCCACCAGGCTGACCACCGCCAGCACCAGGGTGAAATTCAGGCTCCCGCCCTCGCCCTTGCGCAGCCGATTGAGCCGCGCCACCAGCCAGAACCAGGCCAGCGCCGCCACGGTGTAGAGGATGCTGGAGCCCAAGATCCAGGTTTGCCCCAATGGCCAGCCGAGCAGGTGCACCAGCCACCAGCCGGTGAATGGCATGCTCACCAGGCAAATCCCCATCAGCAGCCATACAAATGCCCAGGGGCGCTGCACGGTCGCGGCCGGGCCGGCGCTGCGTTTACGCCACGCCAATACGGCCAGGCCGAGGCCGCTGAGCAGCAGCAATACGGTGGCGGTGATGTGGATCACCTTGAGGGTGGTCAGCGTTTCCATGGTCTCTATTCCTTATAGGCCGCTCAGTCAGCGTAGTCGCTCAACCGAGGAACAGCTGGTAAGCCGGGTTTTCGCTTTCATCCCAGTACGGGTAACCGATTTGCGCCAGCGCGGCAGGCACCAGGTGGCGCTCGTCCGCCGGTACTTGCAAGCCCGCCACCACTCGGCCGTCAGCCGCGCCGTGGTTGCGGTAGTGGAACATCGAGATGTTCCAGCGCCCGCCGAGCTTGTGGAGAAAGTTGAACAACGCCCCCGGCCGCTCCGGAAACTCGAAACGAAACACTAACTCGTCGCTGACTTTGGCCGCATGCCCGCCGACCATATGGCGAATGTGCAACTTGGCCAGTTCGTTCTCGGTAAGGTCTAGCACCGGGAAACCCTGGCTGGTCAAACTGGCCACCAACGCGCTGCGCGGGTCGTTCTCCGGGTGGGTCTGCACGCCGACGAAAATGTGCGCTTCGCTGCCGGAGTGGTAGCGGTAATTGAATTCGGTGATCTGGCGCTTGCCCACCGCCTCGCAGAAGGCCTTGAAGCTGCCCGGCCGCTCGGGGATGGTCACGGCGATAATGGCCTCACGACCTTCACCGAGTTCGGCGCGCTCGGCCACATGGCGCAAACGGTCGAAGTTGACGTTGGCGCCCGAGTCGATGGCGACAAAGGTCTGGCCGCTGACACCGCGGGTCTCGACGTACTTTTTGATCCCGGCCACGCCCAGCGCACCCGCCGGCTCGGTGATGGAGCGGGTGTCGTCGTAGATGTCCTTGATCGCCGCACAGATTTCATCGGTGCTGACGGTGATCACTTCATCCACATAGTCCTTGCAGATGTCGAAGGTGTGCTGGCCGATCTGCGCCACTGCCACGCCGTCGGCAAAGAGGCCGACGGTCGGCAATACCACGCGCTCGCCCGCCGCCATGGCGGCTTGCAGGCAGTTGGAATCGTCCGGCTCCACGCCGATGATCTTGATCTCCGGGCGCAGGTATTTCACGTACGCCGCAATCCCGGCGATCAGACCGCCGCCGCCCACCGGTACGAAAATCGCGTCCAGAGGCCCTGGGTGCTGGCGCAGGATTTCCATCGCCACGGTGCCCTGCCCGGCAATGGTGTGCGGATCATCGTAGGGGTGGATGTACACGTAGCCTTTTTCGTCGACCAGCTTGAGCGAGTAGGCCAGGGCTTCCGGGAAGGAATCACCGTGCAGCACCACTTTGCCGCCACGGGAGCGCACGCCTTCGACCTTGATCTCCGGGGTGGTCTTGGGCATCACGATGGTGGCCTTGACCCCCAGCACCTTGGCCGCCAGGGCCAGGCCCTGGGCATGGTTGCCGGCCGACGCGGTGACGACGCCGCGCGCACGTTCTTCGGCACTGAGCTGGGTCAGCTTGTTGTAGGCGCCGCGAATCTTGAACGAGAACACCGGCTGCAAGTCTTCGCGCTTGAGCCAAATCTTGTTACCCAGCCGCTCGGAGAGCTGGCGGGCAGTCTGCAAGGGGGTTTCCACGGCGATGTCGTAGACACGCGAGGTGAGGATTTTTTTGACGTAGTGTTCAAGCATCGGCAGGCATCTACTTCACGGGTTGGGCAGGGCCAAGGAGTCTAACCCAGCGTTTGGCCGGGCGACCACACGAATCCCGAGGTTTTGTTGGGTTATACTCGCCGCCCTCGTTAATTCCCCGCCCGTTCCGGAGCCCGCATGACCCAGGATCAACTCAAACAGGCAGTGGCCCAGGCCGCTGTCGATTTAATCCTTCCTAAGCTCGACGACAAGAGCATCGTCGGTGTCGGCACCGGTTCCACCGCCAACTGCTTCATCGACGCACTGGCCCAGCACAAGGGCGCGTTCGACGGCGCCGTGGCCAGTTCCGAAGCCACCGCTGCCCGCCTCAAGGGCCATGGCATTCCGGTGTACGAGCTCAACACCGTGAGCGACCTGGAGTTCTACGTCGACGGCGCCGATGAAAGCGACGAGCACCTGAACCTGATCAAAGGCGGCGGCGCGGCCCTGACCCGCGAGAAGATTGTCGCGGCCGTGGCCAAGACCTTCATTTGCATCGCCGACGCGAGCAAGCTGGTACCCGTGCTGGGCACGTTCCCACTGCCGGTGGAAGTCATCCCCATGGCCCGCAGCCATGTGGCCCGCGAGCTGGTGAAACTGGGCGGCGACCCGGTGTACCGCGAAGGTGTGTTGACCGACAACGGCAACATCATCCTCGACGTGTTCAATATGCAGATCACCAACCCGGTGGAGCTTGAGACGCAGATCAACGCCATTGTGGGCGTGGTCACCAACGGCCTGTTCGCGGCGCGCCCGGCGGATGTATTGCTGCTGGGCACCCCGGAAGGCGTGAAAACCCTCAAGGCCTGACCCTGTGGGAGCCGGGCTTGCCCGCGATGCAGACGACTCGGCGTATCAATGGATACCGAGGCGATGCCATCGCAGGCAAGCCAGCTCCCACATGTGTTAGCGCTCGACTCTAGAGCGATGTAACAAAAACGCTACTTTTCGCAGCACTCCTCGCCAAAACCGTGCGCTCTGTCACGGCATCCCCTGCCCCGCCTGGTATCCAATCCGTTACAAATTACAGCCACGCGACCCACGCGTTTAACAATGCGCCAATTCGCAGCCGCCCATGGAATGAGGCGCGCATTGTGCAAAGGGTCTGGGCTTGAACGTCCCCCTCACCTCAAGGAAGACCTTGTGATAAAGCCCTTAGCCTTCGCCATCAGCGTTGCCGGTGCGCTGCTGTCCACGCATACCCAGGCCTACGATTACGGCCAGCACGCCAACACCACCCTGGAAAAACTGATCAACGACTACCCTGGCCGATATCGAGGCACGGCAAATTTTGCCGGGGCAGCCGACTGGATGCAGAGCCAGATGGGCACGGCCTATAGCTTCAGCCGCCAGGACTTCACCTGGAACAACGGCAGCCGGGCTTCGCAAAACGTGGTGGCCTCTGCCGCTGGTATCAAGGCCCAGTACGTGGTGATTGGCGCGCACTTCGACACTTACTTCGGCCGCCCGACCCTGCAAGGCCTGGATGACAACGGCTCCGGCGCCAGCGTGTTGACCGAGGTGGCGAAGAACCTCGGCGGCCTGTCACTGGAAAATGGCCTGCAAATCGTTGGCTTCGGCGCCGAAGAAGAAGGCCTGCGCGGCTCCCGTGCCTTTGTCGACTCACTCAGCGCCAGCCAGCGCGCCAACATGCTCGCGATGATCAACCTCGACAGCCTGATCACCGGCGACATGATGTATGCCCACGCCGGCCAGAACAGCACCGCCAACCCGGCCTTGGCCTCCTTGCGCGAGCACGCCTTCCAGATCGCCAAGGAGTTGAACATTCCCTTGTTCAGCAACCCCGGCCTCGACCCGCAGTACCCGAAGGGCACGGGCTGCTGCAGCGATGGTGAAGCGTTCGAACCGCTGAATATCCCGATCCTTTATATAGAGGCCACCAACTGGGAACTGGGCGACCTGGACGGCTACACCCAGACCGACAACCCGAAAATCCCCGGCGGCTCGACCTGGCACGACCCGAACGAAGACAACAAAGCCGTGCTGACCGATGCGTTCGGCCAGGCGCGCATCGACCAGCGCCTGCGTGACTATTCACGCCTGCTCAGCCGCCTGGTGCTGGAACTGACCAACGCCGACCTGATGGCCTCGACCGCTTCTGGCGGTGCCGTTGCGCGCAATATGCAAGACAACCTGCAGCGCCAGCATCAGGCCCTGGTGCGCCTGCATGATCGCCGCTGGCTGACCCTGCAAGCGGCCAGCCGCGAGGTCGCAAGCTTCGATGGCGAGATCGGGGTGGATGGCGAATACAACCCGGACAGCGGCTTCGACAGTGCCCCCAACCCCGAAGCCCGGCGCGTGGGCCTGCATGCCCTCGGCGACTACCAACTGACTTCAAGCTTGAATATCGGCGCCAGCCTCAGCTACCTCAATGGGCGCGACAAATTGGAGCATCGCGGCAAGCTCGACAGCGACACCTGGCAGGCAGCCGTCTATGCGCTGCTCAACGATGGCGGGCCAAGCTGGCTGGCCGGTGACCTGAGCGTGGGCCACACGCGCTTCGACTCCAAGCGCAACCTGGTCATCCAGGCCAATGGCGGGCCGATCCTGCTCAATCAGCAACTGACGGGCGACACCGATGCCTTGGCGTTGGGCGCACGGGTGCTGGGTGGCTATGACTTTGATTTTGG
Source organism: Pseudomonas sp. Pse35 (assembly GCF_024519715.1). Classification (NCBI taxonomy): domain Bacteria; kingdom Pseudomonadati; phylum Pseudomonadota; class Gammaproteobacteria; order Pseudomonadales; family Pseudomonadaceae; genus Pseudomonas; species Pseudomonas sp. Pse35. The sequence goes on along the minus strand of NZ_JALJRP010000005.1, from coordinate 93,364 downwards.
CGCGATCAAGAGCGGGCCGTTCGCCGGCCTGGACTACAGCCATTACCGCATCGACAAGTTCCACGAAAAGCAGAACCTGCGCACGGCCCTGGAGTACGAAGAGCAGTCTTTCGACTCGCTGGAAGCCAGCCTCGGCTGGCGCGTGCGCGGCGCTGTTGCCCTGCCCTATGGCCTGAACCTGATGCCCTACGGCGACATCGCCTGGGTCAAGGAATTGGCCGACGGCCGCCTGGACGACCTGCAACTCACCGCACGCGCCGATGGCCAGGCCCGCACCGCCAGGCTGGGCTCAGTGGATAAAAGCTTCGCTCGCGCACAACTCGGCAGCCAACTGGCGATCACCCCACAGTTGGGCGTGTTTGCCGAGGTCAATGGCCGCCTAGGGCATGCTGAAGGCAGCCAGACCGGTTATTCGCTGGGCGTGCAATGGATGTTCTGATCAGGGTTTCTTGAACACGTAAAACAGGTTGGGCTCGCTGACCATGTACAGCGTGCCGTCGTCATCCATGGCGATCCCTTCGGCCTGGGGCACGCGCTTGCTCAGCCCATGGCGCCCTTTAAGCAACGACAGACTGCTTAGAGGGCGACCATCAATATCCAGCTCCAAGACCAGGAACGACTCATCCGACAGCGCCAACAGATGGCCACTGCGCTCGTCGTATTGCAGGCTCGACAGGTCGCGCACAAACAGCCCGGCATCGCGCTTGGGGTTGTTTATCACATGTACCGAATAGGTTTTTTCCGGCTTGAAATGGGGAAACCCGTGCACCTCGTAGATCAGCATGGGGTCGCGTTCCTTGGCCACGAACAAGCGCTTGCCCACCGAGTCGTAGGCCAACCCTTCAAAGCCTTTGTTGCCGCCAACGTGCACGCCCAGGGTCATTTGCTCCGCATCGGCGGCGTCGAGGAACGTGGTGTCATCGTCCACATGCACTTTGATCAAGCGCTGCTGGCGCTCATCGCTGATGACGTAGATGTTGTCGCTGATAAATTCCACCGCTTCGGCATCGCCAAAGCCCACCAGCGGAATGCGCCGCAGGATCTTGCCCTCCAGCGACAACTCGACCAGTTCGGCGTTTTTATTGGTGACAGTAAACAGGCTTTTGCGCACGGGGTCGTAGGTCAGGGCCGAGACATCGTCGTCGAGCCCTTCGATCACCTGGCCTTCGAGGGTGACGCGATAATCCGCCAGGCCAATCGCGCGCTCATCCGCAGGCTGGTACCACACCTGCCAGTTGAACCAGGCGCGTTCGAACAGACGGAACTGCTGTGCCACCAGCCCGGCAGCGACCAAGGCGAGCAACAGCAGGATAAAAACAGCAGGTTTGGGGCGGGCAAGTCGACGCATCGGGGCGGGCTCAGAGAAAAAACTGGCGAATAGATATCAAGGTCACCTGAATTTAAACTTAAACGCACCGGACTGCCTGGCGAATGCCGTTTATAAAGAAAACTCTGACGTAATTCGTCAGTTATTTCTGCTTTTCAAAGCGATAGAACAGGTTTGGCTCACTGACCATGTACAGATTGCCGCTCTCGTCCATGGTCACGCCTTCGGCACGTGGGATCGTGTCTTTCAGGCCATTGAAGCCGCCAAGCAAGGTCATGAAGCTGACTTGCTCGCCCGTTTCATCCAGTTCCAGCAGCAGGTGGGAATCGGCCGACAGCACCAGCAAATGCCCGGTACGTGGGTCGATGGACAGGGCCGACAGGTTGCGCACATCCAGTTCGGTGCTGGCCAGTTTTTGCTTGTCGCCGGTCAGCGTATTGCCATCGCTTTTCCAGGTAAACAAGGCCGGCGGACGCTCTTCGCCCAGCACCAGCTGCTGGTTGCGCTTGTCCCATGTGACGGCTTCAAAGGCTTTGTTCTGATCTTTGGACGGGCCCAGGTCATGGCTGGGGAAATCGGCCTTGTTCAGCGCCGTAGTACCGGCGTCGACCTTGACCACGGTCAGGCTGTGATCGCGTTCATCGACCACCGCCATCAAGCCGTTTTCCATCACCGCCACGCCTTCCGGATTGTTCCAACCGTTGAGCGGCATTTTGCGCAACACATCGCCTTGCAGGCTCAACTCGACCAGGAAGGGGTTCTTGCCCATCACCGAAAACAGGGTTTTGGTCTGAGGGTTGTAGGACAGGTCCGAAGCCTCATCCTTCTCCATACCGGGCAGCAACTTGGCGTCGATCACCGCGTGATAGTCGGGCAGCCACACACTCTCCCGGCGCTCAGCCGAACTCTCGAAACGCTCCAGCACCCACAGCAGACCGCGATCGTCCCAGTGCATGGCCCAGGCCACGCCATACAAAATGGCACCGGCCAAGAACACCCAGGAATACCAGCGCATGGACAAGCGGGAGCGGAGCGAGGTTTTCGAAGTGGGCAAAGGCACGACCATTGAGCGCTTTTCCGGAAAGTGAGCCGTAGGGGATAGCACAGGATTCAAGGCCCCGCGCGCAAGAGCAGGGAATTATCCGGATGGCGTGTGAAAAAAATGCAAAACGCCGGATCCTGCAGATGTACACAAACAACTGTGGGAGCGGGCTTGCCCGCGATTGAGGGCGTTCAGTCAACTATTCAGTGACTGTCACACTGCCATCGCGGGCGAGCCCGCTCCCACAGTTTAATTGCAGTTTGGCAGTGATTTAGCGCACAACGCTTTCGAAGCGATTGACACCCGCCAGCTCCAACACCACTTCATCCCCCACATTCAACGGGCCAACGCCCGCCGGGGTGCCGGTCAGGATCACGTCGCCCGCCTGCAGGGAGAAGCAACCCGCCATGTACTGAATCATCGGCACAATCGGGTTGAGCATCTGCGCGCTGTTGCCGTCCTGGCGCACTTCACCGTTGATGCTCAGGCGAATGCCGATATCGGTCACGTCTGCAAAGGTACTGCTGACCACGAAGGGGGCAATCACCGCCGCGCCATCGAAAGACTTGGCGATTTCCCACGGCAGGCCCTTGGCTTTGAGCTCGGCCTGTTTGTCGCGCAGGGTCAGGTCCAGGGCCGGGGCGAAGCCCGAGATGGCGTCCAGCACTTCTTCCCGGCTCGGCTTGGCGGACAAAGGCTTGCCGATCAACACGGCGATTTCCGCTTCGTAGTGCACCGAACCGCGTTCGGTCGGAATGGCAAAGCCGCCTTCCAACGGCACCACGCAGCTGCCCGGCTTGATGAACAGCAGCGGCTCGGTGGGCACCGGGTTGTCCAGTTCCTTGGCGTGTTCGGCGTAGTTACGCCCGATGCACACCACTTTACCCACCGGGAAGTGGATGTTGGTGCCGTCGACATACTTGTGCTGGTAGCTCATGGAACGACTCCTTCAGGTGCGATTAAACAGCGAAGATCTTGCCAGGGTTCATGATCCCGTTAGGGTCGAACACGGCTTTGACGGCCTTCATGTATTCGATTTCAACCGGTGAACGGCTGTAGGTCAGGTAATCGCGCTTGGTCATGCCCACGCCGTGCTCGGCGGAGATCGAGCCGTTGTACTTGGCGACGGTCTCGAATACCCACTTGTTCACGGTGGCGCACTTGGCAAAGAACTCGTCTTTGCTCAGGTTTTCCGGCTTGAGGATGTTCAGGTGCAGGTTGCCGTCACCGATATGGCCGAACCAGACGATTTCGAAGTCCGGGTAGTGTTCACCGACGATCGCGTCAATTTCGCTCAGGAACGCTGGCACTTTCGACACGGTCACCGAGATGTCGTTCTTGTACGGCGTCCAGTGGGAAATGGTTTCGGAGATGTACTCGCGCAGTTTCCACAGGTTGTGCAGTTGGGTTTCGCTCTGGCTCATCACGCCATCCAGCACCCAGCCCTGCTCCACGCAATGTTCGAAAGTTTCCAGAGCGTGGTTGGCGACTTCTTCGGTGGTGGCTTCAAATTCCAGCAATGCGTAGAACGGGCACTCGGTTTCGAACGGCGCCGGCACGTCGCCACGGCCAAGGACTTTGGCCAGGGCCTTGTCGGAAAAAAATTCGAAGGCGGTCAGGTCCAGCTTGCTCTGGAAGGCGTGCAGCACCGGCATGATCGAGTCGAAATCAGTCGTGCCGAGCACCATCGCCGTGAGGTTCTTTGGCGCACGGTCCAGGCGCATGGTGGCTTCGACCACAAAGCCCAGGGTGCCCTCAGCGCCGATAAACAGCTGGCGCATGTCGTAGCCGGTGGCGTTCTTGATCAGGTCGCGGTTCAGCTCCAGCACATCGCCTTTGCCGGTGACGACCTTCATGCCGGCCACCCAGTTGCGGGTCATACCGTAGCGAATCACTTTGATTCCGCCGGCATTGGTGCCGATATTGCCGCCAATCTGACTGGAACCGGACGAGGCGAAGTCCACCGGATAATACAGGCCGTTTTCTTCAGCGACGTTCTGCAGTTGCTTGGTGACCACACCCGGCTGGCACACGGCGGTGCGGTCAGTGAGGTTCACGTCGAGGATCTGGTTCATATAGTCGAACGACACCACCACTTCACCATTGGCGGCAACGGCAGCGGCCGACAGACCGGTGCGCCCGCCCGATGGCACCAGCGCCACCTTGTGCTCATTGGCCCACCGCACGATGGCCTGCACCTGCTCGGTGGTCTTGGGGAACACGATGGCGCTAGGTGCGGGAGCGAAGTGCTTGGTCCAATCCTTGCCGTAAGCCTCCAGGGAGTCGGCGTCGGTCAGCACTTTGCCGGGCTCAACCAGGGTCTTTAGCTCATCAATCAGGGCAGGATGGGTCATCGACAGAACTCTCGAACAATTCATGGTCATCCTGAGAACGCTTCACGTCGCAGGAATAGGTGTTTAGCGGGGTGCGTATGCTAGCATACCGCCCCCGCAGGACAGACCCAAAGGGCGTTTCTGCGGTGACGGCTTTCCTGCCGTCCGGGTCAGCTTGCGCTGCTCGACTCCCTGCCAATTTTCTCCGGGATACAGGTTTACGCAGATGAGCAAGACTTCTCTCGATAAGAGCAAGATCAAGTTCCTTCTTCTGGAAGGCGTCCACCCATCGGCTGTCGACGTTCTGAAAGCCGCCGGGTACACCAGCATTGAGTACATCACCAGTTCTCTGCCGGAAGCCCAGCTCAAGGAAAAGATCGCCGACGCGCACTTTATCGGCATTCGCTCCCGCACTCAGCTGACCGAAGAGATCTTCGACCACGCCAAAAAACTCGTGGCTGTCGGCTGTTTCTGCATCGGCACCAACCAGGTCGACCTCAATGCAGCGCGCGAGCGCGGCATCGCGGTGTTCAATGCACCGTATTCCAACACCCGTTCCGTAGCGGAGCTGGTGCTGGCCGAGGCCATCCTGCTGCTGCGCGGTATCCCTGAGAAGAACGCTTCCTGCCACCGTGGCGGCTGGATCAAGAGCGCGGCCAACTCCTTCGAAATCCGCGGCAAGAAGCTGGGCATCGTCGGCTACGGCTCGATCGGCACGCAACTGTCGGTGTTGGCTGAAGGCCTGGGTATGCAGGTGTTCTTCTACGACACCCTGACCAAGCTGCCATTGGGCAACGCCACCCAAGTGGCCAGCCTGACCGAGCTGCTGGGCATGTCCGACATCGTCACCCTGCACGTTCCGGAAACGGCCGAGACCCAGTGGATGATCGGTGAGAAGGAAATCCGCGCGATCAAGAAAGGCGGGATCCTGATCAACGCCGCTCGCGGCACCGTGGTCGAGCTGGATGCCCTGGCCGACGCGATCAAGGACAAGCACCTGATCGGCGCTGCCATCGACGTGTTCCCGGTGGAGCCACGCTCCAACGATGACATCTTCGAAAGCCCGCTGCGTGGCCTGGACAACGTGATCCTGACCCCGCACATCGGCGGCTCCACCGCTGAAGCCCAAGCCAACATCGGCCTGGAAGTCTCGGAAAAACTGGTCAAGTACAGCGACAACGGTACCTCGGTATCGTCGGTCAACTTCCCGGAAGTGGCCCTGCCGGCTCACCCGGGCAAGCACCGTCTGCTGCACATCCACCAGAACATCCCTGGCGTGATGATGGAGATCAACAAGGTCTTCGCGGAAAACGGCATCAACATCTCCGGTCAGTTCCTGCAGACCAACGAGAAGGTCGGCTACGTGGTGATCGACGTCGACGCCGAGTACTCGGACCTGGCGCAAGAGAAGCTGCAGCACATCAACGGCACTATTCGTAGCCGCGTGTTGTTCTAGTAGGAGCGAGCTTGCTCGCGAAGAACGTCAACGATGACGCGTTTAAGCTGTTTAAACGCGGTGCCCTTGGGATTTTCGCGAGCAAGCTCGCTCCTACAAATAAAAACGGGAGCCCCGCAAAGGGCTCCCGTTTTTTTATTTGACGTTAACAGTGATCACTTTCGATGCAACAGTGGGCTCAAACTGGCGATGCACGTTGTCGCCGGCCACCAGTTGCAGGGTGTGCTTGCCTGGCGTCAGGGTCAGCTCGGTTTCGGTCTGCGCCTTGCCGAAGTGAATCGAGGTAGGCGTTGCCGGGATCGCCTCATTGGCGTTGAGCGACTCCACCTTCTGGTCTACCAACAGGTGGTGGTGCCCGGCGTTAGGCACTTGCTTGTCGATCGGTTCCAGGTCCAGCTTCTTGACGCCGAATTTGACGGTGAAGGTTTTATCAACGGTGGCGCCATCTTTCGGCGAGACGATGAACACTTCGGCACCTTCAGGCGCAGGCGTACGAGGAAGGTCTGCGGCACTGGCCAACATCGAGGTACCCAGCAAAAGGCTGGCAATCGTTGCACGGGACAAAGGGGCTTTCATTCGCTTCTCCAGTTTTTCTGTGAAATCTGTAGGGTTATGACAACTTCGCGATAAATTGCGGTCCAAGGCACCCGACACCATAACAAAACGTTGCTGAACGGCGCCTCGCCTGTACGAATTCTTTAGGAGTGACCATGCGCTTTTCGCCTGGCCTGTTGCTGTTGCTTCCTCTTCTGAGCCCCTTGGCTCATGCCGAACTGATTGACGACGTCAACGATCGCGGTGAACTGCGCATCGCCCTGGAAGCCGATACTCCGCCGTACAATTTCAAAGAGGGCGACAAACTCGCCGGCTTTGAAGTGGAGCTGGGTGAACTGCTGGCCAAGGAAATGGAGGTGCGCTCCTCGTTTATCACCACCGATAACGCGGACCTGCTTTCCGGCGTGGAAACCGGCAAGTACGACGTGGCCATTAACCATATGGCTATGACTGCCGAGCTTGAGGATCGTTTCGATTTCAGTGAGCCTTATCACCAGAAGCCGACATTGGCGATCCCGTTCCAGAAGGGCAACCCGGCGTTCAAGACCAGTTTGAACGGGGCGTTGAAGCGGGTTAAGGACGATGGCCGGTTGAAGGCGCTGTCGCAGAAATGGCTCAAGGCGCAATAAATGTGGGAGCTGGCTTGCCTGCGATAGCGGTGTATCAGCACCTTATGTGTAACTGACAGACCGCTATCGCAGGCAAGCCAGCTCCCACACTTGATCTGTTTAAGCTTCTTAAAGCTGCGTGAGGGCAATCGCCGCCTGTGGCAACTCCAGCTCACTGAACACCTGCACACCATGGCGTTTGAGCAGCGCAGCCGTAACGCCTTCGCCACTGACCTTCACCCCGCTGAAGGTGCCGTCATAGGTCAACAGATTGCCGCAGGATGGGCTGTTGGCCTTGAGAATGGCGATGCGGATGTGATGCCGTTGCACCAGCGCCAAGGCTTGGCGGGCACCGTCGAGAAAGGCGCTGGTGAAGTCTTCGCCCTCGGCCGTCAGCACCTGGGCGCGGCCTTCCCACACGTCGATGCCCTGCCCGCCTGGGATTTCGGCCGAGGGCCGCGGTGTGGGCAAGCCGCCCGCCACTTCCGGGCAGATGGCAACCACGCGACCTTCAGCTTGCCACGCCGCCAGTTGATCGAACGGGCCGCTGGCCCCGCCGTCATAGCGCACCTTGTGCCCGAGCAGGCAGCGGCTGACCAGAATCTTTTCCATGTTTAAAACGGCTCGTTGCCCCGCCGGCGAAACCAGCCCGTCAAGGACAGGCGTTCGCGCGTAGCGGGCAGGACTTCGTGAGGCACCTCGCCCGACAGGAATACCACCAGGCAGCCCCCGGTGGGCACCACGTCGTATTCGACACCGCCCTTGAGGTACATGCGCAGTTGGCCGCCATGCTCGGGCAGCCAGGCGTCGTTCAAGTAGATCACCGCCGAGACCATGCGCCGGTCATCGTCGCGAAAACGGTCTACATGTTTGAGGTAAAACGCGCCCGGCGGATACATCGCGAAGTGGCTTTCGAAATCTTCCAGGCCCAGGAACAGGCTGCGATTCATCGCCAGGCGCAGGCCGTCCATCACGCCCATGTAGGTATCGCAGATAGGCGCGTCCCCCTCCTCCAACCACTGGATATGGTCACCGCGAATGCCCTCGCGAATCTCCTGGGCCGGCCCACGACCTACTGCTGCGGGTGCCAGTTCACCTTGCGCCGCACGTTTACGGCACTCAGCCGCCAGCTCCAGGGTCAGAGCCTGGGGCAGGAAGCCATTTTGCTGCGACCAGCCTTTTTCGGCCAAGTCGTCGACGATGCGTTGCAGCAGCGGGTGTTCGAGGGGTATTTGCATGGCGCGCATAGTATCCATACGCCTGAAAATCCGACAGCGCCGTTGAGCGTCTGAATACACTTTAGTCAGGTGACTGATAGGACTTCTCGACAAATCCTACGCCCGACACGGACAATAGTGGCCGACTGACAGGAGTCCTTATGCGTCGTTTGTTTTTTTCTGTGTTGATGTTCTGCGTTTTGCCCGCCTGGGCAGACGGCCATGACCAGTTGTACAAGGTCGCCGGCTGGGCTGAACAACGTGCGCACTTCAATGACGCCCTCAGTGCCGCCCAGCAGCGCTACCGCAATAGCCTGCCGCCGGTGGTGTACCAGGCGCTGGTGGACAACAGCAATAAACGCTTTGCCGCCCAGGCCATGGACCAGCGTGCCGAGGCGCAATTGCGCAAGCACTTGCCCGACCCGAAACCTGCCCTGGCGTTTTTCCAATCGCCCCTGGGCCGCAAGATCGTCGCCGCCGAGTTGCTGGCCACGCGCCGCGACCAACTGGCAAAAAACGCCCAGGGTCTGCCTAAACTTGAAGCCGATGCCACCCGCAGCCTGATCATCGGCCACTTGGCCCAGGCCCTGCCCGCCCGCGAGGCCGGCGCCGAGGTCAGCCTGGCGATTGCTGGCGTGGCGGCCGACAGCTTGAGCCAGATGATCCCAGGCCTGCTCGGCGGCGGTCAGGCGCAAGGAATGTTGAATGGCCAGCGCGAGCGGCTGATGCAGCAGATCGACAAGGATTTGAACAATACCCTGCTGTATGTCTATCGGGATTTGTCCGACCCGGAGCTGGAAGAGTTCGCCACCTTTGCTGAGTCGCCGGAGGGCAAGGCGTATTACCAGGCCGCCCTTGCAGCCATTCGCGCAGGGCTTGCCGTTGGTCAAAGCACCTCAAGCCTGACGCAGTAAACCCTGTCGGAGCTGGCTTGCCTGCGATTGCGATGTGTCAGTGACACCGCTATCGCAGGCAAGCCAGCTCCCACATTTGGACTGCGTTATTTCAGGTGATCCGTGAGGAAGTTAAAATATGCTTCGCGAATCTGCGGAATTTCATTGGCCAAGTGATGCCGCCCCTGCTTGAGCATCAACACCTCAGGCCGGTCGAACTTACCTCGCAACACCTGCAAATTGTGCTGCCAGTCCACCGTCATATCTTCCTCACCCTGCACGATCACCGGGCGCCGGGGGCTGCGTGGTGCGGCTTCGATGCGTTTGATCCAGCGCGCCAGCGACCCCACCCAGGCGGTCGGCAATTGGCGAGGCTGCAGCGGGTCGGCTTCCAGGAACGGCTTGAACGCAGGGTCGTTGGAGTTATCGCTGAAACGCCGGGCGATGCCTTTGACGAACGGGCGCAGCAGGTAATAGCTGACCTGCGACCAACCCCAGGCACGCGGCCGCACCAACGGCGACAACAGGAAGGTCTTGCCCTGGGCCGGGCTTTGGGCGCCGTGGTTGAGCAGATGGTCCACCACGATGGCGCCGCCGGTGCTTTGCCCGAACAGGTGCCAGGGTTGCGGCAATTGCAGCGCCTTGGCCTCGACGAACAAGGCCTGCACCACGCTCTGGTACACCGCAAAGTCATCGATGCTGGCGCGTGCGCCGCTGGACAAGCCATGGCCAGGCAGGTCGCAGGCGATCACCACGAAGCCCTGGTCCAACGCCCAATCCACCACATGGCGATACAGCCCCATGTGATCGTAGAAACCGTGGAACAGGAACATCGTCGCCACTGGCGCTGGCGGCCACCAGACCTGGGCCACCACCTCGAACCCATCCACCTGCAAGCGCCCCAGGCGGCTCACCGCCGGCACCTGACGTGCGGCTAGGTCGAGCCCGTAGAAACGCTGGTAAACCCTCGCCTCGGCTGACAGCGGCTGCGCATCCACCAGGGGGCGCAAGCTTTCGCGCAGATGATCAGGGTCAAAGGTGACGGGCATAAAGGCTTCCAGACTTGCGGTGAAGATGAATATCGAGCTGCGATATTCATCTGTCAGGACAAGCATGGCAAGCTACGCGACCTGCGAGGATACATCCAATGCGACCGCCCTACCGTAACGCCCTGTTCGCCAGCCTGATCCTGGTTATCTGCGCCGGGGTGCTGTGGGCGGCCTATGACTGGTTCCAGGGCCGCTACCTGCGCGCCTTCAGCGAACACACCGCGGTATTTTCCGGCGATGCGCTGCAACTGCCCGCCGCTCTCAGCGGCCCTGGCCCGATTCGCCTGGTGCACTTCTGGGACCCGGCGTGCCCGTGCAATGTCGGTAACCAGCAACACCTGGGCGAGTTGATCGAGCAGTACGCGCCCCAAGGGGTGGAGTTCTATGCCCTGCAAAAACCCGGCAGCCACGGCCAGTTGCCCGAGAACCTGCGCCATCTGAAAGTCCTCGATGCCCTGCCCGGCGCGGACCAGATCCCCGCCAGCCCGGCCGTGGGCATTTGGGACCGCACCGGCAAGCTGGCGTATTTCGGCCCCTACAGCGAAGGCCTGACGTGCAACGCCAGCAACAGTTTTATCGAGCCAATTCTCAAGGCCCTCGGAGCCGGACGCGAAGTGAATGCCACTCACACCCTCGCGGTAGGCTGCTATTGTTCGTGGCCTAAGGATCTGTAGTCCGTCCACTTTGGTAAGGAATGTTCATGAAGCGCGTCTTGCAGGTTTTTGCGGTGCTGATTGTGCTGGTCGCCCTGGGCGTCGGTTGGTACGTCTACAGCAAACAACCCACGCGCCAGGGCACGGTGACGCTGGCGCACCTGCAAGGCTCGGTCACGGTGCGCTACGACGACCGTGGCGTACCGCATATCCGCGCCGAAAACGAAGCCGACCTGTACCGCGCCCTGGGCTATGTGCATGCCCAGGACCGCCTGTTCCAGATGGAGATCATGCGGCGCCTGGCCCGTGGCGAACTGGCCGAGGTGCTGGGGCCCAAGCTGCTGGAGACCGACAAACTGTTTCGCAGCCTGCGCATTCGCGAGCGTGCCTTGAGCTATGTGGAACACATGGACCCTGGCTCAGCCTCGTCCAAGGCCCTGCAAGCCTACCTGGACGGGATCAACCAGTATCAGGACAGCCACGCCAGCCCCATGGAATTCGATGTGCTGGGCATCGCCAAGCGCCCGTTTACCGCCGAAGACAGCATCAGCGTCGCCGGGTACATGGCCTACAGCTTTGCCGCAGCCTTTCGTACCGAGCCGGTACTGACCTACGTGCGCGACCGGCTGGGCAGCGCCTACTTGAACGTCTTCGATCTCGACTGGCAACCCAAGGGCGCCCTCAACTTGGCGGCCAGCGATTGGCAGACGCTTGGCGCCATCGCCGCCCTGAGCGAAAAGGCCCTGGCCGACAACGGCCTGCCGCAGTTCGAAGGCAGCAATGCCTGGGCCGTCAGCGGCAGCCATACTCAAAGCGGCAAACCGTTGCTGGCGGGTGACCCACATATCCGTTTCTCGGTGCCTTCGGTCTGGTACGAGGCGCAGCTGTCGGCGCCAGGCTTCGAGTTGTACGGCTACCACAACGCGCTGGTACCGGTGGCGTTCCTGGGGCACAACCTGGACTTCGGCTGGAGCCTGACCATGTTCCAGAACGACGACCTCGACCTGATCGCCGAAAAGGTCAATCCGGACAACCCCAACCAGGTCTGGTACCACGACCAATGGGTGGACATGAGCAGCAGCGAGCAGCAGATCCAGGTCAAGGGCCAGGCGCCGGTAACCCTCACCCTGCGCCGTTCGCCCCACGGCCCGATCATCAACGACGTGCTCGGTGAGAACGCCGGCAGCACACCGATTGCCATGTGGTGGGCGTTCCTGGACAGTGAAAACCCGATCCTCGATGGCTTCTATCAGCTCAACCGTGCCGACACCCTGGCCAAGGCACGTGCCGCAGCCGCCAAGGTGTCGGCGCCAGGCCTGAACATCGTGTGGGCCAATGCCAAAGGCGATATCGGCTGGTGGGCGGCAGCGCAGTTGCCGATCCGCCCGGCCGGCGTCAACCCGGCGTTCATCCTCGACGGTAGCACTGCCCAGGCCGACAAGCTGGGTTTCTACCCCTTCAGTGCCAACCCCCAGGAAGAAAACCCGCCGCGCGGCTATGTGGTGTCCGCCAATGCCCAGCCGGCATCGCCCACCGGCATGCCGATCCCCGGTTATTACAACTTGGCTGACCGCGGCCAGCAGTTGAACGCGCAGTTGAGCGACACAAGCGTGAAGTGGGATGTGACCAACAGCCAGGCCCTGCAACTGGACACCACCACCGCCTACGGCCCACGCCTGCTGGCACCGCTGTTGCCGGTGCTGCGCGAGGTGGTCAAGGACCCGGCGCAACTCAAACTGGTGGAGCAGCTTACCAACTGGAAGGGTGACTACCCGCTGGACTCCACCAATGCCACGCTGTTCAACCAGTTGCTGTTCAACCTCAGCGACGCAACCTTTCACCCCAAACTCGGCGATGCCTTGTTCAAGACCCTGCTCGGCACCCGCGTGATCGACGCCGCATTGCCCCGCCTGGCCGCGTCGGCAGACTCGCCCTGGTGGAACGGCAATCGGGCCGACACCGTCAAGCTCGCCTGGGACAATAGCCTGGCCCACCTCAAGGCTACGTTCGGCGATGACCCGGCACAGTGGCAGTGGGGCAAGGCGCACACCCTGACCCACGGCCACCCGCTGGGCCTGCAAAAACCGCTGGATAAAATCTTCAACGTCGGCCCGTTCCCGGCACCGGGCAGCCACGAAGTGCCGAACAACCAGACCGCCCCGATTGGCCCGGCGCCGTGGCCTGTGACCTACGGCCCGTCGACACGGCGCCTGATCGACTTCGCCGACCCGGCCCACGCCCTCACCATCAACCCGGTGGGGCAAAGCGGTGTGCCCTTTGATACGCACTATGGCGACCAGGCGCAGAGCTATATCGAGGGCAGGTATGAGCAGGCGCACTTCAGTGAGGAGGAAGTGACGGCCAATACCCACGGCACCTTGAAACTGCTACCCGCCCGATGATCGTTCCCACGCTCCGCGTGGGAATGCAGCCATGGACGCTCCGCGTCCGCCCTTAGAAGCGGGACGCAGAGTGTCCCAAGAGGCGTTACCACGCAGAGCGTGGGAATGATCATCGGGTGTGAGCCCGCATGCGCCCTGGCGCTTGGCCGTAGGTGTCCTTGAATTTCTTGCTGAACGCCGCCTGGGATTGATAACCCACCTGGGCGGCGATATCGATCAGGCTCAGGCGTGACTGGCGCAGCAGGTTGAACGCCATCTCCATGCGCAATTGGGTGAGCAACACCCAGGGCGATACACCTGCCACTTTGACGAACGCACGCATAAAAGTCGCACGGGACATGCTGGCCGCCGACGCCAGACCATCGATGGTCCATTCATGCCCAGGTTCGGCCAGCATGGCTTGCCAGGCCTTGCTCAAGCGCTTGTCAGCGAGCAAGGCGAAGGTTCCCGCCCCTGGCGCCTGGTCGCTCAGCCAACTGCGCAGGATCAAGGTGAACAGGGCTGACGACAGCGCATTGATAAACGAACGGGCACCCACTTGCTGCCCGTCCGCTTCACTGCGCAGCAACGCTATCAACGCCGCCAGTTGCCCATCGCCTTGCCACTGGCGGCTGGACACCACCAGGTAGTCCGGCAACGCATCGAACAACAGCGATTGGCGGTTGTAGTGAAAGCTGCCACACAGCATATCCACATCCGGCTGTTCACCGCCCAAACGGTGCACGGTCAGCGCACCCCCTTCGATAACGCGAGGCTGCATCGGGCGGATCCGCGCGCCCTGGCTGCGCAGCAAGTGGGTACCGCCACCGGGCATCAGCAGGATATCGCCCTCCTCCAACGTTACATATTGCCCGCCAGACAACTCGGCGCGGCAGGTGCCGCTAAGCACGATGTGATAAGGCGCCACGCCGAGGTTTTCCGGCGCATGGTCCAACGCCCAGTCCCCTTGGAACTGGCAACGCAAATCCAGGCTGCCGCGCAGGTTGGCCAGCGCGATAAGGGTGTCGATGGCATTCATTTGCGAGCATCGGTCAAAAAAATGAGCGGATTGAACAATAGCCGTAGCCTTCAACGCTACAGACTGGCTTCACACCCAACCTGTTCAGGAGTTACCGCAATGTTCAATAACTGGTCCGACTTGCTGCCTACCGTGAAGAAAGCCTTTGGCTCACTGGGCAAGAGCAACCCGAAGATGGTCAAAGCCTACATGGCGCTGGGGGAAGCTGCCGAGGAAAACAATGTACTCGACGCCAAGACCCGTGAACTGATTTCCATCGCGGTGGCGATCACCACCCGCTGCGACGGTTGCATCGGCGTGCATGCCGATGCCGCGATCAAGGCCGGGGCAACCCGCGAAGAAGTGGCGGCCACACTGGCCACCGCGATCTCGCTGAATGCAGGCGCGGCCTACATCTACTCGTTGCGCGCCCTGGAAGCCTACGACACGCTCAAACCGGCGCCGCAAAGTTAAGCCTGAACTGTTGCGGCGTGACGCCCAGCCGGCGGTTGAACACACTGCGCATGTGCTGGGCGTCGCGAAAGCCGCATTGATAGGCCACGGTCTTAAGCGGTGCGTGGCTGCTTTCAAGCATCACCCGTGCCGCATCCACGCGCGCCCTCTCGACAAATTCCGCCGGCGTAATCCGCGCTTCACGGGCAAACACCCGGGAGAAATTGCGCGCACTCATATTGGCCGCCTTGGCCAGGTCGGCAATGGTCAAGTCTCCCGTCAGGTTGGCCAGCACGTACAGCTGCACCAGCGCCACCGCCGAGGTGGTTTCGGCATGGGGCGTGAGGAACGGGCTGAACTGCGATTGCCCGCCCGAGCGCTGGGTGAACACCACCAGGCGCTTGGCCACGCTCAGCGCCACTTCCGGGCCGTGATCCTGGGCCAGCAAGTACAACGACAGGTCGATACCTGCCGTGACCCCGGCGGAGGTGTAGAGCTTGCCGTCCTGCACATAGAGACGGTCGGCTTCGACCTGGGCCGAGGGACACAGGCGCGCCAGGCTGGCGGCATCGTTCCAATGGGTAGTGACGGTCTTGCCGTCCAGCAGACCTGCACGGGCCAGCATGAAGGCGCCATTGCAGATCGAGCCGAAGCGCTGCGCCTTCGCGGCGGCCGCGCGCAGCCAAGCGTCAAACTCGAAGCCGAAATCCTCGAAGGGTAACTGCGGGCCACCGGCGACCAGCAACAGGTCATAGGGTTGCCGGGCTTCGCTGTAGTGCTTGTGCGCCTGCAGTGACAAACCGTTGGAGACCGCCATGGCGCCGTGGCCAAAGCCGAGTACTTCCAGCCGATAGTGATCCTCGGGCGCCAGGAAGCGGTTGGCCTCGCAGAACACATCCATCGGCCCGCTCACGTCCAGCGACTGGACACCGGGGAAGATCAGGATGGCGACGGTTTTGCCCATGGTCACAAACACCTTTTTCCAACTGGATAAATGCGCCCCCCTTGTGGGAGCTGGCTTGCCTGCGATGCAGACGACTCGGTACCTCAGGTACACCGAGGTGATGCTATCGCAGGCAAGCCAGCTCCCACAGGGGATCGCCTACATGCTTGGCACGATGTGGCGGCACATTGGCCGGGATCGCCTCCCTGTCGCAATAGCCGCTTCAGGGTCATGGGACCAGACTGAAGTCTTTCCAGAGGAGATCCACCATGAGCATCACCATAGCCGGTATTCAGATCCCTGATAGCGCCTTGGCCAGGGCCACCACCGAATACATCCGCGACGTCGAATCGGACCTGCTCTACCACCATTCGCGCCGGGTCTTCCTGTTCGGCGCCTTGAGCGGTGAGCGCAAGCAATTGGCCTACAACCCGGAGTTGCTTTACGTCGGCGCGATGTTCCATGACCTGGGCCTGGTGGAAGGCCACCGCAGTGACGACGAGCGTTTTGAAGTGGACGGCGCCAACGCCGCCGCCGCATTTCTCAAGCCCTATGGGCTGAGCGATGACGATATCGAACAAGTGTGGCTGTCCATCGCCCTGCACACCACGCCGGGTGTGCCGCAACACCTGCGCCCCACCGTAGCACTGGTAACCGCCGGGGTGGAAATGGACGTGTTGGGCATGGACTACGCCGCGTTCAGCAGCACGCAGCGCGAAGCGGTGGTGCACGCGCATCCACGAGGTGAAGGGTTCAAGGAGTGCATTATCTGCGCGTTCGCCGACGGCTTGCGCCATCGCCCGCAGACCACGTTTGGCAATGTTAAGACCGACGTGCTGGTGGACCAGGAGCCGGGGTTCAAGCCGATGAATTTTGTGCAGGTGATCCGCACGTCGCCGTGGGCTGCATAGCTAAACCCCACTGTAGGAGCGAGCTTGCTCGCGAAAAACCTGAGAGCGCCGCTGGGTGTCAGGTACCCAGCGTCATCGTTAACGTTCTTCGCGAGCAAGCTCGCTCCTACAGTGGATCGCGTCGGCAGTCAGACCGGCGCTGGCGCCCGGCGCTTGTCCGGCTGCTGCCAGCCATCCGCTGCGGCTTCTTCAATCGCTTGCTGAATAGCCTTCTTGCGATGCTCTTCGGCCCGACGGCTGAAGAACCACACCAGGAAGGTCACCAGCGACACCGCCAACAGAATCAGGCTCGCCACGGCGTTGATCTCGGGTTTAACCCCCAGACGCACCGCCGAGAACACTTCCATCGGCAAGGTGGTGGAACCGGGGCCCGACACGAAGCTGGCCAGTACCAGGTCGTCCAGCGATAGCGCGAACGACATCATGCCGCCCGCTGCCAGCGATGGCGCGATCATCGGGATGGTGATCAGGAAGAACACCTTCCACGGCCGCGCGCCCAGGTCCATCGCCGCTTCTTCGATCGACAGGTCCAGCTCACGCAAGCGCGCCGACACCACCACCGCCACATACGCCGCACAGAAGGTGGTGTGGGCGATCCAGATGGTGACGATGCCACGCTCCTGGGGCCAGCCGATCATCTGCGCCATGGCCACGAACAGCAGCAACAGCGACAGGCCGGTGATCACTTCGGGCATTACCAACGGCGCCGTCACCAAGCCACCGAACAGCGTGCGGCCCTTGAACTGGCTGATGCGCGTCAGCACGAAGGCCGCCAGAGTACCCAACGCCACCGCCGCCACCGCCGTGTAGCAGGCGATTTCCAGGGAGCGGGCCACCGAGCCCATCAACTGGGTGTTGTCCAACAGGCCCACGTACCACTTGATCGACCAACCGCCCCACACTGTCACCAGCTTGGATTCGTTGAACGAGTAGATCACCAGGATCAACATCGGCAGGTAGATGAACAACAAGCCTGCGACCAGCATGAAGCTGGAGAAACGAAAGCGCTTCATATCTTGCCCTCCAGCTCTTTGGCTTGGCTGCGGTTGAACAGGATGATCGGCACGATCAGGATCGCCAGCATCACCACCGCCAGGGCAGACGCCACCGGCCAGTCACGGTTGTTGAAGAACTCTTGCCACAACACCTTACCGATCATCAGGGTTTCCGGGCCGCCGAGCAGTTCAGGAATCACGAACTCGCCCACCACCGGGATAAACACCAGCATGCAACCGGCGATGATGCCGTTCTTGGACAGCGGCACGGTGATTTTCCAGAAGCTGTTGAAGGTGCTCGAACCGAGGTCCGAAGCGGCTTCCAGCAGGCTCTGGTCGTGCTTCACCAGGTTGGCGTACAGGGGCAGGATCATGAACGGCAGGTACGAATAGACCACGCCGATGTACACCGCGATGTTGGTGTTGAGGATCTGCAGCGGCTCGTTGATCAAGCCCATGGACATCAGGAAGCCATTGAGCAGGCCGTTGTTGCTGAGGATGCCCATCCACGCATACACCCGGATCAGGATCGCGGTCCAGGTGGGCATCATGATCAGCAGCACCAGCACGGTCTGCATCTCTTTGCGCGCGGTGGCAATGGCGTAGGCCATCGGGTAGCCGATCAGCAGGCACAGCAGCGTGCTGAAAAACGCCATCTTCAGCGAGCCCAGGTAGGCGGCGATGTACAACTCGTCGCCCGCCAGCAAGCTGTAGTTGGCCAGGTTCAGCACCACCTCCAGCTTTTGCTCAACGTAGGTATAGATCTCGGTATAGGGCGGGATCGCCACATCGGCTTCGGCAAAGCTGATTTTCAGCACGATGAAAAACGGCAGTGCGAAAAACAGGAACAGCCAGAGGAAGGGAATCCCGATGACCACCTGCTTGCCATTGGGCACGATGCGATCCAAGCGCCGCTTGAATTTCTTCATGTTCATGAGCGAAGTACCACGCCGCTGTCGTCTTCCCACCACACGTACACCTGGTCACCCCAGGTTGGGCGCTGGCCACGGCGTTCGGCGTTGGCGACGAAAGACTGCACCAGCTTGCCGCTCGGCAGCTCCACGTAGAACACCGAGTGGCCGCCCAGGTAGGCGATGTCGTGCACCTTGCCGCTGGACCAGTTGTGTTCGCAGGTCGGCATTTCGGTGGTCACCAACAGCTTTTCCGGGCGAATGGCGTAGGTCACCGACTTGTCTTCCACCGAGGTGGCGATGCCGTAGCCTACGTAGATGTCGCGGTCCAGGTCCGGGCACTTGAGCACTGCGTGGCCTTCGGCGTCGTCCACCACCTGGGTGTCGAAAATGTTGACGTTGCCGATGAACTCGCACACCAGGCGGCTGGTGGGAGTTTCGTAGATATCGATCGGGCTGCCGATCTGAGCGATCCAGCCCAGGTGCATGATCGCGATGCGTTCGGCCATGGTCATGGCCTCTTCCTGATCGTGGGTCACCATCACGCAGGTCACCCCAACGCGCTCGATGATCTCCACCAACTCAAGTTGCATCTGCGAGCGCAGCTTCTTGTCCAGTGCGCCCATCGGCTCATCGAGCAGCAGCAGCTTCGGGCGCTTGGCCAAGGAGCGGGCCAAGGCCACACGCTGGCGCTGGCCGCCGGACAATTGGTGCGGCTTGCGCTTGGCGTACTGGCTCATCTGCACCAGCTTGAGCATCTCGGCCACGCGTGCGTCGACTTCAGCCTTGGGGATCTTGTCCTGTTGCAGGCCGAAGGCGATGTTCTGCGCCACGGTCATGTGCGGGAACAAGGCGTAGGACTGGAACATCATGTTGATCGGCCGCTCGTAGGGCGGCATGTCGGTGATGTCCACACCGTCGAGGTAGATGCGACCTTCGGTTGGGCGCTCGAAACCTGCAAGCATGCGCAGCAAGGTGGATTTGCCCGAACCCGAACCGCCGAGCAAGGCGAAGATCTCGCCTTTCTTGATTTCCAGGGACACATCGTCCACGGCAATCGTCTCGTCGAACTTCTTCGTGACCCGGTCGATTTTGACCAGCACCTTTTTCGGTGTCTGGTCGCCCTCGAGGGCTTTCTTATAGGCGCCGGAGGCAACTGCCATTTACGAAACTCCCAAAAAAAACTGTGCAGCCGGCCCAATGCGGGCCAGCCTTGGATAGTTTTAGCCTTACTTGCCCGTCTTGACCTTGGTCCAGCTACGGGTCATTAAACGCTGCACTTTCGGGGGTAGCTCAAAGTTGACGAATGTCCGCTCGAGAACCGCCTGCGGTGGGTAAACCGCTGCGTCGGTGCGTATCGATTGCTCCATCAGTTTGTCCGCCCCTGGGTTAGGGTTGGCGTAACCGACTTGATCGCTGACCTGAGCGATCACCTCAGGCTGCAGCAAATAGTTGATGAAGGCGTGGGCTTCCTTGACGTTGCTGGCATCCTTGGGAATCGCCAGCACGTCGAACCACAGGTTGCCGCCTTCTTTGGGAATCGTGTAGGCGATGTTCACGCCTTTGCCCGCCTCCGCCGCACGGGCCTTGGCCTGGAACACATCGCCGGAGAAACCGGCCGCCACGCAGATGTTGCCGTTGGCCAGGTCCGAGATGTATTTGGAGGAATGGAAGTAGGTCACGTAGGGCCGCACTTTCAGCAGTTTTTCCTCGGCTTTCTTGTAGTCGGCCGGGTTGGTGCTGTTGGGGTCCAGGCCCATATAGTTGAGTACCGCCGGTAGCATTTCATCGGCCGAG
Source organism: Pseudomonas sp. Pse35 (assembly GCF_024519715.1). NCBI lineage: Bacteria > Pseudomonadati > Pseudomonadota > Gammaproteobacteria > Pseudomonadales > Pseudomonadaceae > Pseudomonas > Pseudomonas sp. Pse35. Next base: position 72,822 of record NZ_JALJRP010000005.1, on the reverse strand, counting down.
TCCATGAACGACACGCCGCAAGTGGCCAACTTCTTCATGTTTTCCGGTTCGAACAACACTGCCCAGGAGTCGATCTTGTCGACACCCAGCACTTCCTTGACCTTGTCGACGTTGTAGCCAATGCCGTTGGTGCCCCACAGGTACGGCACCGCGTACTGGTTGCCCGGGTCGTTCTTTTCCAGGCGCTTGAGCAGCACCGGGTCGAGGTTGGCGTAGTTTGTCAGCAGTGACTTGTCGAGCTTCTGGAACGCTCCAGCCTTGATCTGCTTGCCCAGGAAATGGTTGGACGGAACCACGACGTCGTAGCCGGTACGCCCGGCGAGCAACTTGCCTTCCAGGGTTTCGTTGGAGTCAAACACGTCATACACAGGCTTGATACCGCTGGCCTTTTCGAAGTTGGCCAGGGTGTCGGGGCCGATGTAGTCCGACCAGTTATAAATATGCACCGTCGGTGCGGCCTGTACGCTGGCAGCCAGCGTGATACCTGCACCCACCAGCATGGCTTTGCGAAATAAAGAAATTGGCAAGTGGAGGTCCTCTTGAATAGTTGGGGGCCTTGAAGTTGTTGCCCGGCAACAAAACCGGCGCGCAACTTACCGTCGATAAACCGATCCGGCAAAACTTTCTGTCATTTATTTTCTGTACGGCTGCCACTGTTTGTAGGAGCGAGCTTGCTCGCGAAGAACTCACAGGCAACGCGGGCTATCAGAGGCCCCGCGTTATCGTTGACGATTTTAGCGAGCGAGCTCGCTCCTACAGGTTTGTGCGTTATTTACCGGACTTGATCTTGGTCCAGCTACGGGTCATTTCACGCTGAGTTGCCGCCGGCATGTCGGCAATGGCGTAGAGCTTGGATTGCACTTCGGCCGACGGATAAATACCCGGGTCGCTGGTGATGTCTTTATCGACCAGGGCAGTGGCTTTCTCGTTACCGTTCGGGAAACGCACACTGTTGGTGATCGCGGCCATGACGTCTGGCTTGAGCAGGTAGTTCATGAATGCGTAGGCAGCCTCGACGTTTTCGGCATCCTTGGGAATGGCGACCATGTCGAAGAAGCTGCCAGCACCTTCCTTGGGAATGTCATAGGCGATCTTGACCTTGCCGCCGGCTTCAGCCGCGCGGGTTTTGGCCTGTTCGATGTCACCCGAGTAGCCCACAGCCACGCAGATGTTGCCGTTGGCCAGGTCGGAGATGTACTTGGAGGAGTGGAAGTAGCCGATCGAAGGACGGATTTTCATGAACAGGTCTTCGGCCTGTTTCAGATCAGCCTTCTTCGTAGTGTCGGTCGGCAGGCCCAGGTAATGCAGCGCTACCGGCAGCATTTCGGTTGGCGAATCGAGGAAGCTCACGCCGCAGCTTTTCAGCTTGGCGATGTTTTCCGGCTTCATCAGTACGTCCCACGAGTCGATCTTGTCCACGCCCAGTGCGGCCTTGACCTTCTCCGGGTTGTAGCCGATGCCCATCGAGCCCCACATGTACGGGAAGGCGTGCTTGTTGTCCGGGTCGCTGACCGATACGGCCTTGAGCAGGGATTTGTTCAGGTTGTCGTAGTTGGACAGCTTGGACTTGTCCAGCTCCTGGTAGACACCGGCCTTGATCTGCTTGGCGAGGAAGCTGTTCGACGGCACGACGATGTCGTAGCCGGACTTGCCTGCCAGCAACTTGGCTTCCAGGGTTTCGTTGCTGTCAAAAACGTCGTACACCACTTTGATGCCCGACTCTTTTTCAAAGTTGGCGATGGTGTCCGGTGCAATGTAGTCGGACCAGTTGTAAACGTGCAGCACTTTATTGTCTGCCTGGGCCGCGCCCGCCATTGCACCCATCAGGGACAAGGCGAGGAGGGTCTTGCCAGCGTTCTTCAAACCTAATGCCTTCATTTGGTGATGCTCCAATTTTTTCTTTTTTGGGCCACAAGCGTTGTATGTTTTACGGCCCAACCGAAGGGCAACAAAACAGGGCGACAGTCTGGCAAGTTCAGGGGCCGGCTTTCAACCAAAGCCCCTGCATTTTTAACTGCCCAGTGCACCGCGCACTGAGCCTAGCACTTAGCCCTGCAAGGCAGCCAAAGTCAGGTCCAGGCAATGGCGGGCCTTGGTTACCAGCTCGTCGATTTCAGCCTTGCTGATGACCAGTGGCGGCGAAATGATCATGGTGTCGCCCACGGCGCGCATGATCAGGCCATTTTCAAAGCAGAAGGTTCGGCAGATCATGCCGGCGCCTTTGCCTTCGTGACGCTTGCGCGTCGCCTTATCCTGCACCAGCTCGATCGCACCGAGCATACCGACGCCGCGTACTTCACCCACCAGCGGATGATCGCCCAGTTCCCTCAGACGCTTTTGCAAATACGGTGCCGTTTCGTCGTGCACACGGTTAACGATTTTTTCATCGCGCAGGATGCGGATGTTTTCCAGCGCCACGGCCGCGGCCACCGGGTGGCCGGAGTAGGTAAAGCCGTGGTTGAAATCGCCCCCTTCGTTGAGCACCGCCACCACTTCGTCACGCACGATCAGGCCGCCCATGGGCACGTAGCCCGAGGTCAGGCCCTTGGCGATGGTCATCATGTGCGGCTTGAGGTCGTAGAAATCGCTACCGAACCACTCACCGGTACGGCCGAAGCCGCAGATTACTTCGTCGGCGACAAACAGGATGTCGTACTTGGCGAGGATTTCCTTGATGCGCGGCCAGTACGTGGCAGGCGGCACGATCACGCCACCGGCACCCTGGATCGGCTCGGCAATAAAGGCGCCGACGTTGTCCACGCCCAGCTCCAGGATTTTCTCTTCCAACTGGTTGGCGGCCCACACACCGAATTCCTCGGGGCTCATGTCGCCGCCTTCGCCAAACCAGTACGGCTGCGCGATGTGGGTAATGCCCGGGATCGGCAAGTCGCCCTGCTCGTGCATATAGGTCATGCCGCCCAGGCTGGCGCCGGCCACGGTAGAGCCGTGGTAGCCATTCTTGCGGGCAATGATGGTTTTCTTGTTGGGCTGGCCCTTGATCGCCCAGTAGTGGCGGACCATGCGCAACATGGTGTCGTTGCCTTCGGAGCCAGAGCCGGTGAAGAACACGTGGTTCATGCCAGCCGGCGCGACATCGGAAATGACCTTGGCCAACTCCAATACCGGCGGGTGTGCGGTCTGGAAGAACAGGTTGTAGTACGGCAGTTCTTTCATCTGCTTGGCGGCGGCATCGGCCAGTTCATCGCGACCGTAACCGATCGCCACGCACCACAGGCCGGCCATACCGTCGAGGATCTTGTTGCCTTCGCTGTCCCACAGGTAAACGCCGTGGGCTTTGGTGATGATCCTTGGGCCTTTCTCTTTCAATTGCTTGAAGTCGCTGAACGGCGCCAGGTGGTGATCATTGCTCAAGGCTTGCCATTCACGGGTTTGCGGGTTGTTGCTGGACATACCAATCTCCTAGACTTTTCAGTGAAGGCGCGCCGTTTGAAGGGCGCGCCCGGCGCATCAGACGGCGAAGAGCAGGAATTCCCGCTCCCACGAACTGATCACGCGCTTGAAGTTTTCATGCTCGGCCCGCTTGACCGCGACGTAGCCTGTGATGAATTTTTGCCCCAGATATTTCTCGATGGTCTTGCTGTTTTCCATGCGTTCCAGGGCGTCTTCGATGGTCAACGGCAGGCGCAGGTTGCGTCGCTCGTAACCGCGGCCCACCACCGGCGCGCTCGGGTTATGGCCTTCGACCATGCCGATGTAGCCGCACAACAGGCTGGCGGCAATCGCCAGGTACGGGTTGGCGTCGGCGCCAGGCAGGCGGTTTTCCACGCGGCGATTCTGCGGGCCGGCATCCGGTACGCGCAGGCCGACGGTGCGGTTTTCTTCGCCCCATTCCACGTTCACCGGCGCCGAGGTGTCGGGCAGGAAGCGGCGGAACGAGTTCACGTTGGGGGCGAATAAAGGCAGCAATTCAGGGATGAATTTCTGCAGGCCGCCAATATGGTTGAGGAACAGTTGGCTCATGGTCCCGTCTTCATTGGAGAAGACGTTCTTGCCGGTGGCAATGTCGATGATGCTCTGGTGCAGGTGCATCGCGCTGCCGGGCTCGCCGGTCATGGGCTTGGCCATGAAGGTGGCGGCCACGTCGTGCTTGAGCGCGGCTTCACGCATGGTGCGCTTGAACACCAGGATCTGGTCGGCCAGAGACAGGGCATCGCCGTGACGGAAGTTGATTTCCATCTGCGCGGTGCCGTCCTCGTGGATCAGGGTGTCGAGGTCCAGTTCCTGCAGTTCGCACCAGTCGTAGACGTCTTCGAACAGCGGGTCGAATTCGTTGGCTGCTTCTATAGAGAAGGACTGGCGACCGGTTTCCGGGCGGCCGGAGCGGCCAATCGGCGGTTGCAGCGGGAAGTCCGGGTCTTCGCAGCGCTTGGTCAGGTAGAACTCCATCTCCGGCGCCACGATGGGCTGCCAGCCGCGGTCGGAGTAGAGTTTGAGGACTTTCTTGAGCACGTTGCGCGGCGACAGCTCGATCGGGTTGCCTTGCTTGTCGTAGGTGTCGTGGATCACCTGGGCGGTCGGCTCGATGGCCCAGGGCACCAGGAATACCGCGTTCTGGTCGGGGCGGCAGATCATGTCGATGTCGGCCGGGTCGAGCAATTCGTAATAGATGTCGTCTTCGACATAGTCGCCGGTCACGGTCTGCAACAGAACACTCTCGGGCAGGCGCATGCCTTTTTCGGCAATGAACTTGTTGGTCGGCGAGATCTTGCCCCGGGTAATACCGGTGAGGTCGCCAATCATGCATTCGACTTCTGTGATCTTGTGGTCTTTCAACCAATCGGTGAGCTGGTCGAGGTTGTTACTCATAAATGCCTCTGGGCTGGGTTTCCTGGCATCCATTAAAGGCCAGGCGTTGGTTGACGCAGCATCCGCGTCGTTTTTTCATTCAGGGTAGGAGCTTACCTGCCATTTGCCCATGGGTTGCATTCCTCAGGCCAAAGTTGTGCGCAATTATGATCGGCACGGCGGATGAGGGTCGCTCAGTGGCGTCGGAGATGGCAAAAAGGAGATCGGCCGGGCCGTCAAGAATATTGGCCGGTGCCTGGGCATTCACACGGGGCGAACGAGCTGCGGACAAAGCCTGGCTGGAGCAGGCAGAGACGCCGATTGGCGGCAGGTGAAACATGAAGCACCCCGGTATTATTGCTGTTATGGGTTTGAATCGAGCTTAGCCTTGTTCATTTTTTTACACAACACCCCCGTAAAAAATCCTACACGGCCCGCTCAAGCCTGCAGGTCCCAAGCCCCTAAAACCCAAAAAACCGCCCCAAAACCCCGCAAAAAAGGCTTCATGGCGCTTTTTTAGGGCAAAAAATGCCTCGCTTGACTTCGGCAGGCCGTTCGGGTTGACTGAAACCAGAAAAGATCAATGATTGATATTTTTAACAACAAAGGTGTTGCATCATGTCGGTACCCCCGCGTGCCGTTCAGCTTAACGAAGCGAACGCGTTCCTTAAGGATCATCCTGAGGTTCTGTACGTAGACCTTCTAATTGCGGATATGAATGGTGTGGTGCGCGGTAAGCGCATCGAACGCACCAGCCTCCACAAGGTTTACGAGAAGGGCATTAACCTGCCTGCCTCTTTATTTGCCCTGGATATCAACGGCTCTACGGTGGAAAGCACCGGCCTGGGCCTGGACATCGGTGATGCTGACCGAATCTGTTATCCAATCCCCGACACCCTGTGCAATGAACCCTGGCAAAAGCGCCCCACCGCGCAACTGCTGATGACCATGCACGAACTTGAAGGTGAACCTTTCTTCGCCGATCCGCGCGAAGTGCTCCGCCAAGTTGTCACCAAGTTTGACGACCTCGGTCTGACCATCTGCGCCGCTTTCGAGCTTGAGTTCTACCTGATCGACCAGGAGAACGTGAACGGCCGCCCACAACCGCCCCGCTCGCCGATCTCCGGCAAACGCCCGCACTCGACACAGGTCTACCTGATCGACGACCTCGACGAATACGTCGACTGCCTCCAGGACATTCTGGAAGGTGCCAAGGAGCAAGGCATTCCGGCCGATGCCATCGTCAAGGAAAGTGCCCCGGCGCAGTTCGAAGTGAACCTGCACCACGTCGCCGACCCGATCAAGGCCTGCGACTACGCGGTACTGCTCAAGCGCCTGATCAAGAACATCGCCTACGACCATGAGATGGACACCACCTTCATGGCCAAGCCTTACCCAGGCCAGGCAGGCAACGGGCTGCACGTACACATTTCCATTCTGGACAAGGACGGCAAGAACATCTTTGCCAGCGAGGATCCCGAGCAGAACGCCGCATTGCGTCACGCGATCGGCGGTGTGCTGGAGACCCTACCCGCCCAAATGGCGTTCCTGTGCCCCAACGTCAACTCCTACCGTCGTTTCGGCGCACAGTTCTACGTGCCGAACTCGCCGTGCTGGGGCCTGGATAACCGCACCGTGGCGATTCGCGTACCCACCGGCTCGTCCGATGCCGTGCGTATCGAACACCGTGTGGCTGGCGCCGATGCCAACCCTTACCTGCTGATGGCCTCGGTATTGGCGGGCGTACACCACGGCCTGACCAACAAGATCGAGCCGAACGCTCCAGTGGAAGGCAACAGCTACGAGCAGAACGAGCAGAGCCTGCCGAACAACCTGCGCGATGCGCTGCGTGAGTTGGACGACAGCGAGGTGATGGCCAAGTACATCGATCCTAAATACATCGATATCTTCGTCGCCTGTAAGGAAAGTGAGTTGGAGGAGTTTGAACACTCCATCTCCGACCTTGAGTACAACTGGTACCTGCATACCGTGTAAGCGGTTGCTGCAATAAAAGAACGCCGCTGATTTTGGTCAGTGGCGTTTTTTTATGGGTTTATTTTGGGAAACCGGGTTGGCCTCATCGCAGGCAAGCCAGCTCCCACATTTGATCGCGTTCCAACCTTGAAATGCGTTCCATTGTGGGAGCTGGCTTGTCGGGTCGCCGCATCGCTGCGATAGCGGCCTGGCAGACAACACACCTTCCTGCTCATACAATGCCCGCTGCCTTGTAGGAGACATCCATGACCACCCGCCCCGCCACTGTTCGCAAACCCCGCGCCCGCAGCCAGGCCCGGATCGACGCGATCCTCGACGCCGCCCGCACCTTGCTGGCCGCCGAAGGTGTGGCCAGCTTGTCGATCTACAGCGTGGCCGAACGGGCACAGATTCCACCGTCATCGGTGTACCACTTTTTCGCCAGTGTGCCGGCGTTGCTTGAGGCGTTGACCGCTGACGTTCACGCAGCCTTTCGCGCCGCCATCCAGGCGCCCATCGAGCATGAATCGCTCAAGCATTGGCGCGACCTGTCCTACATCGTTGAACAACGCATGCTCAGCATCTACAGCAACGATGCCGCGGCGCGCCAGTTGATCCTGGCCCAGCATGGGTTGACCGAAGTGACCCAGGCCGATCGCCAGCATGATCTGGAATTGGGCGACTTGATGCTGGCGGTGTTCAATCGCCACTTTGAAGTGCCAACGCTACCGGGCGATGTGGACGTGTTTGCCCTGGCATTGGAGTTGAGCGACCGCGTGTACGCGCGCTCGGTGCATCAGCATGGGCTGATTACGCCGCGCATGGCGGAGGAAGGGATGCGGGTGTTTGATGCGTATGTGGGGCTTTATTTGCCGGCCTATCTGCCCAAGCGCTGATCGTTCCCACGCTCTGCGTGGGAATACATCCCGTGACGCTCTGCGTCACCTTTGGCACAGCGGGACGCGGAGCGCCCCAGGCGGCATTCCCACGCAGAGCGTGGGAACGATCAGTGGGGTTATCACAACTTGGCAATCGACACCTCAGTGGATTTCACAAAGGCAATCACTTCACTGCCGATCACCAACTCCAACTCCTTGACCGAACGGGTGGTGATCACCGAGGTGACAATGCCGGACGCGGTCTGCACGTCAATTTCCGACAGCACGTCGCCGACCACGATTTCCTTGATGGTGCCTTTGAACTGGTTACGCACGTTGATGGCTTTAATAGTCATGGTGTTTTTCCTGTGTGAGTTATTGAGCCCAACGCAATTGCGTCGGCAGCGGTGAAACAGGTTCGGGTTCCGGTGGGGAACCGGGTAGCGACAGCACGCGGTTGAGCACTTCGGCTTCCAGCGCGGCCAGGCGGTGTGAGCCACGGGCCCGTGGGCGTGGCAGATCGATGTTCAGATCGAGGCCGATTTCGCCGTTTTCAATCAGAATTACGCGGTCGGCAATCGCCACGGCTTCGCTGACGTCGTGGGTCACCAGCAACACCGTGAAACCGTGCTTGCGCCACAGGTTTTCGATCAGTTGCTGCATCTCGATGCGGGTCAGGGCATCCAGTGCGCCCAGCGGCTCATCGAGCAGTAACAGGCGCGGCTGATGGATCAACGCCCGTGCGAGTGCCACGCGCTGTTTCTGGCCACCGGACAACGCCGCCGGCCATTCATTGGCGCGCTCGGCCAGGCCAACCGCTTCCAGCGCATCCAGCGCTTTGGGCCGCCAGTCGCCCTTGAGGCCCAGGCCGACGTTATCGATGATCTTCTTCCATGGCAGCAAGCGCGCTTCCTGGAACATCAACCGCGTATCTTCAATCGCTTCGTGCAGTGGCGCGGAGCCGGCCAGCAGCTCGCCGCCACTGGCTTTGTCCAGCCCCGCCAACAGGCGCAGCAAGGTACTTTTGCCGCAACCACTGCGACCGACCACGGCCACGAACTGCCCCGCGGGAATATGCAGGTCAATCTCTTTGAGCACTTCGCGGGTACCAAAGGCCTTGCGCAATTTGCGCACTGCCAGAGGGATGCCCTTCAACAGACGCGGAGGTTGTTGAGCCGTCATGCTGCGCCTCCTTTGACTTGGTACGCCGGGTGCCAGCGCAGCCACACACGTTCCAGCCCGCGGGCTGCCAGGTCTGCCAGTTTGCCGAGGATGGCGTACATGACGATGGCCAGCACCACCACGTCGGTTTGCAGGAATTCACGGGCATTCATCGCCAGGTAACCGATGCCGGAACTTGCCGAGATGGTTTCCGCCACGATCAACGTCAGCCACATGAAGCCCAGGGCAAAGCGCACCCCAACCAGGATCGACGGTAGCGCGCCCGGCAGGATCACTTGCCAGAACAGGCTGAAACCGGACAAGCCATAGCTGCGCGACATTTCCACCAGTGCCGGGTCGACATTGCGGATGCCGTGGTAAGTGTTCAGGTAGATCGGGAACAAGGTACCCAGGGCCACCAGGAAAATTTTCGCAGTCTCATCAATGCCGAACCACAGGATGACCAGCGGAATCAGCGCCAGGTGCGGCACGTTGCGGATCATCTGCACCGAGCTGTCGAGCAAGCGTTCGCCCCACTTCGACAAGCCGGTGATAAAGCCCAGGGCCAGACCGATGCTGCCACCGATCACAAAGCCCAGGCCGGCGCGCCAGCCGCTGATGGCCAGGTGCGTCCAGATTTCGCCGCTGACCACCAGGTTCATCCCGGCTTCGATCACCGCACTCGGCGCTGGCAGAATGCGCGTCGACAACCAACCCGCCGACACCGACAACTGCCACACCGCCAGCAATAAGATCGGCAGCACCCAGGGCGCCACGCGATGGCTGATTTTTTCTAAGTCCATAACGGCGCCTCAGCTCTGTGACGCAGCTTTGGGAAGGATGTCGTTGGCCACCATCTCGCCAAACGGGCTGACGTAGCCGGCGCTTTTGGGCAGCTCGGGACGTTCGATATCCAGGTGCGGGAACAACAGCTCGGCGACCCGATACGACTCTTCCAAATGTGGATAACCGGAGAAGATAAAGGTATCGATACCCAGGTCCGCGTACTCCTTGACCCGCGCCGCAACCGTTGGGCCATCGCCCACCAGCGCCGTCCCTGCGCCGCCACGTACCAGGCCGACGCCGGCCCACAGGTTGGGGCTGACTTCCAGGTTGTCACGGCTACCGCCGTGCAAGGCTGCCATGCGTTGCTGGCCCACCGAATCGAAGCGCGCCAAGGACGCCTGGGCGCGGGCGATGGTCTCGTCGTCCAGGTGGGAGATCAGTTTGTCGGCGGCTTTCCAGGCTTCGTCGTTGGTTTCGCGCACGATCACATGCAAGCGAATGCCAAAGCGCACCGTGCGTCCCAGTTTTGCAGCCTTGGCGCGTACCTGCGCGATCTTTTCCGCAACGGCTGCCGGCGGCTCGCCCCAGGTCAGCACCATCTCGACCTGTTCGGCCGCAAGGTCCTGGGCGGCTTCGGAGGAACCCCCGAAATACAGCGGCGGGCGTGGTTGTTGAATCGGTGGGTAGAGCAATTTTGCGCCTTTGACGCTGATGTGCTCGCCGTCGTAGTCCACGGTCTCGCCTTCCAGCACACGGCGCCAGATGCGGGTGAATTCCACCGACGCCTGGTAGCGCTCTTCATGGCTCAAGAACAATCCGTCGCCAGCCAGTTCTTCCGGATCGCCACCGGTGACCAGGTTGAACAGCGCACGGCCACCAGACAGGCGATCCAGGGTCGCGGCCTGACGCGCGGCCACGGTCGGGGAGATGATCCCAGGGCGCAGGGCAACCAGGAATTTCAAGCGCTGGGTCACGGGGATCAGCGAGGCGGCCACCAACCACGAGTCTTCGCAAGAGCGACCCGTAGGGATCAACACCCCGCCGAAACCCAGGCGGTCAGCAGCCTGGGCCACTTGTTGCAAGTAACCGTGGTCGACAGCGCGGGCGCCTTCGGCGGTGCCAAGGTAATGACCGTCGCCGTGGGTGGGCAGGAACCAGAAAATATTGAGGCTCATGGAGTTGTCTCCTGAATGAAGTCGGATTACGGCGCTTTGGCAACCGCGGCGGGTGGCGTCCAGATCACGTCCTTGATGCTCAAGGGCTTGGGGATCAATTTGAGTTGGTAGAAGGTGTCTGCGATTTTCTGCTGAGCGGCGACCACTGCCGGGGTCAGGAACAGCGCGCCGTAGCCCTGGCGTTTCACCGATGTGAGGGTGATATCTGCCGGCAGGCCGAGCAGTGGGGCGACCTGCTCAGTCACTTCCTGCGGGTTGGCCTTGGACCATTCGCCTACCGCACGCACCTCTTCCACCAACGCCTTGATCACTTGCGGGTGCTGTTCGGCGTAGGGTTTGGTGGCCAGGTAAAACTGATGGTTGTCGGCAATCCCGGTGCCGTCTCGCAGGGTGCGCGCTTGCAGTTGCTTCTCGGCGGCGGCCTGGTACGGGTCCCAGATCACCCAGGCGTCCACGCTGCCACGCTCGAACGCAGCACGGGCATCGGCGGGGGGCAGGAACACGGTCTTTACGTCGGTGTAGTTGAGGCCGGCATCTTCCAGGGCACGCACTAGCAGGTAGTGCACGTTGGAGCCTTTGTTGAGCACGACCTTTTTACCCTTGAGCTCGGCCACCGATTTGATCGGCGAGTCCTTGGGCACCAGGATCGCTTCGCTGGTAGGCGCGGGTGGTTCGTAGGCGACGTAGAGCAGATCGGCGCCAGCCGCCTGGGCAAACACCGGTGGGGTTTCGCCAGTAACGCCGAAGTCGATGGAGCCGACGTTCAGGCCCTCGAGCAATTGCGGGCCACCGGGAAACTCGGTCCACTGCACCTGCACGCCTTGGTCGGCCAGGCGTTTTTCCAGGGTGCCCTTGGCCTTGAGCAGCACCAGGGTGCCGTACTTCTGATAACCGATCCGCAAGGTCTCGGCGGCTTGGGCTTGAACGATGGCGCCGAGGGACACAGCCGCAGCAAAGAGTGCGACCAGACCACGACGCAAGATGACAGTGCGCATGGCGCTCTCTCCAACTGTGCGATTAGGGTTTTGGCTGCACCTGCTTGGCCGTTGTCGGCTGAGTAAGGTGAGTGTTTCCAGCTTTTCGGGGTGAGGCTCAGATGCTCCAGCGAGCACTCAACAAACGTTCATTCAATACGTCAGGGTCCAGCGGTTTTGGCCGGCGCGCCATGGCGCTGTAGAGCTGCTCCAGGGCTTCGTGCAGACGCTGTTCGAGTACCGGCACCAGTTGCGCCTGCACGCTGCCTTCGCCATAGGCGATCTGGCTGTCTTCGGCAAAAATACCGTGGAGCAATTCCTGGGCCTTGAGGGCCGACAGCACCGGCTTCAGGGCGTAGTCCACCGCCAGCATGTGGGCGATGCTGCCGCCGGTCGCCATCGGCAGCACCACCTTATGGGCCAACGCACGCTCCGGCAGCAGGTCCAGTACGGCCTTCAACGCCCCGGAAAACGACGCCTTGTACACCGGCGTGGCAATCACAAGGCCGTCGGCATTGGCGACTTGTTGCAGCAGGTCGATGACCTTGGGGCTGTCGAAGCGCGCATGCAGCAAGTCTTCAGCCGGGAAGTCCCGTACTTGGTAACTCACCACTTCCACGCCCTGCTGTTGCAGCCACTGACGGGTTTTATCCAGCAAGACCCCAGAGCGGGACCGCTGGCTGGGACTGCCTCCAAGTGTTACGACCAGCATGCAGGAGATTCCTTGAGCAAGTGTCGGCGGTTCGCTGTACGGCGATGGCGCCAAGATGGGATAGACCTTATCAGCAGATTTATATATCTATAAATCTTATTTATTCATTTGTTTATTCCATAAAAACATAAGCGATTGATCAATCCCCAGGCGAAAAAAAAGGCCGTGGAAACGGCCTGAAAACCCCTGCTGTGAGTCAGTGCTTTTTGGTAGGAGCGAGCTTGCTCGCGAAAAACTCACAGGCGCCGCGTTCATTCAGGAAGCACGCGTTATCGTTGACGTTTTTCGCGAGCAAGCTCGCTCCTACAGAGGCATGGTCCGTGATGCCTTAACGATTGGGTTGTGGGGTAAGACGCAGGTACGGCTTCACCGCGCGATAGCCCTTGGGAAAGCGTTTCTTGATCTCTTCCTCGTCCTTGAGTGACGGCACGATGACCACCTCATCCCCATCCTGCCAGTTGGCCGGTGTTGCCACCTTGTGGTTGTCGGTCAGCTGCAGCGAGTCGATCACCCGCAGGATTTCATGGAAATTACGCCCGGTGCTGGCCGGGTAGGTGATGGTCAGGCGGATCTTCTTGTTCGGGTCGATCACAAACAAGGAGCGCACGGTGAGGGTATCGCTGGCATTCGGGTGGATCAGGTCGTAGAGGTCCGAGACCTTGCGGTCGGCGTCGGCCAGGATCGGGAAGTTGACCACGGTGTTCTGGGTCTCGTTGATGTCTTCGATCCACTTGTGGTGCGAGTCCACCGGATCTACCGACAGGGCGATGGCCTTGACGCCACGCTTGGCGAATTCATCCTTGAGCTTGGCGGTAAAACCCAGCTCGGTGGTGCACACCGGCGTGAAGTCCGCAGGGTGGGAAAACAGCACACCCCAGCTGTCGCCCAGCCATTCGTGGAAGCGAATCTTGCCGGCGCTGGAATCCTGTTCGAAGTCGGGGGCGATATCGCCCAGTCTTAGACTCATGGTGTGGCTCCTGATGAGTGCTTATGGAGCCCACTGTGCATGGATTTTTGGTGATTTAAAAAGAATAAATATCGATTTATCTAGACGATAAAAGAATATTAAAAATCAGTTCATTGGACTTGGGAACGGCCTGAGGCCAACATCGCCTTCAAGGTTCGAGAAGGCCTTGAGACGCTGCAAAAAAGAGGGATTCAGGAAGGGCTTGCGGGGGTTGAGCCCGACTTGAATAGCAAGACACCTTGCCCGGCATTGCGCCGGGCAAGGTTTTACAGTCTTACAACAGCGGGATCGAGTAGCTGACGATCAAGCGGTTTTCGTCCTGGTTACGCGCGTTGGCGATGTCGCTGCGCCACATAGCGTTTTTCCACGCCACGCCGACGTTCTTCAGCGGACCTTCCGGTACGACGTAGGCAACAGTGATGTCACGCTCCCACTCGGACTGGCCGGTGAACTCGGTACGGTTGCTGGCGACGGTGTCGATATGATCACCTTTCAGGTAAACCACACCGGCGGTCAGGCCAGGCACGCCGACTTTGGCGAAGTCGTAGGAGTAGCGAGCTTGCCAGGTACGCTCGCCGGCACGGGCGAACTTCTGGATTTGCATGTCGGTGGTGATGTAAGCCGACGAGCCGTCACCCTGGTTCAGCCAAGGGAAGTCGCTGCTGCCGTTGCTGACCTGGTAACCGCCACCGAAGGTGTGACCGGCCACCGAGTACAGGAACAGGCCGCTGTACAGGTTGTTGTCGACTTTGCCACGGCCGGAGTTCACGCCGCTGTAGTTGCCCGTCGAGAAATAAGCGGACTGGTTACCGTTGTTGCCATCGTCGGAGCTGTTGAAGTAACGCAGGTCAGACTTCAGCACGCCAGGGCCGATAGCCCAGTTGTGGGTCAGGCCCAGGAAGTGTTGCTTGTAGAAATCTTCCAGGTTGCCGTAGTAGTACTGGGCGGTCAGATCCTTGGTGATCTTGTAGTCGCCACCGGCGTAGTAGAACTTGTTGCTCGAACGCCAGTTCACACCGCGGCTGTTGGCGCCGGAAATGGACAGGCTTTCGTTGTTGCTGGAGTTACGGCCCTTGGCCTTTTCGATCTGGCCCGCGACCAGGGTCAGGTCCTTGATGTCGCTGGAGGTGATCTGGCCACCTTGGAAGGTTTGCGGCAGCATACGACCATCGTTGGTGACGATGACCGGCAGCTTGGGCTGCAAGGTACCCAACTTCAGTTCGGTTTGAGAGATCTTGGCCTTGGCAGTCAGGCCCAGGCTGGAGTAGTTATCAACGGCTTCGCCATTGGACTTGCTCGGGAAGATCGTGCCACCGTAGGAGCTGGCAGTCGCGCCGTTGGTGCCACCGCCGGAATCCAGGCGAACACCCAGCAGGCCGATAGCGTCCAGACCGAAGCCGACGGTGCCTTGGGTGTAACCGGAGATGAAACGCAGATCGAAGCCTTGGCCCCACTCTTCGTTGCGGCTCGGGTTGGCCGTGCCTTCGCGGTTATCGGTGTTGATGTAGAAGTTACGCAGGCCCAGTGTGGCCTTGCTGTCTTCGATGAAACCGGCAGCGCCTGCTTGCTGGGCGATTGCGCCCAACGTTACAGCCACAGCCAAGGTGGACTTCTTCATGTACCGCTCCTCTCATTTCTAATTTTTGTATTTCTTTGGTCTCGGGTCTGACGCCCTCGATCCACAGATGCGCGATTAGCGCCAGATAGTGACCACCAAGTCAATCGTAACCTTGTGTGTCTACTACCTTCGTCTAATCGCAGTTGATTTGGTCCCTGCAGGGTAATGAGTTTTTCATACACCCAAAAAGAATTATTTCATTCTTTTTCATACGATCCAGGAATAAGACTTTCCGTGAAGCTGGCCGGTCAGGATAGACGCGCCGCTCCATAAGCTAATTCCTAAAGGGTATTTACTGGTGCTTTTTTAGATCGATTAGTGTTGCCGTACGGTTGCATACGTCACTCACGATCAAAAAGGCGACGCCATCATGGCCAAACGCACATCCTCCCGTCAATTTGTTACAGTTTTTGTATCGCTATTACTTTCTTTTGGTGTCAACGCCACCGACCTGACGGTGGGCTACCAGACCGGCATCGATCCCAGCAAGGTTCCCCAGGCCGACGGCCTGTATGAAAAAGCCATCGGCGAAAAAATCGCCTGGCGCCGCTTCAACAGCGGGCCAGAGGTAGTCACGGCCATCGCTTCGGGTGATGTACAAATCGGCAACCTCGGCTCCAGCCCGCTCGCGGCGGCGGCCTCGCGCAACCTGCCGATTGTGGCGTTTATCGTATCGGCACAGATCAACGCTTCTGAAGCCCTGGTGGTGCGCAACGGCAGTGGCATCGACAACCCCCAGGACTTGATCGGTAAAACCATCGCCACGCCCTTCGTCTCCACCTCCCATTACAGCCTGCTCGGCGCGCTGAAACACTGGGGTCTGAACACCCAGCAAGTCAAAGTGGTGAACCTGCAACCGGCCGAAATCGCCGCCGCCTGGAAGCGTGGCGATATTGATGGGGCTTTTGTGTGGTCCCCGGCCCTGGGTGAAATCCGCAAGAGCGGCAAGACCCTCACAGACGCGGCGCAGGTGGGCCAATGGGGCGCGCCGACGTTTGAGGTGTGGGTGGCGCGCAAGGATTTTGCGCAAAAACATCCTGAGGTAGTGGCCAAGTTCGCCAAAGTTACCCTGGATGCCTTTGCCGACTATGCCGCCCACAAAGACAGCTGGACGGTGGATTCCGAGCCAGTGCAGAAAATCGCCAAATTGACAGGTTCAAATGCGGATGACATTCCGGAACTCTTGGCCGGTACGACGTTTCCGGATGCGCAGGCACAGCAAACCGCTGCGCTGCTCAAGGACGGCACGGCGAAGGCGATTGAGGAGACGGCGAAGTTCTTGAAGGAACAGGGGAAGGTGGAGACAGTGCTGCCGGATTATTCGGCGTATGTGACCGACAAATTCATCACACAATAAATACAGTCTTCGGTGGGAGCTGGCTTGCCTGCGATACCAGCAACTCGGTCCTTCAGATAAACCGAGGCGCCACTATCGCAGGCAAGCCAGCTCCCACACAGAGCCGTACTCTTTTACAGGGCCTTTTCAAAGATCTTGGAGTTGCGCTGATAGTTGTACAGCGACGCTCGCGCCGACGGCAGGCGGTCCACGCTGCTGGGTACAAAGCCGCGTTCGCGGAACCAATGGGCCGTGCGCGTGGTGAGTACAAAGAGGGTTTTCAAGCCTTGGGCGCGTGCCCGGGTCTGGATGCGTTCGAGCAACACATCGCCTCGCGCGCCGTGGCGGTACTCCGGGTTCACTGCCAGGCACGCCAACTCCCCCGCATCCGAATCCGCGATCTGATACAGCGCCGCGCAGGCGATGATCATGCCTTCGCGCTCGACCACGCTGAACTGCTCGATCTCACGCTCCAGCACTTCCCGCGAACGGCGCACCAGAATGCCCTGCTCTTCCAGCGGGCTGATCAGGTCCAGCAAGCCGCCGACGTCTTCAATCGCCGCTTCGCGCACCAGTTCGAATTGTTCCTGGGCCACCAGCGTACCGCCACCATCGCGGGTGAACAGTTCGGTAAGCAAAGCGCCATCTTCGGCGTAGCTGACGATATGGCTGCGCCCTACTCCACCCCGGCAGGCTTCGGCAGCGGCATCGAGCAGTTCGGCTTGATAGTTGCTGCCCAGGCGTTGCAGGTGCGCGGGTACTTGTTGTGGGCGCAATTCACGCACCAGGCGGCCGTTCTCATCGATCAGACCGGGATCGGCGCCGAACAGCAGCAATTTGTCGGCGCCCAGGTCGATGGCGGCGCGGGTGGCGACGTCTTCGCAGGCCAGGTTGAAGATCTCGCCGGTGGGCGAATACCCCAGGGGCGAGAGCAGCACGATAGAGCGCTCATCCAACAGGCGGTTGATGCCCTTGCGGTCGACCCGGCGCACTTCGCCGGTGTGGTGGTAGTCCACGCCTTCAAGCACGCCAATTGGCCGTGCGGTGACCAGGTTGCCGCTGGCCACACGCAGGCGCGAGCCCTGCATCGGCGATGACGCCATGTCCATGGACAAGCGCGCCTCGATGGCAATGCGCAAATGACCCACCGCGTCGATCACACACTCCAGCGTCGCAGCATCGGTGATGCGCAAGCCTTCGTGGTAAGCCGGGGTAAGGCCGCGTGCTTCAAGGCGGGTTTCGATTTGCGGGCGCGAGCCATGCACCAGCACCAGGCGCACACCCAGGCTGTGAAGCAGCACCAGGTCGTGGACGATATTGCCGAAGTTGGGGTGGTCCACACCATCGCCGGGCAGCATGACCACAAAGGTGCAGTCGCGGTGGGCGTTGATGTAGGGCGAAGCGTGACGAAGCCAGTTGACGTATTCGGGCATAACACCTGGGCCTGTAATAAAAAGCAGCCAAATAAAGGATCAATCGTGAAAGCGCACAGCGGCTGATGGTTATCGTCGGAACAGGCTTGGCGACACGCTCACTCTCCTTATGTACGAATGGGCAAGGGTTAATTTATGCAGGTTTCAGGCAGTAGTGTTCGATCAGTTCCCGCAATAGACGCACTGTAGGCGTCAAGCGTGACATTTCAAGGTACTCGCCAGGCTGGTGGGCGCAGGCAATGTCGCCAGGGCCGAGCACCAGGGTTTCGCAACCAAGGCGCTGAAGATAAGGCGCTTCGGTGCCGAACGCTACTGCTTCGGCACGATGACCGGTCAAACGCTCCGCCACCCGCACCAACTCGGCGTCTTCGGGCTGCTCAAAGGGTGGCACTTCGGGGAACAACGGCGCGTAGTCGATCTTGACCTTATGCCGCTCGGCCAGGGGTTCGAGCTTCTGGCGGATCGCGGCGCGCAGCACCTCGGGGTCCATGCCCGGCAGGGGTCGCAGGTCGAACTCCAGGGAGCACTGGCCGCAGATGCGGTTGGGGTTGTCGCCGCCGTGAATGCAGCCGAAGTTCATCGTCGGCTGCGGCACGCTGAATTGCGCGTTGCGGTACTCGCGCTGCCAGGCCAAGCGCAGGCCGCGCAGTTCGCCGATGGCGTCATGCATGGCTTCCAGGGCGCTGTGGCCCAGGCTGGGGTCCGACGAGTGGCCACTGCGCCCGAGGATCTCGATGCGTTCCATCATCACGCCCTTGTGCAGGCGGATCGGCTTGAGCCCGGTCGGCTCGCCGATCACCGCTGCACGACCTAATGGGCGCCCCGCCTCGGCCAGCGCACGGGCACCGGACATAGAGCTTTCCTCATCACAGGTGGCAAGGATCAACAGCGGTTGCTTGAAGGGTTGGTCCAGCAGCGGCAACGCCGCGTCGATAACCAGTGCGAAGAACCCCTTCATGTCACAACTGCCCAGCCCTACCCAGCGGCCGTCGACTTCCGTCAGCTTGAGCGGGTCGGTGTTCCACAGCGCCGCGTCATACGGCACGGTATCGCTATGCCCCGCCAACACCAAGCCACCGGGGCCGCTGCCGAAACTGGCCAACAGGTTGAACTTGCCGGGGCTGACTTGTTGGATATCGATGGCAAAGCCCAGGTCGCCCAGCCAAGCGGCGAGCAGGTCAATCACCGGGCGGTTGCTCTGGTCGAGAGACGCCTGGGTGCAGCTCACCGACGGCGCGGCGATCAAGGCGGCGAACTGCTCTTTCATAGACGGTAAAGGCATGCGCGGTCTCCCAACTTCCCGGATGAACCTCACTATAGAGGCATCTGGGCAACACAATAAACCGTTGCGGCACGTTGCCGGGCTCAGTCCTGTACACTGCACGACCTTGGCAGCCACACTTTTCCCCGGCTGCGCTCCCGATCCTGGATTTTCCGGCCATGCAGAAAGAAACCGAAATCAAGCTACGCGTCAGCCGCGAAACACTCGCCGCGCTGCGTGAGCACCCGTTACTGAAAAAACGCAACAAAAGTGGCTGGGAACGCCGTGAGTTGATGAACCAGTACTTCGACACCCCCGAGCGTGACCTGGCCCAGGCCAAGGTTGCCCTGCGCCTGCGCAAGGACGGTGACGACATCATCCAGACCCTCAAGACCCGCGGCCAAAGCGTCGCCGGCTTGTCGGAACGCAACGAATACAACTGGGACCTGCCCAAAGCCAAGCTCGATGTGAAGAAACTCGATGGCGAGTGCTGGCCCGAGCAACTGGCCGAGCTGGACAAAAAGACTCTCAAGCCGATCTTCACCACCGACTTCGTGCGTGAACGCGCCGAAATCGCCTGGGGCCGTGGCAAGGCCAAGGTGGTGATCGAAGCCGCCCTGGACCTGGGCCATGTGGTGGTCGGCAAGCAGAAAGAAGAAATCTGCGAGCTGGAACTGGAACTGCGCGAAGGCGAACCGGCGGCCCTGCTGGAACTGGCCGCCGAGCTGGCCGCAACCCTGGCCCTGATGCCGTGCGACATCAGCAAGGCCGAACGCGGCTATCGCCTGTATGACGCCAGTAGCTATTCCCTGAGCCTGCCGGCGCCACAGATCCACGCCGAAATGCCATTGGACGACGCCTTCGCCGCGATCCTGTGGCACCTGCTGGGCAGCAGCCAGCGCCTGGCTGAGCAATACCGCTTCAATGGCCACTGGCGCCTGTTGCAGGACTGGGTCGAGAACCTCGGCGAGTTGCGCGCCCTGATCGGCAGCCTCGGCCAGGCCGCGCCACGCCAATCCACCAGCGAACTGCGCAGCGCCCTGGATGCGTTGCTGGAAGACTGGCGCCCGCTGGTCCAGGCCGGTGACGACGATGAAGACATTCGCAAAGCCGCGCCGGAACAGTTCATCGAAGAGCTGCAAGACGTGCGCTGGGGCCTGTTCTCACTCAACCTCTCGCGCTGGCTGCTGGCTCGCACCTGGACGGCCGAACGTAACGTGCGCGGCAACCGCCAGGGCGCTGCGCAAATTACCAACTGGCTGCCACGCCTGTTGGCCGACGACGCTGTCGCCCTGCAACTGCAGCGCTACCAGCAACAGCCGGAAGACCTGGCCGAGCAACTGCCGCGCATCGAACGCATCCAGGCCTGGCTGCACCATGCGCGCCATGTGGTGGACATTCCTGAGCTGGACCGTTTGTACGGCGAACTGAACAAGCTGGCGCACCTGGCCAACCAGCCGATTACCGATGAATCCCTGGATGCGCGTATGCATCAGGCGATTGCGGTGTATCAGAATCGTGCCTGGAAGACCCTTCTGCGCCTGTAATACCGCTATCGCGGGCAAGCCCGCTCCCACATTTCCTGTGGAAGCGGGCTGCCCGCGATGAGGCCCTCCCTGTCAGCGCAAGACTGGCAGGCTGGTGGTGGACTTGATCTCCGACAGCGCCACAATCGAGTTGACCTCCTGAATCCCCGGCACCATCGACAACTTCTCGAAGAAAAACCGCTCGTACGCCTCGATATCCGAGGTGACGATACGCAGCAGAAAATCCACCGCCCCCATCAGCACATAGCACTCCAACACTTCCGGGAACCCGCGAATCGCCTCGGTGAACTCGGTGAAATTGGAGCGACCGTGGGCGTTGAGTTTGACCTCGGCGAAAATCTGCGTGTTGAGCCCGATTTTCTTGCGGTCCAGCAGGGTGACCTGGCCGCGGATCACGCCCTCCTCCTTGAGCCGCTGAATACGCCGCCAGCATGGCGACTGCGACAGGCCGACCTGTTCGGCAATCTGTGCACTGGAGAGCGAGGCATCCTCTTGCAGCAAGGCCAGGATGCGGCGGTCGTAGGCGTCCAACTCATTGTGCATAAAAGTACCCATGAATAGGCTTATCTTGAATTGTTTTGGTCTATTTATCGCCAAATAGGCTTATTTTAGATAAGAAATCTCCCGAGGCGAATGTAAAAATTTCTCCAGTCGAAACTGGAGAGTCAGCATGCATGCCGTCGAAACCGCCTACCCCGCCACCCGCGTCGATGCGTGGGCCGTCAATAGCAGCCACTGCCAGGCGCACTATCGCATCGTCGCCGAGGCTGAACCGGACGTGCTGTGCCGGGTGCTGAACTACTTCGCGCTGCAATTGCTCACGCCCACCCAGGTCAGCATGAACCGGGAAGCCGACCTGCTGAGCATCGATATCGTGATGACCGGCCTGAGCTGGCACCGCGCCCAAGTGATCGGTGAAAAGATTCGAAACCTGATCAGCGTCTGCACCCTGGAGCTGTGGTCGGCTGATTCCGAGCGGCCTCAAGCGTTGGCAGCGATGGCGCAGTAAAAACCGGCAATACACGCGCCAGCAGGATCTTCAGCGGCTGGCTAGCCTGGGATTACCCCCACGCCCCAGGAAAACCTGCATGCTCGTCGCCACTCACGATCACCCCTTGGAACTGCAGCAATTATTGCCGGCGTTGGTCGAGCAAGGGCTGATCACGGCGCAGGCGGCGCAAAAGGTGGCGCCAGCGTCCGGCAGCCAGCATCCCTTGGAATGCATCGCAGCCCAGGGCCCTTGCGTGGAGACCTTGACCCAATGGCTGGCCCGGCAGGTAGGCCAACCTTACCTGCGCATCGACCCGTTGAAGATTGATGTGGCAGCCGTGGTGCCGTTGATGTCCCACGCCTTTGCCCAGCGCCACGGCATTCTCGCAGTCGCCGTCGATACTCACAGCGTGACGATCGCCAGTGCCCAACCCCATGTCACCACCTGGGAAGCCGGGCTGTCCCAGGTGCTCAGACGCACGATCAAGCGCGTGGTTGCCAACCCCAGCGATATCCAGCGCTGTATCAACGAGTTTTACCGTTTAGCCAAGTCCGTCAGCGGTGCGGATGAAAAGATGACGACGCCTGGCAATCTCGACTTGCTCAGCCTCGGCGCCAGCGACAAGGAGCCGGATGCCAACGACGCGCATATCGTCAACATCGTCGACTGGCTGCTGCAGTACGCCTTTGGCCAACGAGCCAGCGATATCCATATCGAGCCCTGCCGCGACCAGGGTCGGGTGCGCTTTCGCATTGATGGGCTGCTGCATGACGTCTATCAATTTCCCCCGCAGGTCACCATGGCCGTGGTCAGCCGCCTGAAAAGCCTGGGGCGAATGAACGTGGCCGAAAAACGCAAACCCCAGGATGGCCGCGTCAAGACCCGGAACCCTGCGGGTGTCGAAGTGGAATTGCGGCTTTCGACCCTGCCCACGGCATTCGGCGAAAAACTGGTGATGCGAATTTTCGACCCACAGGTGCTGCTCAAGGATTTCGACCAGTTGGGTTTGTCCAGCGCCGACCAGCAACGCTGGCACGCCATGACGCGACGCACCCACGGCATCATCCTCGTCACAGGCCCGACCGGCTCAGGCAAGACCAGCACCCTCTACACCACCCTCAGGCAACTGGCGACCCGCGAGGTCAACCTGTGCACGGTGGAAGACCCGACTGAAATGGTCGAGCCGGCCTTCAACCAGATGCAGGTCCAGCACAACATCGACCTCACGTTCGCCAGCGGCATCCGCGCCCTGCTGCGCCAGGACCCGGACATCATCATGATCGGCGAAATCCGCGACCAGGAAACCGCAGAGATGGCTATCCAGGCCGCGCTGACCGGGCACCTGGTTTTCTCGACCTTGCACACCAACGATGCACCCAGCGCCATCAGCCGCCTGCAGGAACTGGGCGTTGCTCACTATTTGATCAAAGCCACGCTCATAGGTGTGATGGCGCAGCGCCTGGTGCGGCTTCTGTGCAGCCACTGCAAGCACCCCGCGGGCCTGGAGGACGATGGCGGCTACGAAGCTGTCGGCTGTGCACACTGCCGTGACAGCGGTTATCGAGGCCGGGCCGGACTGTATGAAATCATGCTCATGGACCCGGCACTCCAGGCGCTGGTCACTCCAGGCGCGGACGTACAAGCCCTGCGCCGTGGGGCACTGGCGCAGGGCATGAGCAGCCTGCGCATGGCCGGTGTCGAGAAAGTGAAGGCCGGCCTGACCACGATGACGGAGGTATTGCGAGTCACGCCAGGAGATTCAGAAACAAATTCTTCGGGTTTGATCGAGTACTGAAACTGTTTAGTCAGTGATGGAACTGGATCGGGTTAACTACAATCAAAACGTACAGATAACCCACCGGAGTCACCCATCATGCGTCTCAAATATGCTGTCGCAACCCTCGCTGTGCTTTCCCTACCTGTCGGCTCAGCCATGGCCGATAGCTTCTGGCGTAATGTCATCTCGTCGGGCGCCACCACTGGCTCGACTTACCTGACGTTCAAGGACCACAAGCTGGTGGTCGCCGCCCAGGACGACGCGGGCAGCTTCGTCGCCAGCGACGGCGGCATTCGCGGCCCGTATCTGGAAGCGGCCATGCAGAAGGTCCGCGCCGATAACCCTGGCCTCCAAGCCACGGACATGGAACTGGCTAACGCCATCCTGGCGAAGAATGCTGTAACCGAGTAACAACTGCCCTCATAAAAAATGCCGCTTTCTCAAGCGGCATTTTTTTGCCTGCTGCATGACGAATCGTTCATGGATGACAGGCTATATTCAGTCTCAGCGTGCAACCATGCCCTACTGACTCGTCTATCTTTCATTGCCTACCTGAAACGGATGCCTTCTTCGTCATGAGCCAACAGCCCTTCCTGCCGTTTTCCAAACCGACCATTGATGAAGCCACCATTTCGGCGGTCGGCGATGTTCTGCGTTCCGGCTGGATCACCAGCGGACCAAAGGTGCAGGCATTCGAAGCACAGCTGTCGGACTATTTTGGCGGCCGTCCGGTACGCACCTTCAACTCGGGCACCTGCACCATGGAGATCGCCTTGCGCATCGCCGGGATCGGGCCTGGGGATGAAGTCATCACCACCCCAATCTCCTGGGTTGCCACGGCCAACGTGATTCTCGAAGTCGGCGCCACTCCGGTCTTTGCCGACATCGACCCGGTGACACGCAATATCGACCTGGCCCAGGTAGAAGCGGCCATTACTCCGCGCACCAAGGCGATCATCCCGGTCTACCTGGCCGGCTTGCCTGTGGATATGCCGATGCTCTACGCGCTGGCCAACAAGTACAACCTGCGTATTGTCGAAGATGCTGCCCAGGCCCTGGGGTCCAGCTGGGATGGAGAACGCATCGGCGCAACCGGCGACTTCGTGTCCTTCAGCTTCCAGGCGAACAAGAACATCACGTCGTCCGAAGGCGGCTGCCTGGTGTTGAACAATGCCGAGGAGGCCCGTCTGGCAGAGAAGTACCGACTGCAAGGCGTCACCCGCAGCGGCTTCGATGGCCTGGATGTGGATGTGCTGGGTGGCAAGTTCAACATGACCGACATTGCCGCCGCCATAGGCCTGGGGCAATTTGCGCACATCGAGAAGATCACCGCCCATCGTCAGAACCTGGCACGACACTACTTCAAATGCTTTGGCAGCGATTTCGAAGCCCAATACGGCGCGCAACTGCCGCCGGCCGACTTCGAAAACAGCAACTGGCACCTGTTCCAACTGGTATTGCCGGAGCGCCAGGATGGCCTGCCAGCCCGCGCCACGTTCATGGAACAGATGCAGGCCCACGGCGTGGGTATCGGCTATCACTACCCGCCGATCCACCTGCTGAGCCTGTATCGGGCACAGGGTTTCAAGGAAGGCATGTTCCCGGTGGCGGAGCGTGTTGGGCGTTTGATCGTGTCGTTGCCGATGTTCACGGCGATGACAGAGGCGGATGTGGAACGGGCTGTAGCGGCCGTTAAAGCCGTATTGAAAAGAGACTGATCACAACCGGCAGACACACCCCAATCAACTGTGGGAGCTGGCTTGCCTGCGATGCTGGCACCTCGGTGTATCGGTGATACCCGGGTGATCCAATCGCAGGCAAGCCAGCTCCCACATTGATTTGTGTCGTTGTAACTATGGCGTTTATTCGCCGATGGCGGCTTTGTAGCCCGCGGCATCCAGCAGCTTGTCCAGCTCGGCCTTGTCGCTTGGCTTGAGCTTGAAGATCCAGGCGCCGTAAGGGTCAGAGTTCAACAGCTCAGGACTGCCACTCAAGTCCTCGTTGACAGCAATCACTTCGCCCGCAATCGGCGAGTAGATGTCCGAAGCGGCCTTGACCGACTCCACCACACCCGCTTGATCTTCAGCGGCAAACACCTTGCCCACTTCGGTCAGTTCAACAAACACCACATCACCCAAAGCTTCCTGTGCATGGTCGGAGATCCCGACGGTCACGGTGCCGTCAGCTTCCAGACGGGCCCATTCGTGACTTTCGGCAAAACGCAGGTCGGCAGGGATATTGCTCATAGTCTGTGTCCTCAAGATGAAATGTCAGCGGCCTTTGGCCTGCCGGAATTGGTTAGATCAGGGTTTTGCCATGACGCACGAAGGTCGGCTTGACCACTCGAACCGGATACCACTTGCCGCGGATTTCCACTTCGGCCCGGTCGGCAGTCGCCGTCGGCACACGCGCCAGCGCAATGGATTTGCTTAGCGTAGGCGAGAAACTACCACTGGTGATCTCTCCTTCGCCAACATTGGCGATACGAACCACCTGATGAGCACGCAGCACGCCACGCTCTTCGAGGACGAGCCCCACCAGTTTGAACTGCACGCCGGCCGCTTTTTCTGCTTCCAGCGCAGCGCGGCCAATGAAGTTACGCTCGACCGGTTCCCAGGCGATGCTCCAGGCCATGTTGGCCGCCAGGGGCGAGACGGCCTGGTGAATATCCTGGCCATAGAGGTTCATGCCAGCCTCAAGGCGCAAGGTGTCGCGCGCACCGAGACCGATGGGGGAAATGCCCGCGCCCACCAGATCGTTGAAAAAGCCCGGTGCCTGATCGGCCGGCAGCACGATTTCGAGGCCGTCTTCGCCGGTATAGCCGGTGCGGGCGATAAACCAGTCACCGTCGGCCCGGCCTTCGAACGGCTTGAGCTGGTGGATCAGGGTGCCACGGGACTGGGTCACCAGTTCGGCGATTTTCTGCCGGGCGTGGGGGCCTTGGATGGCGAGCATGGCCAACTCTGACCGCTCATGCAGCTGCACTGAGTAGGTGCCCAGTTGCGCCTGCATCCAGGCCATGTCCTGGTCGCGGGTGGCGGCGTTGACCACCAGGCGGTAACCGGTTTCGGTGCGGTAGACGATCATGTCGTCCACTACCCCGCCCTGCTCGTTGAGCATGGCGCTGTATAACGCACGGCCACAGCCGTGCAGTCGGTCGACATCATTGGCCAGCAGGTACTGGAGCCATTCCTTGGCCTGGGGGCCGGTGACATCGATTACGGTCATATGAGATACATCGAAGACCCCGCAGTCGCGCCGCACCTGGTGGTGTTCTTCAACTTGCGAGCCGTAATGCAAAGGCATATCCCAACCGCCAAAATCGACCATTTTCGCGCCGAGGGCGAGATGCAGGTCATACAGAGGCGTACGCTGTCCCATGGGTTTCTCCTTCCGGGCTTGGCGAAGGCGCGCAGAGCTGCCACTTGCGCCGAACACCTTGTACTACAAGGCCCGCAGCCACATACAGCAGGTCGATCCGAAAGACGGAGCGCACCGAATGCCGCGCATTGTAGCCTCAAGCCGTAGGACTGGCACCTAACCGATTTGCCGAGCCGAGCGACGAATCAGCCCGATGACCGGCAACAAGCCAACCAGCACAAGGGTCAGCGCCGGCAAAGACGCCCGCGCCCATTCGCCTTCACTGGTCATTTCAAAGATGCGGACCGCCAGGGTGTCCCAACCAAACGGGCGCATCAGCAAGGTGGCGGGCATTTCCTTGAGCACATCCACAAACACCAGCAGCGCTGCGCTCAACGTGCCCGGCAGCAATAACGGCAGATAAACTTTGCAAAACAGTCGTGGGCCGCTCACGCCAAGGCTGCGTGCCGCTTCGGGCAGTGACGGACGGATTCGCGCCAGGCTGTTTTCCAGCGGCCCGTAGGCCACCGCCAGGAACCGCACCAGGTACGCCAGCACCAGTGCCGACAGGCTGCCCAGCAGCAAAGGCTTGCCCGCCCCGCCCAGCCATCCGGAGAGCGGCACCACCAACTCGCGGTCCAGGTAACTGAACGCCAGCATGATCGACACCGCCAGCACCGAGCCTGGCAAGGCATAGCCGACATTGGCCAGGCTGATACCGGAGCGAATCGCCCGGGTGGGCGCCAGACGGTTGGCAAAGGCCAGTATCAGCGCCACGCTGACAGTGATCAGCGCTGCGATACCGCCCAGGTAAAGGGTATGCACGATCAGCCCGGTGTAACGTTCATCCAGGTCGAAGCGGCCACGTTGCCAGAACCATGCCACCAGTTGCAGCATCGGAATCACGAACGCACAGGCGAAGACCAGGCTGCACCACGCGCTGGCCGCCACGGCTTTGAACCCGCGCAGGTGGTACAACGCCTTGCCCCGTGGGCGCTCATTGCTCGGTCGGCTGGCCCCGCGCGCACGTCGCTCGCCATACAGCACCAGCATCACTACCAGCAGCAGCAGGCTGGCCAGTTGCGCGGCACTGGACAGGCTGAAAAAGCCGTACCAGGTTTTATAGATTGCGGTGGTAAAGGTGTCGAAATTGAACACCGAGACCGCACCAAAATCCGCGAGCGTCTCCATCAACGCCAAGGCCACACCGGCACCAATTGCTGGTCGCGCCATTGGCAATGCCACGCGCCAGAACGCTTGCCATGGCGATTGCCCCAGCACCCGCGCCGCTTCCATCAAGCCTTTGCCCTGGGCCAGGAACGCGCTGCGCGCCAGCAGGTAGACATAGGGATAGAACACCAGCACCAACACAATGACCACGCCGCTGGTAGAGCGTACCCGCGGCAAACGCAGCCCGGTGCCGAACCACTCGCGCAACAGGGTTTGCACCGGGCCGGCGAAATCCAGCAGGCCCACAAACACGAAGGCCAGCACATAGGCAGGGATTGCAAAGGGCAACATCAGTGCCCAGTCGAGCCAGCGCCGCCCGGGGAACTCGCACAGGCTGGTCAGCCAGGCCAGGCTGACGCCCAGCAGCGTCACGCCCAGGCCGACACCGAGCACCAGGGTCAAGGTGTTGCCCAGCAAGCGGGGCATCTGAGTGTCCCAGAGGTGCGACCAGATCTGCGGGTCGATGCTTTGCCAGGACAGCAACAGCACGCTCAGCGGCAACAGCACCAGGGCGGCGACGCTGAAAACCGGTAGGTACCAGCGACGTTGGGCGGGGTGGGCCAAGGAAAAGCTCTCAGAAAAATAAAGATGTTGAAGCGGCCACTAACCAATGTGGGAGCTGGCTTGCCTGCGATACAAGCACCTCGGTGTATCAGTGATACCGAAGTGATGCAATCGCGGGCAAGCCAGCTCCCACAGTTAAGCGGCGCAGCTTCAGTTCCAGCCAGCGCGATCCATCAGGCGAATCGCTTCGGCCTGGCGCTTGCCTGCCACTTCCACCGGCAAGGTATCGGCCACGAACTTGCCCCAGGTCGCCACTTCCGCCGATGGCGGTACCGCCGGGTTGGCCGGGAATTCCTGGTTGACGTCGGCGAAGATCTTCTGCGCCTCAGGCGTGGTCATCCACTCCACCAGCGCCTTGGCCGCTTCCGGGTGCGGTGCGTGCTGGGTCAGGCCGATGCCAGAGAGGTTCACATGCACGCCGCGGTCGCCCTGGTTCGGCCAGAACAACTTCACTGCCAGGTCTGGCTTCTGCTTGTGCAGGCGACCGTAGTAATAGGTGTTGACGATACCCACGTCGCACTGCCCGGCGTTGATCGCCTCCAGCACGGCGATGTCATCGGAGAACACGTCGGTGGAGAGGTTATTCACCCAACCCTTGATGATTTCTTCGGTCTTGGCCGCGCCATGGGTTTCGATCAACGTGGCGGTCAGCGACTGGTTGTAGACTTTTTTCGCCGTGCGCAGGCACAGGCGGCCTTCCCACTGCTTGTCGGCCAGGGCTTCGTAGGTGGTCAGGTCGCCCGGTTTTACCCGGTCGGTGGAATAGGCGATCGTTCGCGCACGCAGGCTCAAACCGGTCCAGGCGTGGGCCGATGAGCGATATTGCAGAGGAATATTTTTGTCGATGACAGGAGAGGTGAACGGTTGCAGGATGCCCATCTGCTCGGCCTGCCAGAGGTTGCCGGCGTCAACGGTGAGCAGCAGGTCGGCGGTGGCGTTCTCGCCCTCGGCCTTGATGCGCTGCATCAACGGGGCTTCCTTGTCGGTGATGAACTTGACCTGTACGCCGGTCTTTTTGGTGTAGGCGTCGAACACGGGCTTGATCAGTTCGTCGATACGCGAGGAGTAGACCACGACTTCGTCGGCCGCCTGCACGGTGGTGCTACCGATCAGGGTGAGTGCCAGGGCAGTCAGGAGGCGCTTGGGTGCCAACATGGGTGCGGTCTCTCATTTGCAAATGGAGGGCAAATGATAAGGACTCACATTTGGTAACGCTTGGTGGAGGCGTTACCAGATGTTGCACAGCCAGAATATGCGCTGGAGCTGATGGCCTCATCGCGGGCAAGCCCGGCTCCCACAGAGGGTTGTATTGTCAGTTCAGAGTTTGGCGAGTTCGGGGAGATCGCCAGTCAATCCCAGTGCCTGGCGCACAAACACGGCTTTGGCTTCGGGCAGCTGGTCGACGATTTTCAAACCCGCGTTGCGCAACCAGCGCAGCGGCAGTTGATCGGCCTGGAACAAGCGCTCAAAGCCTTCCATCGCCGCCATCAGCGCCAGGTTATGGGGCATGCGGCGCCGCTCGTAACGGCTCAGCACTTTCACATCGGCCAGGCGCTCGCCGCGCTCGGTCGCCGCCAACAGCACTTCGGCCAGCACGGCTGCATCGAGGAAACCCAGGTTGACGCCCTGCCCCGCCAACGGGTGAATGACGTGGGCGGCGTCGCCGATCAACGCCAGGCCTTCGGCCACATAACGTTTGGCATGGCGCTGGCGCAACGGTACGCACACTCGCGGGTCGGCACTGACCACCGTGCCCAAGCGCCCCTCGAAGGCACGCTCCAGTTCCCGACAGAAGCGTTCATCATCCAGCGCCATCAAGCGCTCGGACTCCGCGGGCGTGGTCGACCAGACAATCGAGCACCAGTCTTCCTGCCCATCGCGCACCAGCGGCAGGAACGCCAACGGGCCGGTGTCGGTGAAACGTTGCCACGCGGTGCGCTGGTGCGGCTGACTGCTGCGCACGCTGGTGACGATGGCGTTGTGCAGGTAATCCCATTCGCGGGTAGGTGTACCGGTCAGGCGGCGTACAGCGGAGTTGGCACCGTCGGCGGCCACCACCAGCGGCGCGCGCAGCTTGCGGCCGTCGGCCAGGGTCAACAACCAGTCATCGCCGGATCGGCGCATCTGTTCCAGGCGCGCATTGGCCAGCAGGCCGAGGTCGCAGTCATGCAGGCGATCGAGCAAGGCATCCTGCACCACGCGGTTCTCGACGATATGCCCAAGCACCTCCGCATGCACACTGGCCGCCGAGAAGTGGATCTGCCCAGTGCCGCTGCCGTCCCATACCTGCATTTCGCCATAGGGGCTGGCACGCCGCTCTACGATGCCGTCCCACACGCCCAGGCGCTCAAGAATGCGCTGGCTGGCCGCCGACAGCGCGCTCACCCGCGGTTCAAACGCCGCAGCCGGTTCAAACGGCTTGACGCTCAACGGGCTGCCGTCGAGCAGCAGCACCTGCAGGCCACTGCCCTGCAACGCCAGCGCCAGGGCGCTTCCGACCATTCCGGCCCCGACAATCAGCACATCTGCGCGCATGTCCATATTCAAGCCTGTCTCGCTGGCGGCTTGCGCCGCACATAAAGGGTTTTGTCGACCCGCGCCACCAGGGTGCCGGAGCCGTCATGAATCTCGACCTTGAGGTGGGGCAGATATTTCTCGCCACCTGCGGTCTGGCGCCAAAT
Organism: Pseudomonas sp. Pse35; assembly: GCF_024519715.1. Taxonomy (NCBI): domain Bacteria; kingdom Pseudomonadati; phylum Pseudomonadota; class Gammaproteobacteria; order Pseudomonadales; family Pseudomonadaceae; genus Pseudomonas; species Pseudomonas sp. Pse35. Next base: position 41,591 of record NZ_JALJRP010000005.1, on the reverse strand, counting down.
TTCATCGAGCAAAGTGTCGTCGATGGAGAATTCGGCATACACCGGGCCTTTGCCCGGCGAGATGAAGTCGATACTCGCAGCCTTGTCCCACACGATGTAGTCGCGGCCCAGGTTTTCCATCAACAGCAACATGTAGAACGGATCGACCATCGAATACAGGCTGCCGCCAAATTGCGTACCGACGTAATTGCGGTTGTACCAACCCAGGCCCATGCGCACCTTGGCATGCCGGAAGTCGGCACTCAGTGCCTGCACCCGCACCCCGGCGCCGAGGTACGGCGGGTACAGGGTGAGGAACCAGCGCAACAGCCGCGCCTTACCCACGCGTTGGGTTAGCCACTTACGCATCGGAACGCGTACCCAGGCCCATGGCCTGGCGGGCGAACCAGCGTTTGGCTGGTGGCAACAGGTCGAGGCCGAGCAAGCCCATATTGCGGCCCAGCGCCACCAACGGTTGGGCACTGCCAAACAGGCGCGTGACCTGGTCGGAGAAGCCTACGGTGAGTTGCTGGTCCAGGCGCTGGCGCTCGCGATAGCTTTGCAAAGTCGCCAGGTCACCCGGCACAGCAGGCCCGGCCAGCAGCGCTTCGGCCAAGGCATTGGCATCGCGCAGAGACAGATTGAACCCCTGCCCGGCAATCGGGTGCAGGCTATGGGCGGCATTGCCGAGGACCGCCAGGTGCGAACGCACTTGCTCTTCGGCTTCCACCAGGGTCAACGGGTACAGGTGGCGGGCACCCACTTGCTTGAGGGTGCCCAGGCGATACCCGAACACACCCTGCAGTTCGCTCAGGAAGCTACGCTCGTCGAGGCTGGCCAAGCGCTGGGCGTCCATGCCGATGCGGGTCCAGACCAGCGCGCAACGGTTGTCCGGCAGCGGCAGCAAGGCCATGGGGCCTTCATCGGTAAAGCGCTCGAACGCCTCGCCATTGTGCGCTTCGCTCGGGGTGATGTTGGCGATCAGCGCGCTCTGGTTGTAGGGCCGGGTTTTCACGCCAATGCCCAGTTGCTCTCGCAGGCCGGAACGGCCGCCATCGGCCAGTACCGCAAGGTCGCATTCCAGCACGGTTTCATCGTTGAGGGTCAGGCGATAGCCATCGGGCAGAGGCTCCATGCGCGTGACTTCCGCCGGGCAGCGCCAGCTCACCACGTCCTTGTCCAAGCCTTGCCACAGGCATTGGCCGAGCCAGGCGTTTTCCACCACATAACCCAGGGCTGGCACGCCCTCCTCCATCGCGGACAAACGCGCGGTGGAGAAGCGCCCACGGTCCGATACATGGATCTTCTTGATCGGCTCCGCACGTCGGGAAATGGCATGCCACAGGCCCAGCCGCTGGTAAATCTGGCGCGCGCCAAACGACAGCGCGGAAGAGCGCGCATCGTAGCTCGGTTGGTAACTGTCGCCCGGTGCAAAGGGCTCGATCAGCACGATCTTCCAACCCCGCGCCTTGGCCCCCGCTTGCAACGCCAGGGCCAGGCTGGCGCCCACCAAGCCACCGCCGATAATCGCCAGGTTGACCCGGCTCATCGGGCAGCCGCCATCAACGCCTCGATCTCGGCAACGGTCTTGGGCACGCCGCCAGTCAGGATTTCACAGCCTTGCTTGGTCACTACCACGTCGTCCTCGATGCGCACGCCAATGCCACGCCATTTTTTTGCCACGTTCTGGTTGTCCGGGGAAATATAGATGCCCGGCTCCACGGTCAAGGCCATGCCCACTTCCAGCACGCGCCATTCACCGCCCACTTTGTACTCGCCCACATCATGCACATCCATGCCCAGCCAGTGGCCGGCACGGTGCATGTAGAAGGCGCGGTAGGCTTCGCTGGCGATCAACTCGTCAACGTCACCTTGCAACAACCCCAGCTTCACCAGGCCCGCGGTGATGACCTGCACGGTCGCCTCATGGGCCTGGTTCCAATGTTTGTTCGGCGCGATCTGCTTGAAGGCGGCTTCCTGGGAGGCCAGCACAATCTCGTAGATCGCCTTTTGCTCGGGCGAAAACTTGCCGTTGACCGGCCAGGTACGGGTGATATCGCTGGCGTAGCAATCGATCTCACACCCGGCGTCGATCAGCACCAGGTCGCCGTCCTTGAGCACTGCGTCATTCTGCTGGTAATGCAGGATGCAGCTGTTGCGCCCGGCGGCGACGATGGAGCCGTAGGCCGGCATTTTCGCACCGCCTTTGCGAAACTCGTAATCCAGCTCGGCCTCCAGGCTGAACTCATGCAGGCCGGCACGGCTGGCCTGCATCGCCCGCACATGGGCCGCACAGGAAATTCGCGCTGCCTCGCGCATCACCTTCACTTCTGCCGCCGATTTATACAGGCGCATATCGTGGAGCAAATGATCCAGGGCAACGAATTCGTTCGGCGGCTGGGCGCCCAGGTGTGCTTTGGAACGGATCACGTTGATCCACTCCATCACGTGCCGGTCGAACTCGGCATTGCTGCCCATGGCCGAGTACACGCGGTCGCGACCTTCGATCAGGCCGGGCAGGATGTCGTCGATATCGGTAATGGGGAAGGCGTCATCCGCGCCAAAGTCGCGAATCGCGCCCTCGGTGCCCGCACGCAGGCCGTCCCACAATTCGCGCTCGGCATTGCGCTCGCGGCAGAACAGCACGTACTCGCCGTGCTGGCGACCGGGCATCAGCACGATCACCGCTTCGGGCTCGGGGAAACCGCTCAGGTACTGGAAATCGCTGTCCTGGCGGTAAACATGCTCGACATCGCGGTTGCGGATGGCCACGGCGGCGGCCGGCAGGATCGCGATGCTGTTGGGTTCCATCTGCGCCATGAGCGCCTTGCGGCGACGGGTGTATTCCGCTTTGGGGATATGAATCATGGGCAGATGGGCTTCCTTTCTTTAGTGCAACGACGGCTTGGCAGCGACCGGCTCAGCGGACTTCTTGGTCTCGGTGAACAGCAGCAACGGCGCGACGCGCAGGTATTCCATGACTTCCATGTAGTCGCCTTCGCCATCTTCGGACTCTTCCAGGGCATCTTGCACCTGTGAGATCGCCGCCAGGTCCTGCAGCACTTCCTTGGCGTCGGTGCTCAGCTCCAGGCCGCCGGCATTCACGCCGAAACCGTGGAGGAAACCCTGGCACCATTGGCCCAGGGCAGCAGCGCGCTCGGTAAGCGGCGCGTCATCGGTCGGCAGCAGCAGGACCACGGTGACGTCGTCACCGGTCAACTCGCCCTTGACCATCTCTTGCAGGCCGATCAACGCATTGCGCACGTTCTCGGTGGGTTCGGTTTCCAGCAACTCGGCCACATCGGCCAGCCAGTTGTCGGCATCAAAGCCCACACCGGTGCAACTGCGGCCCAACAGCACGCCGTGCAGTTCGGCAGGCGAGCAAGGGTGGCCGCTGGTGCTCAGCAGTTTGGAAAAAGCATCGTACGGGGAATTCTGAATGGGCATGGTGAGCTAGGCGCCAGACGGCGCAATGTCTAGAATGGAGCGCTGTATCCTAGCACCGGCAGACGTACCAAGACTATCGAGGGCGTCAGATCGTTTATCCTGCAGTTGCCATTCATCAGACAAATCCAGTGGAACCCAATGGAAGACACCGACCTGCAAGCGCTGATGGCCAGACTCGAACTGCTAATTGATCGGGTCGAGCAACTTAAGAGTCAAAACGGACTCCTATTAGCTCAGGAAAAGACCTGGCGCGAGGAACGCGCTCACCTCATTGAAAAAAACGAAATCGCCCGGCGTAAGGTCGAATCGATGATTTCGCGCCTGAAGGCCCTGGAGCAAGACTCATGAGTTCAAGCAATAGCGTTACCGTGCAGATCCTCGACAAAGAATATTCGATCATCTGCCCCCAGGAAGAACGCAGCAACCTGGTGAGCGCTGCCCGCTACCTGGACGGCAAGATGCGCGAAATCCGCAGCAGCGGCAAAGTGATCGGCGCCGACCGCATCGCTGTGATGGCCGCGCTGAATATCACCCACGACCTGCTGCATAAGCAGGAGCGCCCTGACGTACAGGCCAGTGGTTCGACGCGCGAGCAGGTGCGTGACCTGCTCGATCGCGTGGATCTGGCGCTTTCCACCGATTCAGACACACCCAAGGGCTGATTGCCGAGCGGGTTTAAGGTATACTCGCCCCACTCCCTGGCGTGTTTGCCAGTCGGCGATGTCCCTGAGCCGATTCGCACTACCCTGGAAGTTGCACGTTGGGCTGGTGTGCATGTCCGCTAGACGGAAAGCCTTAAAGCCTACTGCTTCTTCCACCTTGAACTTTCGGGTTCAAGGGCTAAGTCGACAGCGGCTCTGTCGGGGAGCCTGAATTCCCAAACTCAATGCCAGTCCCCGGACTGGCATTGTTTTATGAGCCGAAAATCATGACCGAACCTGCGCCGCTATCTCGTCCGCAACTTCGACGCATGTTGCGCAAGGCCCGCCGCGCCCTCACGCCAAGCGAGCAGCGCCAGGCCGCTCAGGGTGTGTACCGGCAACTGGCACAGCACCCGCTGTTTCGCCGGGCCAAACATATCTCTTTATATCTGCCCACGGACGGTGAAATCGATCCGCGCCTGCTGCTGCGTGCGGCCCAGCGCCGCGGCAAAGCCACTTACCTGCCGGTGCTCAGCGCCTGGCCGCGCACCAAGATGGTGTTCCAGCGTGTACGACCTGGGGATAAGTTGCTGCCAAACCGCTTTCGCATCCTTGAACCACGGGTCAATGCCCATCGTCAGCGCCAGGTCTGGGCGCTGGACCTGGTGTTATTGCCGCTGGTGGGGTTCGACGATGTGGGTGGGCGCCTGGGCATGGGCGGCGGGTTCTACGATCGCAGCCTGGCCTATCTTGCCCGCCGCCAGAGCTGGCGCAAGCCAACGCTGCTGGGGCTGGCCCATGAATGCCAGAAAGTCGAACGCCTGGCGCAGGCGAGTTGGGATGTGCCGTTGGCGGGGACGGTGACTGATACGCAGTGGTATGACGCACAAACGCCGCTGGAAACAGCGGCGCCTTGGTGAATGCTTGAGTTAACGCTTGAACGGTTGTGGCTGCTGCTGAGCCAGTTCAACCGGTGCATCGGTCTTGTTCGACCACAGGCTCTGGGCATAACCGGTGGTCACGACGCCCAGACCAAACAAAATAACCAAAATCCATAGTAAATCCGGCTTACGTTGCATCGATTGCCCCCCTTTCAGGCACCTCGTACACGATGACAACAACGTTCCAAAGTAGTCCGTTGCAGCTGCGTCAAGCTTAAAAGCGCGCATTCTGCGGTAACGTGAACCAACACGCAAACCTTGACGCCAACCGACTGTCGGTTTGTCACGCAATTGCCCGACAACTTGCCCAATGCCTTTTTCAGGAGCCCAACAATGGCCTACTGGCTGATGAAATCCGAGCCCGACGAACTCTCTATCAAAGGCCTGGAAAAGCTCGGCGAAGCGCGCTGGGACGGGGTACGCAACTATCAGGCCCGCAACTTTTTGCGCGCCATGGCCGTGGGCGACGAGTTTTTCTTCTACCACTCCAGTTGCCCGGAGCCAGGGATTGCCGGCATCGGCAAAATCACTCGGGCCGCCTATCCGGACCCCACTGCGCTGGAACCAGAAAGCCACTATTTCGACGCCAAGGCCACCCCGGAGAAAAACCCGTGGAGCGCGATCGATGTCGCCCACGTGCAGACCTTCCCCAAGGTGCTAAGCCTTGGCTATCTGAAGCAGCAAACTGCACTGGCTGAAATGCCGCTGGTGCAAAAGGGCAGCCGGCTTTCGGTCATGGCAGTCACACCGGAGCAGTGGGCAGCGGTCCTGCAGTTGCTTTAATGGATACTGGCTTCTTGCGGTGCCTGTCAGGGCCTCTTCGCGGGCAAGCCCGCTCCCACACTGGAATGCGAGCCCCTGTGAAAGCGGGCTTGCCCGCGATAGTCGCGCAGCGACTTACTGGATGATCAGGTTGTTGAACAGCAGGTCTTCTACCACTGGCTTGCCGGTTTCATCGTTCATCACCTGCTGCGTTTGCTTCAACGCTTCCTGACGCAGCTTTTCCTTCCCTTCCACACTGCTCATGGTCTCGTTGGTCTGCTGGGTAAACAGCGCGACCAGTTGGTTGCGAATCAACGGGTCGTTGGCCTTGACCAACTTCGCCGCCTCATCACCGGTCACGCGCAGAGCAATGTCGGCCTTGTAGACCTTGAGCTTGGCCGTGCCATCCAGGCCGTAATTGCCCACGAACGGCGGCGTCAGGCTGATGTAGCTGACTTTCGGCGCCTCGCCTTCCTTGGCTTCTTCGGCCTGGGCTGCCATCGGCAACGTCAGGGCAAGCATCAACAGGATCCACGCTTTCACAGTTCATTCCTCGAATTCGGTTGCCGGGTAGCATAACGCTAGCAAGGCTGAGCACAAGCTTATGGGGGCTTATCAGGCGCGGGCATGCTCGTTGACCCACGGGCGTTCCCTCCTACACTTATCGGCCACGACGCCAAAAGGAATAGTCCGATGAAAGCTGTGCTGTGCAAAGCCTTCGGCCCCGCCGAAACCCTGGTGCTGGAAGAGATCGCCAGCCCGGCGATCAAGAAGAACGAAATCCTGTTGGACGTGCACGCGGCCGGGGTGAATTTCCCGGACACCCTGATCATCGAAGGCAAATACCAGTTCAAGCCGCCCTTTCCGTTCTCACCCGGTGGCGAAGCGGCAGGCGTGGTCAGTGAAGTGGGTGAGAAAGTCAGCCATCTGAAAGTCGGTGACCGTGTGATGGCGCTGACCGGCTGGGGCAGCTTTGCCGAGCAGGTCGCGGTGCCCGGCTATAACGTGCTGCCGATCCCGCCGAGCATGGATTTCAACACCGCCGCCGCCTTCAGCATGACCTACGGCACCTCCATGCATGCGCTGAAACAACGCGCCAACCTGCAACCCGGCGAGACCTTGCTGGTGCTTGGTGCGTCCGGCGGCGTGGGCCTGGCCGCCGTGGAGATTGGTAAGGCCATGGGCGCCCGGGTGGTTGCCGCCGCCAGCAGCGCCGACAAGCTCGCAGTGGCCAAGGCCGCTGGCGCCGATGAGCTGATTAACTACAGCGAAGCCAGCCTCAAGGATGAGGTCAAGCGCCTGACCGATGGCAATGGCGCCGATGTTATCTACGACCCGGTGGGTGGCGACCTGTTTGACCAGGCCATTCGTTCGATCGCCTGGAATGGGCGGCTGCTGGTGGTGGGGTTCGCCAGTGGGCGTATTCCTGAACTGCCGGTGAACCTGGCGCTGCTCAAGGGCGCAGCGGTGGTCGGGGTGTTCTGGGGCTCGTTTGCCCAGCGCCAGCCGCAGGATAACGCGGCGAATTTTCAGCAGTTGTTCACGTGGTATGGCGAGGGCAAGTTGAAGCCGTTGGTGTCACAGGTGTATCCGCTGGAACAGGCCGCAAAGGCGATCAATGATCTGGGGCAGCGCAAGGCAGTGGGTAAAATAGTTGTCCAAACCCGATAACACACCTGAAATGCAATCCATGTGGGAGCTGGCTTGCCTGCGACAGCGGTGAGTCAGCTGCTACAGATGAAGCTGAAAGACCGTCATCGCAGGCCAGCCAGCTCCCACAGTAGTTACTTCGCGGTCTTAGGACCTAACCACGACCATCACTTATCTATAGGCGACATGTTCGTAAAAGAACATGCAATTGCTCTCGTTTCCTGTGTTTGCAGATAAGAGGCGATGCTATTTTCGGTAACGAAACTGTAACATTCGCATCCGCAGTCAAAACAAGAAATTTGGAGCTCTTGAATGTTTGCTTTCTTTCGTCCTGCCGCACACCAGGCGCCCTTGCCTGAAGAAAAAATAGACAGTACCTACCGACGGCTGCGCTGGCAGATCTTCGCGGGTATTTTCTTTGGTTACGCCGGTTACTACCTGCTGCGTAAAAACTTCTCCCTGGCCATGCCCTACCTGATCGACGAGGGTTACACCCGCGGTGAACTGGGCCTGGCAATGTCGGCGATTGCGATTGCCTACGGCTTGTCCAAGTTCCTCATGGGCCTGGTGTCCGACCGCTCCAACCCACGCTATTTCCTGCCCTTTGGCCTGCTGGTTTCGGCGGGGGTGATGTTCATTTTCGGTTTCGCGCCTTGGGCAACGTCCAGCGTGACCATGATGTTCATTTTGCTGTTCATCAACGGATGGGCCCAGGGCATGGGCTGGCCGCCAAGTGGGCGGACCATGGTGCACTGGTGGTCGCAGAAAGAACGCGGCGGTGTGGTGTCGGTGTGGAACGTGGCACACAACGTCGGCGGCGGCCTGATCGGCCCGCTGTTCCTGCTGGGCATGGCCTGGTTCAACGACTGGCATGCGGCGTTCTACGTGCCGGCCACCGTGGCCCTGGCGGTGGCGGCGTTTGCCTTCATCACCATGCGCGACACCCCGCAATCGGTGGGCCTGCCGCCTATCGAGCAGTACAAGAACGATTACCCGGAAGGCTACGATGCCAGCCACGAAGACGAATTCAGCGCCAAGGAAATCTTCGTCAAGTACGTGCTGCGCAACAAAATGCTGTGGTACATCGCCTTCGCCAACGTGTTTGTCTATCTGCTGCGCTACGGCGTACTGGACTGGGCGCCGACCTACTTGAAAGAAGCCAAGCACTTCACGGTCGATAAGTCGTCCTGGGCGTACTTCTTCTACGAGTGGGCAGGTATCCCGGGCACGCTGCTGTGCGGCTGGATGTCGGACAAGATCTTCCGTGGCAACCGCGGCCTGACCGGTATCGTGTTCATGGCCCTGGTGACAGTGGCCACTCTGGTTTACTGGCTCAACCCGCCGGGCAACCCGATCATCGACATGATTGCGCTGTTCTCCATCGGCTTCCTGATCTACGGCCCGGTGATGCTGATCGGCCTGCAGGCACTGGAACTGGCTCCGAAGAAGGCCGCCGGCACCGCAGCGGGCTTCACCGGTTTGTTCGGTTATCTGGGCGGTTCGGTAGCGGCAAGTGCGGCCATGGGCTACACGGTCGACCATTTCGGCTGGGACGGTGGTTTCGTGCTGCTGATTGGTGCGTGCGTACTGGCGATCGCGTTCCTGATCCCTACACTGTGGCACACCAACAGTGTCAGCTCGGCGCGTTAACCACCCAGGCAGTCCTTGGCACAACGCTTGAGCCGCGCCTCCAGGTTTTTATCTGGCATGGCGTGGCTACGCAGGGCGTTCACGGTCTGCTCGACATAATCGCGAGTGGTACCGTAACGCCCGCAAGCGCTTTGCAGTACGTGATTAAGCACGATATCGGGCAAGTTGCCGGCATAGCTAGGCAAGTGCCGCTCCAACACAAACCCCAACGCCTGCACGGTGCTGCCATCTTCCAATCGGCAGCTGAGCCAGTGCGGCCGGTACGAGGGGTAAGGCATCTCGCGTTGCCACAGGGCATACAGCGAGGCCTCCAACTGGTCCTCCGGCAAGCGGTAGGCAAACCCGCTGCAGGAACCACCGCGATCCAGCCCGAACACCAACCCCGGCAGCTCCGGCGTACCGCGATGCTCGTGTGACCACAAATACAGGCCACGGTGATAACCGTGAACCCGTGCACGCACCCGCTCGGTCGACGAGCATTCAGGGCGCCAGATCAGCGAACCATACGCAAACAGCCACACCGGCCCACCCTTGTGCCGAGCCATGGTGGCTTGCATCGAGCTCATCAATTGTTCGTGAGTGAGTTGCGGCCCCAGATCGAGCCGCGGAGGGTAAGCCAATTGCAGAAGATCGGTTTCAATGGCGGTCATGGCGAAAAGCGGTGCGCCTCCTGTGTGTTACCAGTTGTGAGCGACTTTACCGTAATAAAACGCAGCGCTGTAACCGTACGGCGAAAAAGTGCCACTGGGCATTAATCAACGCCGCCACTCGTCAGGATCTGGACGGTTAATCCCGCTACTGTCAGCCCCGGTTCAGCCTGGGCGGGCGCCATGCCGTCAAACTAGCGCGCACATAACGACCCACTTAGCCGTTCATTACATCGACTATCGAGGTCGCCCCATGAAAAAATTTCGATTGCCTGGGCTGTTGTTCCTGGCCCAAGCCACCACCGCGCTGGCGAGCGAAACCCCACTCGCCAACGACGACAAAGGCTTCTGGTACGCCCAGACCAGTGTCTACACCCGGCACTTCGCACCCGACCCGGAGCACAACAACAAGCAGGGCTTGATCGGCCTGGAACGCAACGAGGCATCGGGGCTGTTGTATGGTGGGGTGACTTTTCGCAACTCGTTCCGCCAGCGCTCGTACTACGCCTATGCGGGCAAGCGCTATGACCTGGCGGAGTATCCGGTGTATGCAAAATTGACCGGCGGGCTGCTTCAGGGCTATCGCGGCGAGTACCGCGACAAGATCCCGTTGAACCGATTCGGTGTGGCGCCGGTGATCATTCCGTCGGTGGGCGCGCATTACGGGCCGGTGGCGGCGGAGTTGGTGTTGCTCGGGTTCAACGCGGCAATGGTGACAACTGGCGTGCGCTTCTGACACGACACTGTCCCCTGTGGGAGCTGACTTGCCTGCTCCTACATTATTCAGCGCAAGGCTTCAGGGCCTTGGGGCGTAGGCGAAGACGTCGGCGCGCATCCGGTGCGCATCCATGCCGGCGTTGACCAGTGCGTCCAGCGTGCCGTAGATCATCGCCGGCGAACCGCTGGCGTAGACGTGCACGCTATTGAGGTCGGCAATGTCTTCGCACACTGCCTCATGCAGCAAACCACAGCGCCCTTCCCAACCACACAGATCGCTGACGACTTTGTGCAGGAACAGGTTGGGTAATTGCAGCCATTGATCCCAATGCTCGATTTCGTAGAAATCTTCCGGCAGACGCACGCCCCAATACAGATGCACCGGGTGCTTGAAACCTGAAGCGCGGCAATGCTCGATCAGACTGTTCATCTGCGCCATGCCGGTGCCGGCGGCCATCAGTACCAGTGGCCCGTCTGGCAGTTCAGCCAGGTGAGTGTCGCCAAACGGCAGCTCGACGCGCGCCATCTGGTTACGCTGCAACTGTTCGATGAGGCTGCGCGCGCTGGCTTCCCGTGCCAGTACATGCAACTCCAACTCACGCCCGGCATGGGGCGCCGAGGCCAGGGAAAACGCTGACTTCTCGCCGTTGTCCCGCTCGATCATCAGGTATTGCCCGGCGTGATAACGCACCGCCTTGCCAGCCGGGGCACGCAGGCGCACGCGCCACACATCGCCACCCACTTGCGCACACTCGATCAATTGGCACGACAATTTGCGCAACGGCAACTCTCCCGGCGCCAGAACGCCATCCCACAGCACCACACAATCCTCCAGGGGCTCGGCGATACAGGTGTAGAACTCACCATGATCGCGCACTTCCCCGGCTTGGCGTACCCGGCCTTCCACCAGCAACGCCGCGCAGACATGGCACACGCCATTGCGACAGGCCTGAGGGCACTCATAGCCCAGGCGACGGGCACCTTCGAGGATTCGCTCGCCAGGGGCCAGTTCCAGCACAGCACCGGAAGGTTGCAGGGTTACACGCATCAATCTATTCCCAATTCTTTCCAGATCGCATCGACCCGCGCCGTGACGGCTTCATCCTTGACGATCACCCGGCCCCACTCACGCGTGGTTTCGCCCGGCCATTTGTGCGTGGCATCCAGGCCCATCTTTGAGCCAAGGCCCGATACCGGCGACGCGAAGTCGAGGTAGTCGATGGGCGTGTTGTCGATCATCACCGTGTCGCGCTTGGGATCCATGCGCGTGGTGATGGCCCAGATCACGTCGTTCCAGTCCCGGGCATTGATGTCGTCGTCGGTGACGATAACGAACTTGGTGTACATGAACTGTCGCAAAAACGACCACACACCGAGCATTACCCGCTTGGCATGCCCCGGATACGACTTCTTCATGGTGACGATGGCCATGCGATACGAACAGCCCTCGGGCGGCAGGTAGAAGTCGGTGATCTCCGGGAATTGCTTTTGCAGGATCGGCACGAACACTTCGTTGAGCGCCACGCCGAGGATGGCGGGCTCATCGGGCGGACGACCCGTGTAGGTGCTGTGGTAGATCGGCTTGACCCGATGGGTGATGCGCTCGACGGTGAACACCGGGAAGCTGTCGACTTCGTTGTAGTAACCGGTGTGGTCGCCGTACGGGCCTTCATCGGCCATTTCACCTGGGTGAATCACGCCTTCAAGAATGATTTCAGCGGTGGCCGGCACTTGCAGGTCATTACCGCGGCACTTCACCAGCTCCGTGCGATTACCGCGCAACAAACCGGCGAAAGCGTACTCGGAGAGGCTGTCAGGTACGGGCGTGACCGCGCCGAGGATGGTCGCCGGGTCGGCACCCAGGGCCACGGATACCGGGAACGGCTTGCCGGGATGCTTTTCGCACCACTCACGGAAGTCGAGGGCGCCGCCACGGTGGCTCAGCCAGCGCATGATCACTTTGTTACGGCCAATGACTTGCTGACGGTAGATACCGAGGTTCTGGCGGTCCTTGTTCGGGCCTTTGGTGACGGTCAGGCCCCAGGTGATGAGCGGGCCGACGTCGCCGGGCCAGCAGGTTTGCACCGGGAGCATGGCCAGGTCGACATCGTCGCCCTCAATGACCACTTCCTGGCACACCGCGTCCTTGACCACCTTGGGGGCCATGGCAATGATCTTGCGGAAGATCGGCAGCTTGGACCAGGCGTCCTTCAAGCCCTTGGGCGGCTCGGGCTCCTTGAGAAAAGCCAGCAGCTTGCCGATCTCGCGCAGTTCGCTGACGGACTCGGCGCCCATGCCAAAGGCCACGCGCTCGGGAGTGCCGAACAGGTTGCCCAGCACCGGAATATCGAAGCCGGTCGGGTTTTCGAACAACAGCGCCGGGCCCTTGTTGCGCAAGGTGCGGTCGCAAATCTCAGTCATTTCCAGCACCGGAGAAATCGGCATCTGGATACGTTTCAACTCTCCGCGCTGCTCAAGTTGCTGCACGAAATCCCGAAGATCCTTGAATTTCATTAACCATGCCACCCGTAAAATAGGCGTACATCCTACCTGCTCTGAGGGCGGCTGGCAGCTTAATTGGCCGTCAATCCGCGTGATTGCAACGAACTGAACAACGGCTCCAGGAAGGCTTCGATGTGTCGCGCGCCGACGTCTGAAAGGTGGTTATCGTCGGTATACAGCGCTCGGCCATTGAGTTCGACCCGGCATACACCGTCGGTGCCACACAGCAAAGGTGCAGGGTCCAGCACCGCGACACCGCTGTCGGCCGCCGCCAACTCATCAAACAAGTGCGTGATAAAGGCCTGGCGCTTTACATGCTCGGCCACGGCGAGCCCTTCACCGTCCACGGGGCGGTTCATCATGGCCAGGCGGCTGAGACGGTAAGGTACGATGATTTCCTGCAGCGGCACTTCCTTGACCAGCCAGACCTTGTGCCCGGCAGCGCGCAAGCCCTGGATGCGCTCGCGCAAGCCCTGGGCAAAGCGTTGTTCGGCGACGGCACGCACATACTGGCCGGTGCCCGGGTCTTTGAGCGCATGCTCCTTGTCACCGGACATTTGCCCGTACACATACAGGCTCCAGCGGGCGGCCAACACCACATCGCTGAAAGCCTGCTCGGACATGGCCTTCTCGACGCGACGATTGAAATGCGCGCAGCGGGCAATATTCTCCAGGCCATCGAGGGGAATACAGCCGGCAAAACTGGCTTCGACCAGGCTGATATCGTGGCGATCAGCGCCCTCTTTAAGTGCGGGTATCAGCGCAGTGGCGTGACTGTCGCCCCATACCAGCGCTGAAACAGATTGGCCTTTCGGGCCGAAATGGCAGAACAAGCGTTCATCGGGCGTATCTTTGTCGGCCATGCACGCCAGCAGGTCAGGGCTCCACTTCTTGGCCTGGGCAAAACGCAACGCCTGTTCGGACAAGCGCGAAGGCACGCCGTCAGCTTCGCGTATCGCAAGGCCAGTGAAGCCCAGCCCCAGAATGCCGACCATGGCTGACGCCAGAATCGCCTTACGCGAAGCCAGCAAACGTTTTTCCCGGAACGGCGTTTCCACGAAGCGCCAGGACAGATAGCCCAGCACCAGCGAAAGCAGCATCAGCCCCGCCAGCTCCAGCGCGCTCAAGCCATCCACCGCGGCATAGTTGGCGTACACGAACACCGGCCAGTGCCAGAGGTACCAGGAATAAGAGATCAGCCCGATACCCACCATGATCCGTGTGCCCAACAGGCGAGCGACCCAGGTCTGTTGCTGGCCGTTGGCCCAGATCAACCCGACCACCCCCAGCACGGGCAACAACGCGGTCGCACCTGGGAACGGCGTTTTCGCGTCGTAGCCCAGCACAGCGATGAGGATCAATGCCAGGGAAGCCAGGCTGACCCCTTGAGCCAAGGCCGGCGAGGCGCGCCATTCACGCTTGGGCTGCACCGCCAGCATTGCACCGGCCAGTAGTTCCCAGGCCCGCAGGTGCAACAGGAAGAAGGCTTTCTGCGGCTCATGCTGAACCGCCCAGACGCTCATGCCAAACGACACCAACAGTACCGCGAACAATGCCAGGCGCCAGTGCTTCAACCGACTGGAAAACAACGTCAGCAGCAATGGGAAGAAAATATAGAACTGCTCTTCTACTGCAAGCGACCAGGTATGCAGCAAGGGCTTGATGTCGGATGAGGCATCAAAGTAGCCATGCTGACGCGAGAACAACAGGTTCGACGTAAAGGTCACCTGATAGTGCGCAGACCGCCCTAACTCCTCATAGTCCTTGGGCGCCAACAGGAACCAACCCACTGCCAGTGTCGCGGCGATCATCACAAACAGGGCCGGCAAGATACGCCGGGCTCGACGAGCCCAGAAGTCGATGAAGCTGAAGCGTCCAGCTTGACGCTCACGCCAGATAATTGACGTGATCAGGAAACCTGAGATGACGAAGAAGACGTCAACGCCAACAAAACCGCCAGTAATGCCAGGGACACCAAAGTGGAACAACACGACTGCAAGGACAGCAATGGCACGCAGGCCATCGATGTCTCTGCGGTAAGCAAGGGTGGTCATAAGAATGTGGTCAGTCTGCGACGAAAGGGATGAGCGAAGTCACGCGTCAATTTTTGTTACTTAACGGATACTTATGCCACAAAAATCGCAGAATCTCGACGCAAAAAAAATGGCGCCCCATTAAGGACGCCATTTTTTTGGACCTGAAACGCTGTATTACTTGCGTTTCATCGACAGGAAGAACTCGTCGTTGGTCTTGGTGGTTTTCAGCTTGTCGATCAGAAACTCGATGGCCGCGACTTCGTCCATCGGGTGCAGCAGCTTGCGCAGGATCCACATACGCTGCAGTTCGTCGTCTGCGGTCAGCAACTCTTCGCGGCGGGTGCCGGAGCGGTTGATGTTGATCGCGGGGAACACACGCTTTTCAGCGATGCGGCGGTCCAAAGGCAGTTCCATGTTGCCGGTACCCTTGAACTCTTCGTAGATCACTTCGTCCATCTTCGAGCCGGTTTCAACCAGCGCGGTGGCGATAATGGTCAGCGAGCCGCCTTCTTCGATGTTCCGCGCAGCGCCGAAGAAACGCTTTGGTTTCTCCAGGGCGTGGGCATCGACACCACCGGTCAGCACCTTGCCGGAGCTCGGGATCACGGTGTTGTAGGCACGGGCCAGACGCGTGATGGAATCGAGCAGGATCACCACGTCTTTCTTGTGCTCGACCAGGCGCTTGGCCTTTTCGATCACCATTTCGGCAACCTGCACGTGGCGGGTTGGCGGCTCATCGAACGTCGAGGCAACCACTTCGCCGCGCACGGTGCGCTGCATTTCGGTCACTTCTTCCGGACGCTCATCGATCAACAACACGATCAGATGAACTTCAGGGTTGTTACGTGCAATGTTCGCGGCGATGTTCTGCAGCATGATGGTCTTGCCGGCTTTCGGCGGTGCGACGATCAGGCCACGCTGGCCTTTGCCGATCGGAGCGCAGAGATCGATCACACGACCGGTCAAGTCTTCGGTGGAGCCGTTACCGGCTTCCATCTTCATGCGCACGGTCGGGAACAGCGGGGTCAGGTTCTCGAAGAGAATCTTGTTTTTCGCGTTCTCTGGGCGGTCGAAGTTGATCGTGTCGACCTTGAGCAGGGCGAAGTAACGCTCGCCTTCCTTCGGAGGACGGATCTTGCCAACGATGGTGTCACCAGTGCGCAAGTTGAAGCGACGGATCTGGCTCGGCGAGACGTAGATATCGTCTGGGCCGGCGAGATAGGACGCGTCTGCAGAGCGGAGGAAGCCGAAGCCGTCCTGGAGGATCTCCAGCACGCCATCACCGGAGATTTCCTCGCCGCTTTTCGCGTGCTTCTTGAGCAGGGAGAAAATCACGTCCTGCTTGCGCGAACGGGCCATATTTTCTATGCCCATTTCTTCGGCCAATTGGAGCAGGTCGGTAATCGGCTTTTGCTTGAGTTCAGTCAGATTCATATAGGAATGACGTAATCATTTATGGAGGGGGGAAATTAAGCTTTTGGCTTAATGAGGCCGCGCCGCAGAGAAGGCGACAGGATCGCGTACTAATCGAAAAGGAATGCGTCGGCGACGGCTTGCAGGGGGCAGTGGAGAAACCACTGCGGGGCCGAATGTACCACCTGGATTTCGGAGCGTCTAGCCCTGCTTTACGAAAAAGCCCCGCTATTTGCGGGGCTTTTTTGACGACGCTTAGATGTTCGCGTCGAGGAAAGCTTGCAGCTGGGACTTCGACAGCGCGCCCACTTTAGTCGCTTCAACATTGCCGTTCTTGAACAGCATCAGCGTAGGAATACCACGTACGCCATGCTTGGCCGGAGTTTCCTGGTTGTCGTCGATGTTCAGCTTGGCAACGGTCAGCTTGCCTTCGTAGGTGGTTGCAATGTCGTCCAGGACCGGAGCGATCATTTTGCAAGGGCCGCACCATTCAGCCCAGTAGTCAACCAGCACCGGGCCGGCAGCCTTGAGTACTTCGGCCTCAAAGGTCGCGTCGGTGACGTGCTTGATAAGATCGTTGCTCATGGATGTCTCCGGATTGTAAGCAAAAAAAACGTTGCCCATCATAGCCGCCCTTCCCCTGTTCAGGAAGCCGCGTCTGATTGAGTCTTGCTATGAAGTTGAATGAGTGTGGGTATGACCCCACTCACGACGTAACGGGCGTCACGAACGCAATGCCCGTGCGCAACGCAGCATTACGTATATGTTCCTGCATGGTTTTCTGCGCCGTCGTACTGTTGCGGCGGGCCAGGGCACGCAGGATCCTGCGATGTTCCTGCCAGGTTTCCATGGCCCGCTCCGGCCGGATGAACGGTAGTTTCTGACTCTCCAAAAACACCTCGGCACTGGCACTGAGGATACTCACCATTGCCTGGTTACCGCTGGCCAGCAGAATGCACTGGTGAAATTCGAAGTCCAGGCGAGCGGCCGCTTCGAAGTCACGCGCCTTGAGCACTCTGTGCATGGCTTCGACATTATCCTCCAGGCTGTCCAGCGCCTCGATGGTCAGTGTCATTGCTGCCAACCCCGCCGCAAACCCCTCCAATGCGTAGCGCAGCTGGAAGATATCCGGCGGCGTAGCCTGCGCCGCGAAGGGCCAGGCAAACCCGGGCGCTTCTTGCACGTCCTGCACGAACACGCCCTTGCCCGGCTGCACACTGACCACGCCCAAGGCGCTAAGCGATGACAGCGCCTCACGCAACGAAGCCCGGCTCACCCCCAATTGCAGGGCCAGGTCGCGCTGGGACGGTAACGCATCGCCCGGCCCGAAGCCTTGCTCCTTGATGAGTTTGCGGATGGCCTGCAAGGCCGCTTCCGGTACGGCTTGGGCAATGGAATTCATAAAAAGCACAGGTTCCCGATAGCTGCGTGACCCGTTGTAAAACTATTTATGGCCGGCTGCAAGCCACGCCCCAAAGGGGCTCGCAGCTTTTTGTGAGCGCTCGAAAAGGGTGCGAAAACCCTGGCAACTGTTCAGACCAGTAAGACCTGTGCATCTCAATAAACATCAGCCTTGCAGACGATCCGAACGGTGCTGGCATGGGCTGTGCACTGGGCAAACTCAGAAAATTCCTTCGCCTTTTTCGGAGAGTTGCCATGACCAAGCGCTACAGCGCCCTGCTCACTGCCCTGTTTGCCAGCCTGATGCTGAGCCAGGCACCCGCCCAGGCGAATGGTCTGGATGACATCGTCGCTCGTGGCACGCTGAAGGTTGCCGTCCCCCAGGACTTTCCGCCGTTTGGCTCGGTCGGCCCTGACATGCAACCCCGTGGCCTGGACATCGACACCGCCAAACTGCTGGCCGACCAACTCAAGGTCAAGCTGGAACTGACCCCGGTGAACAGCACCAACCGCATCCCGTTTCTCACCACCGGCAAGGTCGATCTGGTGATTTCCAGCCTGGGCAAGAACCCCGAGCGCGCAAAGGTCATCGACTTCTCCAGCGCCTACGCGCCGTTCTACCTCGCCGTGTTTGGGCCGCCTGACGCCGCCATCGCCAGCCTCGACGACCTCAAGGGCAAGACCATTAGCGTGACCCGTGGCGCCATCGAGGACATCGAGCTGACAGCGGTAGCGCCCAAGGAAGCCACGATCAAGCGCTTTGAAGACAACAATTCCACTATCGCCGCCTACCTGGCCGGCCAGGTCGACTTGATCGCCAGCGGC
The DNA here is from genome assembly GCF_024519715.1 of Pseudomonas sp. Pse35. Taxonomy (NCBI): domain Bacteria; kingdom Pseudomonadati; phylum Pseudomonadota; class Gammaproteobacteria; order Pseudomonadales; family Pseudomonadaceae; genus Pseudomonas; species Pseudomonas sp. Pse35. Next base: position 22,980 of record NZ_JALJRP010000005.1, on the reverse strand, counting down.
AACGTGGTCATGGTGGCCATCAGCGAACGCAACCCCAAACGCGTACCCGCGCTGAAGGTGAAGCTCAAGGACTCGCCGGTATACGTGGGCGTGAACAAGAACGAGCCGGCGCTGTTGGAAAAGGTCAACCAGATCCTGGTCGCAGCCAAGGCTGACGGTAGCCTGGAGAAAAACGCCATGCAGTGGCTCAAAGAACCGCTGCCTGCCGACCTCTGACGCGGAGCTCAACGATGGCCTATCAATTCGACTTTGTGCCGGTGCTGGCCAATACCGACCTGCTCCTGCGTGGCGCGCTGTTCACCCTTGAGCTGACGGCCATTGGCGCCCTCCTCGGCGTGGCACTGGGCACTGTCGGCGCCGTGGTACGGGCGTGGAAGATCCAGCCGTTTGCGTGGCTCTTTGGTGTGTATGTCGAGTTGATCCGCAACACGCCGTTCCTGGTGCAACTGTTCTTTATCTTCTTCGGTCTGCCGTCCCTGGGGTTGAAAATCACTGAATGGCAAGCCGCCGTGCTGGCGATGGTGATCAACCTGGGGGCGTACTCCACCGAGATCATACGTGCGGGTATCCAGGCCATCCCACGGGGGCAACTGGAAGCGGCCGCGGCGCTGGCAATGACGCGCTTCGAGGCGTTCCGCCATGTGGTGTTGCTACCAGCCCTGGGCAAGGTGTGGCCAGCCCTGAGCAGCCAGATCATCATCGTGATGCTCGGCTCGGCGGTGTGTTCGCAGATCGCGACTGAAGAGCTGAGCTTTGCCGCCAACTTTATCCAGTCGCGTAATTTCCGGGCCTTTGAAACCTATGCCCTGACCACCCTGGTGTACCTGTGCATGGCGCTGATGATTCGCCAGTTGCTCAACTGGATCGGCCGACGGTTTGTCATGAGGAACAGCCGATGAGTGATTTTTCGTTCTGGGACATCGTGCGCAACCTGCTTACCGGCCTGCAATGGACGCTGCTGCTATCACTAGTGGCGTTTGTGGGCGGCGGCCTGATCGGCTTACTGGTGATGACCCTGCGCATCAGCCGCAAAGCGTTCCCACGCAACATTGCCCGCGCCTATATCGAACTGTTCCAGGGCACGCCACTGCTGATGCAGCTGTTCCTGGTGTTTTTCGGCGTTGCCCTGCTCGGCGTGGACATATCGCCCTGGCTGGCAGCGGCGATTGCGTTGACCCTGTTTACCAGCGCTTACCTGGCTGAAATATGGCGCGGCTGCGTCGACTCAATTGCCCACGGCCAATGGGAAGCCTCGGCCAGCCTGGCCCTCAACCCGCTTGAACAACTGCGCTACGTGATCTTGCCCCAGGCGCTACGTATTGCTGTCGCGCCGACAGTGGGCTTCTCGGTGCAGGTGGTCAAAGGCACCGCCGTGACCTCGATCATCGGCTTCACCGAACTGACCAAGACGGGCGGCATGCTCGCCAACGCCACCTTCGAACCCTTCATGGTCTATGGCCTGGTGGCCCTCGGTTACTTCCTGCTTTGCTACCCCTTGTCCCTCAGTGCGCGCTACCTGGAAAGGAGACTGCATGCCTCTGCTTAGAATTTCTGCCCTGCATAAATATTACGGCGATCACCACGTGCTCAAGGGCATCGACCTGACGGTGGACGAAGGCCAGGTGGTGGCAATCATCGGCCGCAGCGGCTCGGGCAAGTCCACCTTGCTGCGCACCCTCAATGGTCTGGAGTCGATCAACGACGGCGTCATCGAAGTCGATGGTGAATACCTCGACGCGGCCCGCGCCGACCTGCGCAGCCTGCGGCAGAAGGTCGGCATGGTGTTCCAGCAATTCAATCTGTTCCCGCACCTGACCGTGGGCGAGAACGTGATGCTGGCGCCGCAAGTGGTGCAGAAAGTGCCAAAGGCCAAAGCGGTGCAGTTGGCAAAGCAGATGCTGGAAAGGGTAGGCCTGGGCGAGAAGTTCAACGCTTTCCCTGATCGACTGTCCGGTGGCCAGCAACAGCGAGTCGCCATTGCCCGCGCACTGGCCATGTCACCCAAAGTGCTGCTGTGCGATGAAATCACATCGGCCCTGGACCCGGAGCTGGTCAATGAAGTGCTCAGCGTGGTGCGCCAACTGGCTAAAGACGGCATGACCCTGATCATGGTGACCCACGAGATGCGTTTTGCCCGGGAGGTTGGGGATAAGTTGGTGTTCATGCACCAGGGAAAGGTGCATGAAGTGGGCGATCCGAAAGTGCTGTTTGCACATCCGCAATCTGCCGAGCTGGCAAACTTCATCGGCAGCCATGGATCACCTGCCTGAGGACTCAGCCACCGGACACCAGCTCGAAACGCCCATTGCCCTCGTATGTGGTTTTATTGCCAACAGCAGTGGCTGCGCTCGATAGCCAGGTGTCTACTTGCACCTGCGCCGAAAAAGCGTGGCCTCTGGCAGGGACTCCGCCGACCAGCACTACCAGAGATTGGCCTGGGCGTAGCTGGGCGTCCCGTTCGGTAGGGTTGTGCCATTGCGCTAACTCGATGGGTTTACCGTCGAGTTGAGGATGCTGAAGCGTCAGGTTGAAAAAACCCTGGCGTCCAAACCTGTAGCCAGTCTCATTGGCCGGCACGCCTTGAAAACGTAGCGCAATCACCGCAGCCTCCACGCAGATCACGTTCAGACGTACCATACGCTTTCCCAGCGAAGCACCCCGATTTTCGAGCTGTTCGCCTGGGCGAAGCAGGCCGTAATCGATGATGGGCTGGCTCAGGGACAGGCGGCAGTTCGCAGCACTTGCCGGCGCTGCCAGTAAAAGGCCGCTCAACAACAGCCCCAAGCCTTTGAGGCACCCGATACGCCACTCGTTCATGCGGGCCATCTCACCCACAGACCGCCGAAGCGGTTTCGTAGAATTTGCCATTATAGGTTTGCTCCGGAAGGTCGAGTTGCAGCGCGCAGGACACTGTGCTGGAAGAGACTTTAAGGGACTGGGGGGCGTCGACGTTGCTGAGAAAAATCATCCCATCCCCAACCACCGTGGTCAGCAATGCATTTTCTGGCCCCAGCACGGCAGCGCCCTGAGGCAATGGTTTGCCGTGTATATCCGTAGCGCGCAGCAGTACCCGGCGTACGTTGATTACTTCGAAATCGACCCTGTTGAAGGACCCACGGCCCGCTTCCAGGACCTTGGTACCGTTCTTGATATCCATCTGGCGAGGTAGGCTTTTGCCTTCCAGTTCCAACACGCTCGATTGATAAGCCGGCAAACTGGCGATCACAGCCTTGCCCCACGGGTCGGTCCAAACCGGCCCTTGAGGTGTGGTAAGACGAGCACCGGCAACCTCGCCCACCGAGACCACGCCAAACGTGTCCTCAACCCGATACGGCGACAATGTGAAACCTTCAGAATGGGCGACCACCGCCCCTTGCAATTGCCCGGAGTAACTGGTGCTGGACGAGTCACGATTCAGCCCCAGCCCCACTTGCGCGTAACGAGAAGACGCGTTGAGCGTGCCGCCCAGGGTGTGCTCACGATGCCCTGCGAAGTCTCTGTCGCTGCGTATCTGGTAGTTCAGCGTCTCGTCGACACGCTCATCATAGGCAGTGCCGATACTGGAGCGCTCTCCCTGACGTCGAGCGAATGCGCTGAGGCTCCGATCACGGCCCAAGGGAACACTGACCTGCAGTCGAATACCCAGTCCGTCATCGTTCCGGTCATCGGCACTGTTGGACTGGCCAATCTGAGAGTCCACGGTCACACCGACGCTGGCATATCTGAAGCTCTTGTTCCACGTGCCGTAGATATTCTGGGTAATCCGGCTCTTGAAATCGGCCCCCCGGTTATAACCGATTGAGAAGCCACCCAACTGAGGGTCCGCCCAACTGAATCCTACGGTGTACTGGTTCTTGAATCGCGAACCATCCACATCGTTTACATGAGGCGTCACTGTATCGATGACGTCACGATAGCCCGGTGTCTGCGCAGTGGCACTCAAGGACATCTGTACATTCGCAGGCAGGCCGACGCTCACAGACACACTGTTGCGCGCGCCTTGTACGTTTGTTGAATGATCCCGGGACAAGTTGTTACGCACCCCCAGGGAAAAGCGCTGGGAAAAGCTGCTGTCCAGGGCAAGCCCCACCGCATTGTAGCTATCGGTACCTTGTACCCCTGCGCTGACCGCGCTGTCCTTGCCCACAGCCCACGTACCACTGGCCATGGCCAGCAGGGGCTCTTTGGCCCCTCTCCCCTCCACCTCGCGGATCTTGCCCAAAGAAGCTGTATATCCAGACTTCACGGGGACCACTGCGCGGAACGTAGCAGCCGGCACGATAAAACTGCGCTGCCCGCCCTGGGTCTCTATCACCGTGACCTGAAGGTCGCTGGTGCCGTTGAGCAAGGGCAGATTGGTCAGCGTAAAAGGCCCCTCAGGAACGACCGTGGTATAGATCAACGCGCCGGATTGCCGTACTTCCACCCTTGACTGGCTCAGGGCTCGCCCTTCGACTACCACGCCATTGTGACTGCCACCACTTTCAATACCATCGGGGAAAATCTGCGCGCCCGTCAGTTGTACTCCCCCAAACACCGGGTTATTGCTCGATATCTGACCGACCTGGAAGGTCGAAGCCAAAGGCAAGAAATCCCGTTGTGCATAGGCGAAAAGGTGTTCGGCCGTTGTGCGGCGATCGTTGGAAATATAAAGCTGGCGGCTGCGGGCAATCCAATCGCCAAAATTGAAGCCCACCTCTGTGGAGGCTGAAAGATACCGATAGGTATCCGCCCTGGAGTGACTGTTGATTGCCTGGACGTCGTAATTGAGTAGCGCTGCCGCGCCTCCGCGCGCATAGCTGCCGGAGTCTCGCTGAACGTCTCGCAGCGCTTGCGTAGGCACCACCAACGACACCTCTTCGTTGCCAGGACGCAATGTCGTTACTGTCTCAGGGTATTCGGCTTTGAAGTCATGACAGGCTTGCTCGGGGGGGACACTTTTGTCGATCACCGAGGAAGGTACCCGCAAGCTGCCACGATCAAGCAAACTACGGGTAAAGCATAGCTCACCTTCTTTATCGAACCGAGCATCCGTCAAGCCTATCCGCTCACCGTTGACGTGCAGGTCCACGACCCTCACACCCTCACTGAAACGTGGCGCATGACGAAAATAGTGGGCAACCGAAGGGCTGATACCCCGCGCCTGCAGCGTTTCCAAGTCGAACCCGGAAATGCTCGATACACGGGCGGCAGAAGCATCCGTGACCACCACCGCCATCATTGCCATGCACACCGACAGGCTCAGCCCGCTTCGCCTGAAAAGCGCCTCACGCTTTTGTACATGATTCAAGTCGTCGGGAGCTGCACCGAAATTGCCATTGGTTGTGTTCATGAACGGTCACGGCGCATTCGTGATGAGCAGCGCATCGTAGCTATCGACAGCGAAGCCGTAGACGGTCGCGGGTTCAAGGGTGACCGAGGTCGCACCGGGTACAGGCTTGTCCAAGGCCACCTGCAACACTTCGCCAGGCAGCACGTAGGTACGAGCAAGGCTGGCCGTCACTCGTTGCGGATTAAGACGGACGTCTGCCGCCAAGCGAACTACGTAGGGGCTGTCGTTGCGCACACTCAAGACGTTGGCCTGAAGATGCCAGGTCAGTAACTCCCAAGGCGCATCGTTCTTTGGCAAGCCTTTGGGATGCAGGATCAGCGGAAGGTTCTGCCGAAGGCTGATACCAATGGTCGCACCGGAACCAGGTTGTGCCTGAGGAATTCCTTCGAAGGACACACGCTTCAGGCGCTGGGTCTTGAGTGGTTCGGTGCCTATTGAAAGAAACCGCACCATCTGACGCTCTCCTGCATCCACACGTGTGACCGGTGGGGTGACAACAATCAGTTGCTCGGTATCTTCCGGGACATCCTCAATAACCGAGTGCAGCAGTGCCGGACTGCTATCCGTGTTGGTGACGTTAATGCTGACTTCACCTTCTGCCTCATGTAGCACAATGACGGTGGTATCAGGACGCATACCGTCGGCAAACAGCACCGCCGGCAAGAAAAAACCTATTAACAAGCATGATTTAAGAAATCTTTTAACCATCACTTCACTACCCACTTGTGCGCACAGGCTTTGCGAAAGAAATATTGGCCGACACAAAGCCCGCTTAATAAAGCGTGGCTCTGCTCGGCCCCTTTCCGAACCTAGTTATAGATAGCGCAGCTCTAAAGTAGCCTGACCGTCCAGATTAATCTGATTACTCATATTTAACTCTGATGTTTTATTGATAACAGGCAACACTTCAATTTGGCCTGCCACTGTATTAAGCTTGATAGGTGCGTAGACATTTCCTGCCCGCCAAGCCGTAAGGTTGGAGGTATGGCCGACGGCTTGGGTGCTATTCGTATGCCAATATCCGCCATTATTCTCGGAGCCAACAATCCCCACCGCTACACCGTCCGCCACCGAATTACGTAGGTGGATCAGATACCCACCAATCTTTTGCCCCTGGGACGTAGCACCCAATCCGAAGTTATAAATATCTTTATAATTACTGCCAAAAAGACTGAGCATCATGCCAGGAATTCGAGAGCTTGCACGATTGTCCGACGCCCTGATCGCCACCGTTGTCTTGACATTGCTGGCACACTTGATCGAATAAGGCGTTGTCTTTTTAGCCAACTGTGTATAACGCGTCGGACTCAGGGAATTCGGATCAATCCTTCCGTAGTCAAAAACCGAATTGGTTATCGTGAAACTGCAGCTGACGGGGGCAATCGTTCCTTTCACACTCAGGTCAGCAGCTTGAGCATGAAAACCAAGGGACGCCAAGCACGCGACACTCATTACAAACATCGTCTTATTCATTTTTAGCACTCTCAACATAACGATAAATATCAGATCAAACCCGATGATAATTAGGCCTGCGCTATCACCCACACACCGATGCGAATTATCTGATCAAGGAAGTACGAATAGGAGCCTAGAGGTAACGAAGCTCCAAGGTTGCGTGACCGTCCAACTCGATTTTACTGCCCACATCGAGCGCGGACTTTTTATTAATAAAGGTAATAATCTGAATATTCCCCGATACCGAATTAACCTTAAGTGGTGTTTGCGCTCCTGAACCACCCCACCAGGCAATGACATCGCCGCCTTGACCCAACGCGTTGCTTCGATAGTTCGTCCATGTATTGCCATTGTCTGCGGAAGTCAATGTACGGACGGTTCGCCCATCAGCAATAGAGTTTTGAACATGTACGGCATAACCCCCTATTTTTTGTCCTTTGGACGACAAACCCAATCCATAGTTGTAGTTATCAGTGTAGCCCTGGTCTATTGAGCTAACGATACCTGGCACTTTGCTGGATGAACGATTATCCACCGCCTTGAGCCCAACCGCAGTGAGTGCAGCTCCCTCGCATTTAACAGCGAACGGCGTAGACTTCGCCGTCAAACGCGTATACTGAGTTTCGCTTAGGCTCGACGGCCGGATATCACCATAATCGAAAACGGCATTAGTCATTGTAAAACTGCAACTGGCAGGAACAATGGCCCCCTTTACGCGCAACTCTGAGGCCTGAGCACTCAGACTAGCCACCGAAAGCACCATACCTGCCACCAAAACAAACTTTACTTTCATGATCTTACATCCTGCATAGACATAGAAATGGATTCGCTAGCAAAAAACCGATATCGCTCATCACTAAAACTGCCGACACAACAACTATCGGAAATAACACAGCTCTAGCGCAGGCTGCTTGCCATCGAACTCATAGTGTTAAACTGCAACGGGCGGGGCCATTAATACCCTTCACTCATAGATTGGCTGCTTCGACGCTTAAATCTACAGCAGCCAGAAGCAGTCCCGCCGGCACTGACCCTTTGCTCTTCATCTGAGCACCTTAATTTCCTGAACATGTAAAAACAGCACCTATAGTCAGCGATGTGAGGTGTTCACTTGTTGAACCCCACACGCATAACTACCCCCTTGCACAAGCCCTGAGCGACAAATAATTACCGCCACGGCTTAATTGCCGACCGGCAGTATCGGCGCCATACATAAATAATTAAGCCGGAAAAATACCTCAATCAACGTAAGACAGCTCTGCGAAAACGGCTCACATTTAGATTGTTTACTGTAGGAGCAAACACAAAAAACCAAGACAAATATGCATACACATGTAGGACTAAGTTGACCATCCAGAAATTACGCACACTGCAAGTTATGAACTACAGCGACTCCTGACCCAATAACACAGCTATCGCAACCACCTCCTACAAGCGGCATTCACAATTTCTGATGAGTGATTGGGGAAAATTCCTCTGGCACTACGCGTTGGCGCCAGCCGTCGATCGTGGCACGATGGCAAGGTTATCGACCGAGACCCCCAAACCATGCCGCAATCCCAAGCCAAGAATCTGTCCTTGATCGCCGCCATCGACCTGGGCTCCAACAGCTTTCATATGGTCGTGGCCAAGGCCCAGAACGGCGAGATCCGCATCCTTGAGCGGCTCGGCGAGAAGGTGCAACTGGCCGCCGGGATCGACGACGAGCGCAAGCTCAATGAAGAATCCATGCAGCGCGGACTCGATTGCCTCAAGCGTTTCGCGCAACTGATCAACGGCATGCCCCCTGGCGCGGTGCGTATCGTTGGCACCAACGCCTTGCGCGAAGCGCGCAACCGCAACGAATTCATCCATCGCGCCGAGGAAATCCTCGGGCACCCGGTGGAAGTCATCTCGGGCCGTGAAGAGGCACGCCTGATCTACCTCGGCGTGTCCCACACCCTGGCCGACACGCCCGGCAAACGCCTGGTGGCAGACATTGGCGGTGGCAGCACCGAGTTCATTATCGGCCAGCGTTTCGAACCCCTACTGCGTGAAAGCCTGCAGATGGGGTGTGTGAGTTTCACCCAGCGTTATTTCAAGGATGGCAAGATCACCCCGGCGCGTTATGCCCAGGCCTACACCGCAGCACGCCTGGAAATCATGAGCATCGAACATGCCTTGCATCGCCTGACCTGGGATGAAGCCATCGGCTCGTCCGGCACCATCCGTGCCATTGGCCTGGCCTTGAAGGCCGGTGGCCATGGCACCGGTGAGGTGAACGCCGAAGGCCTGGCGTGGCTCAAGCGCAAGCTGTTCAAGCTGGGGGATGCAGAGAAAATCGACTTCGACGGCATCAAGCCCGACCGTCGCGCCATTTTCCCTGCGGGCCTGGCGATTCTCGAAGCCATCTTTGACGCCCTCGAACTGCAACGCATGGACCACTGTGACGGCGCCCTGCGCGAAGGTGTGCTCTACGACCTGCTGGGCCGGCACCATCATGAAGACGTGCGAGAGCGCACCCTCAGCTCGCTGATGGAGCGTTACCACGTCGACCTGGAGCAAGCCGCCCGCGTCGAGCGCAAAGCCTTGCACGCCTTCGACCAGGTGGCCGAGGACTGGGACCTGGAAGACGGCGTCTGGCGCGAGTTACTCGGCTGGGCAGCCAAGGTGCATGAGGTCGGCCTGGACATCGCCCACTACCATTATCACAAGCACGGCGCGTACCTGATCGAACACTCGGACCTGGCCGGTTTCTCGCGGGAAGACCAACAGATGCTCGCGCTGCTGGTACGCGGCCATCGTCGCAATATTCCCAAGGACAAGTTTGCCGAGTTCGGTAAAGACGGCATCAAGCTGATCCGCCTGTGTGCGCTGCTGCGCTTTGCAATCCTGTTCCACCACATCCGCGGCACCCAGGAAATGCCCCAGGTCAAACTGCACGCCGATGGCGATAGCCTGGAAGTGATGTTCCCCAAAGGCTGGCTGGATGAAAACCAGCTGACCCAGGCGGACTTCGCCCAGGAAGCGGAATGGCTGACGCGGGTAGGGTTCAGCCTGAACCTGCGCTAAGCAAATCTAAAAGCATTCTGCAGAACAAATGTGGGAGCGGGCTTGCTCGCGAATGCAGTGGATCAGTCACCAGATGCATTGACTGACACACCGCATTCGCGAGCAAGCCCGCTCCCACATGGAATTGCGTATGCCTGGGCTAGTTCACCGTCAGAATCGGGCTACCCAACTTCTCCAGCAACGTCGCCTGCGCGCTGCGCGGGTTCTGGTTGCCGGTCGGCGTGTTACGCACGTAGCGCCCATCCGACTGCAGGCTCCAGCTATGGGTGTTGTCGGTCAGGTAGCTTTCCAGCTCCTTCTTGACCCGCATGATCAGCTTCTTGCCTTCTACCGGGAAGCAGGTCTCCACACGCTTGTCGAGGTTGCGTTCCATCCAGTCGGCGCTGGAGAGGAACATCTGCTCTTCGCCGCCGTTGAGGAAGTAGAACACGCGTGTGTGCTCCAGGAAGCGGCCGATGATCGAGCGCACGTGGATGTTATGCGACACGCCCACAATGCCGGGGCGCAGGCAGCACATGCCACGCACCACCAGGTCGATGCGCACACCGGACTGGCTGGCCTTGTACAGCGCGCGGATGATCTTAGGATCGGTCAGCGAGTTGAACTTGGCGATGATGTGCGCCGGTTTACCGTCGAGAGCGAACTGGGTCTCGCGGGCAATCATGTCGAGCATGCCCTTCTTGAGGGTGAACGGCGCGTGCAGCAGCTTCTTCATGCGCAAGGTCTTGCCCATGCCGATCAACTGGCTGAACAACTTGCCGACGTCTTCACACAGCGCATCATCGGATGTCAGCAGGCTGTAGTCGGTGTAGAGCTTCGCGTTGCCGGCGTGGTAGTTGCCGGTACCCAAGTGGGCGTAACGCACAATTTCACCGGCCTCACGGCGCAGAATCAACATCATCTTGGCGTGGGTCTTGAAGCCGACCACGCCGTAGATCACCACCGCACCGGCCGCTTGCAGGCGGCTGGCCAGTTGCAGGTTGGACTCCTCGTCAAAGCGCGCCCGCAACTCGATCACCGCGGTGACTTCCTTGCCGTTACGCGCAGCATCCACCAACGCATCGACGATTTCCGAGTTGGCACCGCTGCGGTACAGGGTCTGGCGCACGGCCAGGACGTGCGGGTCCTTGGCAGCCTGGCGCAGCAGGTCGACCACCGGGGTGAACGACTCGAAGGGGTGCAGCAGCAGGATGTCCTGCTTGCTCACCACGCTGAAGATGTTCTCGCTGTTTTGCAAAAGTTTCGGGATCTGCGGAGTGAACGGCTTGTATTGCAGCTCCGGGTGACTGTCCAAGCCGGTGATGCTGAACAGGCGCGTCAGGTTTACAGGGCCGTTGACCTGGTACAGCTCCGACTCGGCCAGGTTGAACTGCTTGAGCAGGTAGTCCGACAAATGTTTCGGGCAGGTGTCCGCCACTTCCAGGCGCACCGCATCGCCATAGCGCCGTGAGAACAGTTCGCCGCGCAGGGCACGGGCCAAGTCTTCAACGTCTTCGGAGTCCAACGCCAGGTCGGCGTTACGAGTCAGGCGGAACTGGTAGCAGCCCTTGACCTTCATGCCCTGGAACAGGTCATCGGCGTGCGCGTGGATCATCGACGACAGGAATACATAGTTGTCGCCAGCGCCCCCTACCTCTTCCGGTACCTTGATGATCCGAGGCAACAGACGCGGCGCTGGAATGATCGCCAGGCCCGAATCGCGGCCGAAAGCGTCGATACCTTCGAGTTCGACGATGAAGTTGAGGCTCTTGTTCACCAGCAAGGGGAACGGGTGCGTCGGGTCGAGGCCGATAGGCGTGATGATCGGCGAAATTTCGTCCCGGAAGTAACGGCGCACCCAGGTCTTGATCTTGGCGGTCCAGTGACGACGACGAATGAAGCGGACCTGATGCTTTTCCAGCTCCGGCAGCAGGATGTCGTTGAGGATCGCGTACTGGCGGTCCACATGGCCGTGCACCAGCTCACTGATACGCGCCAGGGCCTGATGCGGTTGCAGGCCGTCGGCACCGGCTTGCTCACGGGCGAAGGTGATCTGCTTCTTGAGGCCGGCAACACGGATCTCGAAGAACTCGTCCAGGTTGCTGGAGAAAATCAGCAGGAATTTCAGCCGTTCCAGCAAGGGGTAGGACTCATCCAGCGCCTGCTCGAGCACGCGGATGTTGAATTGCAGTTGTGACAACTCGCGGTGGATGTACAGGCTGCTGTCATCCAGGTTGGTGACCACTGGCACTGGCGCCGGCGCAGGCGCTTCGGCCACCACCGCAGGCGGTGCAGGCTCCAGCTCCGGCGGGGTCTGGGCGACTTGTTCAACCACCGGGTGAGCGTCTTTTACGGCAACTTCTGAGAGTCCTTCGGTATTCATCGAGTGTTCCTGTGAGGGCTATTGTTGCTCTCTAAGCAATTGGGCGGCGCGGGCGGCGAAGTAGGTCAGAATGCCATCAGCGCCGGCACGTTTAAAGGCAGTCAGGGATTCGAGGATCACCCCTTCACTCAACCAACCATTCTGGATCGCCGCCATGTGCATGGCGTATTCACCGCTGACCTGATAGACAAAGGTCGGCACCTTGAATTCCTCTTTGACCCGGTAAAGAATGTCCAGGTAAGGCATCCCCGGCTTGACCATCACCATATCGGCGCCTTCGGCCAGGTCGGTGGCCACTTCGTGCAGGGCTTCCTGGCTATTGGCCGGGTCCATCTGGTACGAGGCCTTGTTGGCCTTGCCCAGGTTCAGCGCCGAGCCTACCGCATCGCGGAATGGGCCGTAGTAGGCGCTGGCGTATTTGGCCGAGTAGGCCATGATCCGCACATTGACGTGACCGGCCAGCTCAAGGGCTTCGCGAATCGCCTGGATGCGTCCGTCCATCATGTCCGACGGTGCAACCACCTGGGCGCCCGCAGCCGCGTGGGACAACGCCTGCTTGACCAGTGCATCGACGGTGATGTCGTTCTGAACATAACCGTCTTCGTCAAGAATGCCATCCTGGCCGTGGGTGGTGAAAGGGTCCAGGGCCACGTCGGTGATCACGCCCAGCTCCGGGAAACGCTCGCGCAGGGCACGGGTGGCACGCTGGGCAATCCCCTGGGGGTTCCAGGCTTCGGCGGCGTCCAGGGTCTTGAGTTCGGCCGGGGTCACCGGGAACAGCGCCAGCGCCGGGATGCCCAATTCGACCCACTTCGCCGCCTCTTCAAGCAACAGGTCAATGGTCAGACGCTCCACACCCGGCATCGACGCCACCGCTTCCCGGCGATTTTCACCGTCGAGCACGAAAACCGGCAGGATCAGATCATTCGTGGTCAGTACATTTTCACGTACCAGGCGACGAGAAAAATCATCACGACGATTGCGACGCAGACGGGTGGCGGGGAACAGGCGATTGGCAGGGGTAAAGCTCACGACAGACTCCTGAGCCCGTGTTTACGGGCGAGCGTTGCAGTTATAAGCGGCCATTATGACGAATGAATGACAGTTGTGCTTATCGACACGACCTGTAGTCCCATTCGTCATTTGCGTAGGAATTGTTCACTTCGTGACACATCTCGATACTTTCATGAATCTTCGTGAAGGCGTAGGCTGCGCGTTCATTTCGCCAGCACCCTAGACCATGCTTCAACAATTTCTGCATGACTTCGGCTACTTTGCCCTCTTTCTCGGCACGTTCTTCGAAGGCGAGACCATCCTTGTACTCGCAGGCTTCCTGGCGTTCCGTGGCTACATGGATATCAACCTGGTGGTGGTCGTTGCCTTTTTTGGCAGCTACGCCGGCGACCAGCTCTGGTACTACATGGGGCGCAAGCACGGCCGCAAGTTGCTGGCGCGCAAGCCGCGCTGGCAACTGATGGGCGACAAGGCACTGGAACATATCCGCAAGCATCCGGATATCTGGGTATTGAGTTTCCGCTTCGTATACGGGTTGCGCACGGTGATGCCCGTGGCGATTGGCCTGTCCGGCTACCCACCGTTGCGCTACCTGGTTCTGAACGGTATTGGCGCGGCGATCTGGGCCGCGGCACTGGGGGCGGCAGCCTATCACTTCGGCGCAGTGCTGGAAGGAATGCTCGGCAGCGTCAAGAAATACGAGTTGTGGGTATTGGCCGCCTTGCTGGTGCTGGGCTTTGGCCTGTGGCTGCGCCGTCGCTTCAAGAATGCCCGCATCGCCCGCCAAGCCTGTGCCGAGGCCAAGGCTCGGCTGGCTAACGAGCCAGCCTCGGTCGAAACGCCTAAGACACCAACCGAGTAAGCCGGCTTCTGCAACAGTAGAGGCCGATGATGCTGAGCAGGCTGTAGCTCGCCAGGCCCAGCCAGCCCAGATTGCTGGCGGGCCACAACCCCACCAGCGGCGCCAGCCATACCAAGGGAACATTCAGCGCCAGGCGCGCCAGCTCGGCCTTCAGCGCCCATGGGCGATTCTCCAGCGCCACGCCCAGGGTAAACAACCCCAGCGCCATCGTGCCCCAGCCAAGGACCAGCGCCGTGGAGGGCAAGCCCTCACCGAAATTCATCAGATAACTGCCAAACCCTACATAGGCCGCAAACTGCAAGGCGATGTAGACCTGTTGGCGCACATCCAGCGGCACCTCGAATTTGCGGAACTGACTCAGGTCCGGCTTGGCCATCGGGTACTTGGCCTTGACGTCCGCCGGGCGCCAGCCGGTGCGCATGAACCAGATACGCAGCTTGTCCCACCAACGCTCAGTACGCCGGGCGTCACTCCAGAGTTGCGCATAAAACTGCAGGTTGGCCCACAGCGGGTTCCAGCTGGCCAAGGGTGTGGTCACACCGAAAATCAACGGTTCGTTATCGTCTTCCTCCTGGAAGGTACCGAACAGTCGGTCCCAAATAATGAACACCCCGCCGTAGTTGCGATCCATGTAGAGAGCGTTCTGCGCATGGTGGGCCCGATGATTGGACGGTGTGACGAAAAACCATTCGAACCAGCCAAGCTTGGGAACATGGCGTGTATGGACCCAGAATTGATACAGCAGGTTGAGCGACGCCACGCTGATAAACACCACCAGTGGCACACCAACCACCGCCAGGGGCAAGTAGAAGATCCAGCTCAGCAGGAAACCGGTGCTGGTCTGGCGCAAAGCGGTGCTGAGGTTGTAGTCCTCGCTCTGGTGATGCACCGAATGCGCGGCCCACAGTATGTTGCGCTCATGACCCATGCGGTGCAGCCAGTAGTAGCAGAAGTCATAGAACACAAAGGCAAACACCCAGGTCCAGGCACTCTGGGCAGGCAATTCGAACAGCGCCAGGTGCTCGATGGCGAACGCGTAGGTCAGCAGGCCCACGCCCTTGGTGAGCAAGCCTGTGGTGGTGGACAGCACTCCGGTGCTGAGGCTGTTGATGGCATCCGCCACTCGGTAGTTGCGCACGCCACGCCAACGGTCGGCCAGCAACTCGACCACGATCAGGGCAATAAAAAACGGTACTGCGTAAGGCACAAAGTCCATGGGCTAGTCCGGTCTATTTTTGTTACATCAAGATTAGGTGCAGCGACGTGAGTTCCCATTGGCAAGAGGTTACAAATTAGTAGACATTTAACGCCATGAATCAGGAGAAATGCCCATGAGCAAAAAGATTGCAGTGATCCTTTCCGGCTGTGGCGTGTACGACGGCGCAGAGATCCATGAAAGCGTGATCACCCTGCTGCGCCTGGACCAGCGCGGCGCTCAAGTGGAATGCTTTGCACCCGACGTTGCGCAGTTGCACGTGATCAACCACCTCACGGGCGAAGAAATGCCCGAGTCTCGCAATGTGCTGGTGGAATCCGCGCGCATCGCTCGAGGCACCGTGAAGGATATTGGCCAAGCCAACGCCGCAGACTTTGACGCGCTGATCGTGCCGGGCGGTTTTGGCGCGGCCAAGAACCTGTCGAACTTTGCCGTGGAAGGCGCCGGCTGCAGCATCAACCCCCAGGTGCTGGCACTGGCTGAAGCCTTTGCCGAAGCGGGCAAGCCGGTGGGTTTGATCTGCATTTCGCCGGCCCTGGCCGCCAAGATCTACGGCCCTGGCGTGACCTGCACCATCGGCAACGATGCCAGCACCGCCGCAGCCCTGGACAAGATGGGCGCCACCCACGTCGAATGCACTGTGGAGGATATCGTCGAGGACCAGGCGCGCAAGCTGGTGAGTACACCGGCCTATATGCTGGGCAAGAACATCAGCGAGGTGGCGTCCGGCATCAACAAGCTGGTGGATCGGGTATTGGAATTAACCCACGAAAACGACTGATGGGGATGCACCTGTGGCGAGGGAGCTTGCTCCCGCTGGGTGGCGAAGCCGCCCCATCTAAGCTGACGCGGTGATTCAGATAAAACACTGACGACGGCTTTGGGGCTGCTGCACAGCCCAGCGGGAGCAAGCTCCCTCGCCACAGATCAGGCTGGTTTCATCAAGCGGGTAAGAATTCGGTCCAGCGCATTGGCAAACGCCTGCTTGTCCTTTTCGCTGTGGGGCGGCGGGCCGCCGCCCATCTGGCCTTGCTCGCGCAGGTCGGTGAACAGGTTGCGCACCGCCAACCGCTCGCTCATGTTCGCAGGGCTGAACTCCTTGCCACGCGGGTCGAGGGCCGTGATGCCCTTCTTCACCAGTCGATCGGCCAAGGGCACGTCGCTGCAAATCACCAGTTCGCCGGGCACGGCGTGCTCCACCAGGTAATCATCGGCGGCATCCGGCCCGCTGGGCACCACGATCAGCTTCACACAGGCAAAGCTAGGCTTGATCTGGCTTTGCCCTGCGACCAGCACCACCTCAAACTGGCGCTTGAGGGCAAACTTCACCACTTGGTCCTTGGCCGCCCGAGGGCAGGCGTCGGCGTCGATCCACACGCGCATGCTACGCCGCCGCCCGGTGCTTTTCGGTCAGGCGGCTACGGCCATACAACACCACAATCGCCAGGATCGCCACGGCCTGTGCCCCCAACGAGTACGCATCGGCGTGGATGCCCAGCCAGTCGAAGTCAAAGAACGCCACTGGCCGCGTGCCGAAAATGCCCGCTTCCTGCAAGGCTTTCACACCGTGCCCGGCGAACACCACCGACAGCGCACACAGCAACGCGGCGTTGATGCCAAAGAACAGCGCCAGGGGCAACTTCGCCGAACCGCGCAGGATCACCCAGGCCAGGCCCACCAGCAGCACCAGCGCCGTGGCACCACCGGCCAGCACCGCGTTGTGCCCGGCAGGGCCGGCCTGCAGCCACAGGGTTTCGTAGAACAGGATCACTTCGAACAGTTCGCGATATACCGAGAAGAACGCCAGCACGGCAAACCCGAAACGCCCACCGCCGCCCACCAGGCTGCTCTTGATGTAGTCCTGCCAGGCCGCCGCGTGACGCCGGTCGTGCATCCACACGCCGAGCCATAGCACCATCACACTGGCAAACAACGCCGTGCAGCCCTCAAGCAACTCACGCTGGGCGCCGCTGACGTCAATGACATAGGCCGCCAAGGCCCAGGTACCCAAACCTGCCAACAGCGCCAGGCCCCAGCCGACGTTGACGCTGCGCACCGCCGATTGCTGGCCGGTGTTACGCAGGAAGGCGAGGATCGCGGCCAGCACCAGAATCGCTTCCAGGCCTTCACGCAGCAGGATCAGCAAGCCGGAGATATAGCTCAACGACCAGCTCAGGCCATCGCCGCCCAGCAAACCAGCCGATTCAGTGAGTTTGCCTTTGGCTGCATCCAAGCGCTGCTGCACCTGCCCGATAGGCAAGCCGTCCTGCAACGATTGCCGATAGGCCATCAGGGCCTTCTCGGTGTCTTTGCGCACATTGGCATCGACGTTATCCAGGGAGCTTTCCACCAGCTCGAAGCCTTCCAGGTAGGCTGCGACGGATAGATCGTAAGCCTGCTCGTGGTCGCCGTTGCGGAAAGCCGCGAGGCTCTTGTCCAGGGTGGCGGCAGTGTAGTCGAGCAACTGCGCGGGGCCACGCTGAACCTGCGGCGGCTGCGCACGCTGGGCGCGGAATGTCGCCGCAGCGCCAGGGCCGTCAGCGGCGAGTACTTCAGTGGGGGTCTGGCGGGCCAGGTCGGCAAGGTTGAACGTCTGCTCGCCTTTGGCAGCGGCCGGGTCGGCCGTGAAGCCGGCGATATAGGTTGCCAGGTCCCAACGCTGGCGGTCGTCCAGTTGGTCAGCGAATGACGGCATGTCGGTGCCTTCGACGCCCAGGCCGAGGGTGTTATAGATCGCGTAGAGGCTCAGGCGGTCCAGGCGCGTTGCATCGCGCAGGTTAGCCGGCGGTGGGGTCATGCCCACGCCTGCCGGGCCATCGCCGGCGCCCGTTGTGCCGTGGCACACCGAACAATGCTGGGCGTAGAGCGGCGCGCCGCGCGTCGGGTCCGGCGTGATGGCCGGGGCCTGGCTGACTTCATACGCCACGGCCAGCTTGGCGCCCAATTGACGAGCCTGGCGGGCAACGCTCGCGCCGTCCTGGTGGGCAGTGACCGCGGCCAGCAGCTCATCAACGCCCTTTACCAGCTCGGCGCGCTCAGGCTTGTCTGGCAACTCCGCCACCAGCCCCTGCAATACCCCGAGAAACTCGACTTGTTCGCGGTATTCAGAGTCATCCACCACCTTGCCCGCCTCTACCGTCGGTGGGTAGTCGGCGCCAATGTAGTCAAGCAAATGCAGGGCTTGCGGCGCGCCCTCGGCGGTCGCGGCCGACAGATTGAGGCTGCACGACAGCAATGCCGGCAACAGCAGCCAGGCGAGAAAGCGGAAAGGGGCGGTCATGAATGAATCTCAAGTGGAAATACGAAGTAACACTATTGTTGAGCTTTAATGGATTCGACTCAAGGTGTTATTTCTTATCACCCTAAAACCAATGTGGGAGCGGGCTTGCTCGCGAATGCGGTGCTTCAGTCACTATTTTCTTTGACTGATATACCGTATTCGCGAGCAAGCCCGCTCCCACATTTTTGAGCCAGTCGCTTGGTCAGGCCGTGGCGCGATGCAGGCTCGCAAGGAAACCGGCAGCGCCGACAAACAAGCCAGCAAAGGTGCGGTTTACACGTTTCTGTTGTTTAGGCGTACGCAACAGGCGCAAGACTTTCGAGGCCAACCCTGTGTAGCCCGCCATCACGATCATATCGACGCTGATCATGGTCGCACCAAGGATCAGGTACTGGATCAACAACGGCGCCTGCGGGTTCACGAACTGCGGCAGCACCGCCAGCATGAATACCAGCGCCTTGGGGTTGCTGGCGTTGACCAGAAAGCCGCGGAACATCATCGCCATCGGTTTGCCGATCGGGCGCACGGCGGCGTCATCGGTCATGTCCATGGGTAAAGCGCGCCATTGCTTGATGGCAAGGTACACAAGGTAGGCCACGCCGAACCATTTGATCGCATAGAACGCAGTAGACGAGGCCGCCAGAATGGCCCCCAAACCACCGGCGACCACAGCAATCTGCATCGCCAGGCCAAGTTGCAGGCCGATGGCGTTCCAGTAGCCACGCACAAAACCGTACTGTAGGCCGCTAGACATCGAGGCGATGGCACCGGCGCCAGGAGAAAGGGAGATGATCCAACTGGCCAGGAAAAAGGCCAGCCATGTATCGAGAGCCATTGCACACCTCGCAAGGGAGTTAGCGGTTGTGCCTTAAGCTAACTCCAGCGACCAAAGGCTGGCTACAGATTTCTGCAGGAGCGAGCTTGCTCGCGAAAAATGCACAGGCGATGCGGGCTGACTGCAAGCGCTGCGTTATCGTTGACGGTCTTCGCGAGCAAGCTTGCTCCTACAGGATGTTGGTGCCAGAGCCGGGCCAACGGCGTACCGAGCGCTGGAAGAACAGACTATTGGGCACCTGCACCATCGCGCTGTTGGTCCCGGCTTCCTCGACTTCGATCAGCGTGGTGTAGAGCAAGTTGATCGCCACGACCCGGCCCTTCACGCCCGGCTTGTCGACGGTGTCCACCAGCTCGACGATATCACCCAGGCGAAACGGCCCGACGGTAAAGATCAGTATCGCGCACAGCAGGTTGGACAGCACCGACCACATGGCGAAGAACGCCACGGCCGCCACCGCGACAAAGCCCGACAAGGCCGTCCACAACACCGTGGCCGACACACCCAGGCGGCCCAATACAAAGATCAGTGCACTGCCCATGATCAGCCAGCGCAAGCCACCGCGCAGGGGCATCAACAATTGCGGCGGAAACGGGTAGCGCTCACCCAGGCGTGTCAGGCCTTTGGCGACAAAGCGCTGGGCCAGGTAGCCGGCCAGCAGGATCAGCAGGATTTGCACGCCAATCCAGATGGGCTCGATCCATTGCACCGGGACTGGCAATTGCAACGCTTCCATCAGGACAGCGCCTCCAGCTCCGCTTGCAGGGTTTCGAGCAATTCGAGGGCCTCCATCCAGGTTTCCTCCAGTTGCCCCTCGCGCACCTTGAGCTTGGCCTGTTCGGCCAGCAGGTCACGCAGCTCGTCCTTGCGCGCCGCCTCATACACGGCGCTGTCGCCCAGGCTGGCTTCGATCTTGGCCAGGCGCTCATGCACCTTGCCCAGTTCGGCTTCCAGCTTGTCGGCCTCACGCTTGTGCGGCGCCAACTGCTGGCGCAGCGCGGCGGCGGCCTGGCGCTGGGCTTTCTTGTCAGTCTTGTCCGGGTTGACCGGCGTGTTGCTGGCCGGCGCATTGCGCAGGCGGTATTCCGTCAGCCAGCGCGCGTAGTCGTCCAGGTCGCCGTCGAACTCTTCGACCTTGCCGTCGGCGACCAGCAGGAAATTGTCGGTAGTGCTCTTGAGCAGGTGACGGTCGTGAGACACCACCAATACTGCACCGCTGAACTCCTGCAGGGCCATGGTCAGCGCCAGGCGCATTTCCAGGTCCAGGTGGTTGGTCGGTTCGTCGAGCAGCAACAGGTTCGGGCGATCCCACGCGATCAGGGCCAGGGCCAGTCGGGCTTTTTCGCCACCGGAGAAATTCAGCACAGGTTCGTCAATGCGCGCGCCACGGAAGTCGAAACCGCCAAGGAAGTCGCGCAGGGTCTGCTCGCGCTCGGTCGGCGCCAGACGTTGCAGGTGCAACAACGGGCTTGCCTTGGCGTCCAGCGAGTCCAGTTGGTGCTGGGCGAAGTAACCCACCACCGTGTTCTCGCCACGGGTCAGGCGGCCGGCCAGCGGCTCAAGCTCACCCGAGAGGTTCTTGATCAGTGTCGACTTGCCTGCACCGTTCGGGCCGAGCAAACCGATGCGTGCGCCCGGCGTGAGCTGCAGCTTGACCTTCTCAAGGATGGTTTTGTCGCCATAGCCAAGGCGAGCGTCCGAGAGGTCCAACAGCGGGCTGGAGATCTTCACCGACTCACGGAAGACAAAGTCGAACGGCGAATCGACGTGGGCCGCCGACAGCTCTTCCATGCGTTCCAGGGCCTTGATCCGGCTCTGGGCCTGGCGGGCCTTGGTAGCCTGGGCCTTGAACCTTGCGATGTAGCTTTCCATGTGCGCACGTTGCGCCTGTTGCTTTTCAAAGGCCTGTTGCTGCTGGGCCAGGCGTTCGGCACGCGCGCGTTCGAACGCGGTATAGCCGCCACGGTAAAGGGTGATTTTCTTCTGTTCGACATGGGCGATGTTATCGACCACGGCGTCGAGGAAATCCCGGTCGTGGGAAATCAGCAGCAAGGTGCCCTGGTAACTCTTGAGGAAGTCTTCCAGCCACAGGATCGCATCGAGATCCAAGTGGTTGGTCGGTTCGTCGAGCAGTAGCAGGTCCGAGGGGCACATCAGCGCTTGGGCCAGGTTCAGGCGCATGCGCCAGCCACCGGAGAAGTCCGCGACCGGACGGTCCATCTGTTCGTTGGTAAACCCAAGGCCGGCGAGCATCTTGCGAGCACGGGCGTCGGCGGTATAGCCGTCGGCGCTGTCCAGCTCCGAGTGCAGGCGCGCCTGTGCGGCACCGTCCTGGGCTTTTTCGGCCTCAGCCAGGTCGTGCTGCACCTGGCGCAGGCGCAGGTCGCCATCGAGCACGTAGTCGATGGCGATACGGTCCAGGGTGTCGATCTCCTGGCGCATATGAGCAATGCGCCAGTCGGCCGGCAGCAGGCAGTCCCCCGAATCCGGGGTCAGCTCACCCAGCAACAAGGCGAACAACGTGGATTTGCCGGCGCCATTGGCTCCGATCAGGCCGGCTTTGTGACCGGCGTGCAGGGTCAGCTCGGCGTCTTCGAGAAGACGTTGCGGGCCACGCTGTAATGTTAGGCTTTGAAGTCGGATCATAATGGCGGCGGAGTCTACCAGCTTCGTTGGCCGCTGGCTTGGGTGTGAATATGTGCGCTGACCTGTGGAGCTTCGCCCTTTCGACCTACGCCCGCCCGGGCGTGGAGGCCGCTTGCCTGCGCTTGCAGGAGCAAGGGGCAGACGTGTGCCTGTTGTTGTGTGGTGCGTGGCTGGAATGGCGAGGTGTGGCATATAAGCCCGAACGCGTTCAGGCACTGCAGCAGATTGCCCAGCCGTGGCGGGTGCAGGTTGTCGAACCCTTGCGACAAATGCGCGGGCAATGGCGAGCCTTGGCCCAGCAGGATGCGCAATTGGCATTGCTACGAGAGCAGGTCAAGACGCTGGAACTGGAGGCCGAAAGAACGCTGCTGGCGCGCTTGGAAGCGCTGGCGCAGGCGTGGCCGATCAATGAGGTGCCGGGTCAGCAAGAATGGCTTGAAGGCCTGGCGACCGAAGCCGCCAACCTTGACCACGACGCGCTGCTGCAATTGCGCGCCATGGCCACCAATACTTAGGAAGCGCTGGTTGGGGTGGTGCTTGGCGCTACCGGTGCAGGGGTGCTGCTGGCCGATGCAGTTGGAGCGGTGGCTGCTGCCGGAGTAGCAGTGGGTGCTGCTGGAGTAGCTGGCTTTGCGGGCGCTGGCTTGGCAGCGGGCTTCGCGGCCGGTTTGGCGGCAGCAGGTTTAGCAGTTGGCTTAGCGGCTGGTTTGGCAGCAGCGGGTTTAGCGGCCGGTTTGGCAACTGCCGTTTTAGCGACTGGCTTGGCAGCTGGTTTGGCAGCAGCAGGTTTAGCAGCTGGCTTAGCGGCTGGTTTGGCAGCAGTAGTTTTAGCAGCTGGCTTAGCGGCTGGTTTGGCAGCAGTAGTTTTAGCAGCTGGCTTAGCGGCTGGTTTGGCAGCAGCAGTTTTAGCAGCTGGCTTAGCGGCTG